>JAKSKU010000001.1 GCA_024401565.1 Paludibacteraceae bacterium
TTTGTGTCAGACGTCCATTTGATGATATTGGAAGCAATGGATGTTGTGTCAGACGTCCATTTGATGATATTGGAAACAATGGATTTTGTGTCAGACGTCCATTTGATGATATTGGAAGCAATGGATGTTGTGTCAGACGCACGTCCGTGCGTCTCTACGAGATTCAGATGAATTTAAATTTGATAACTTAAATACTAGACTTGATGAAAAACATTTTACTTACTGCTGCGTCTCTTATGGCGTCGGCATCTATTTTGGCTGACAATCCGATCTTCCAGACGGATTTCACTGCCGACCCTGCACCAGTGGTGATCGGTGACACTGTCTTTGTGTTCACTTCCCATGATGAAGATGGTGTGGATTACTTCACAATGAACCAGTGGAGAGTGTTCTCTTCTGTCGACATGGTCAACTGGACTGACCGTGGTGTGCCGATGAAGAATAACGGTTTTGCGTGGGCAGACAAGGATGCTGCCTGGGCCTCACAGATGATTGAGCGAGACGGCAAGTATTACTTCTACGTTACTACTACATATAAAGGTCCGCGTGCTATCGGTGTGGCTGTGGCTGATCACCCTGCCGGACCATATAAAGATGCTATCGGCAAACCACTTGTCGGGCCAAACTGGGATTATATAGATCCTACTGTGTTCATCGACAATGGTCAGGCTTACTTGTTCTGGGGTAATCCAAAACTTTATTGGTGCAAACTCAACAAGGATATGGTTTCTGTGGATGGTCAGGTGCATCAGACAAACCTTACTTCGGAATCTAATTATAAGTATACAGAAGGTCCGTGGATCCACAAGCATAATAATCTTTATTATATGATCTACGCTTCTCATGGTGTGCCAGAAAAAATCTCATACTCTACAAGCAACAGCATCGAAGGTCCGTGGACATCTCGTGGAATCATTCAGGAGGGTGGAAACAAGAATGAGGTTAATAATTTCGCCTTCACAATCCACTCCGGTGTGATTGATTTCAAAGGTCATGCCTACTATTTCTACCACAACCAGAATCTGCGTGGTGAGGAGGGCTACACTGGTGGCTTCACTCGTTCATGTTGCGTGGAGGAGTTTAATTATGGTTCCGACGGTTCAATCCCATTCATCCCTGCCACAAATCTTGGTGTGAAGAACGCAATCAAGAATCTTGATCCATATTCAAGAGTGGAGGCTGAGACAAAGGCTTCGTCTCATGGATTGCGTATGGACTACAACGACAGAAACAACATCTTCGTGAAGGGAATCGACAAAGGTGATTTTATTAAGGTCCGTTCCGTCGACTTCGGTGAAGAGGGAGCGTTCAAGTTTGTGGCATCCGTTCGTTGTGCTTCAGGAAAGGGTGGCACATTGGAGGTTCGTTTGGATAAAAAAGACGGTCAAATCGTCTCTTCGGTCAATGTGACCCCTACAAACAATGCTTGGACGGAGGTAGAGGCAGAGGTGATGAACGTCGCTGGACTTCATGATATCTTCTTCACATTCTCTGGTTCCAACACAGATATGTTTGACTTCGACTACTGGTATTTTGTAGACCAGTCTCACAATATTCCTCAGACTCCATACAATGGTGAGGCTGCTGAGATCCCTGGCAAGATTCAGGCAGAAGAGTATGACCTTGGCGGTTCAGGCAAAGCATACTATGATATGGACGGACAAAACCGTGGAGAAGAATTCCGTAAAGATGGTGTCGACGTGTATAAAACCGATGAAATCGACGGTTATGCTGTAGGTTACGCACAAAAAGGAGAATGGCTTGAGTATACAGTCAACATCAAGGTGGCTGACGAATATAAGATACGCACTCGCTTGTCTACTGGCAATGATAAGGCTGGCATCAAACTATATCTCGACGGTGAAGAGATCACAGACATGATCCAAACCGCAGACAACGGGGGTGAATGGGAATCGTATATGATTGCTGAGACAAAGACGACAAAAGTATTGCCAGAAGGTGAGCATATTTTGAAGCTACAGATTGAAGGAGACTGGATCAACATCGACTGGATCGAATTCCTTGACAAATACACAGACGTCTCAGAAATCGTGAGCACACCAATCCTTAACGGAGATTATAATGTTTATAATGTCGACGGAAAGAGTGTCGGCACAATCAACGTGAACAATTCCGTCGCACCAAAGGATATCTTGAAAGCCAAAGGTTTTGAAAAAGGCGTATATATTTTGAAATCTGCCGATGAAAAGGCAGGAATTTCTATAATTGTAGATTAATTCAAAAGCGTAGGGGCGGGTTTCAAACCCGCCCGATACCAAATGATATAATAAGCGGGCAGGTTTGAAACCTGCCCCTACATGAAAAACCAAATCAGTAAAAAAAATGAAAGTAAGATATAATTACATATTCACAGCATTAATGGCTTGCTTCGTTAGCAATGCCAACGCAATCGATTTCCACGTCTCTCCAAGCGGTAACGATGCTTCTGAGGGTACGATGGCTGCTCCATTCAAGACGTTGGAGCAGGCTCAGCGTGCAGTGCGTGGAGTCAATAAATCAATGTCGGAAGATATCAATGTCTATCTTCATGAAGGCACATATCAGCTTACCAGCACTTTGCGTCTTTCCAATGCCGACGGTGGAACTAACGGTCATTATGTCCGCTACAAAGCTGCTCCCGGAGAGACTCCATTGGTGACGGGAGGTGTGCCAGTGAACGGATGGGAACTTTACGACGCGGATAAGAATATCTGGTGTGTCAAAGGAGTGGAGAATAGATTCCGTCAGCTATATGTCAACGGTAAGAAAGCCATTCGAGCACGTCATCCTAATATCAAGGCTAATGGCGACCACTATTTCAACCGTCTTGCCAAAGTTGACACTTTCGGCAGGGCTTTCGACGTCTACACTGACCAGATCAAGAAACTTGAGAATATCAAGAAATCGGAGATCCATGTGATGGTGGCGTGGGCAGACCAGGTGCTTAGAATCGAGGATGTGAAGTATAACGGCAACACTTGCAAGATCATTCCACAGGATCCTGAGCGCACTCGTCTTTTCCGTCGTGCCTACCCAATGCTAGGAACGGCCTTCATGAGTAATCCTCCAAAACAGCAGTGCTACTATCTTGAAAACGACATGTCGCTTTTGGATATGGCTGGAGAGTGGTATCTCGACGAGGATAAAAACACCCTTTATTATATGCCTCGTGAGGGTGAGGATATGACGACAGCTAATGTCGTGGCTCCTAATCTTGAGACTTTGATCCAAGTCGCTGGAGAAAGCACAAAGAACAAAGTGCAGAATATCTCATTCAGTGGCATTGTCTTTGCTCATACAAATTTCTTGCGTCCGAGCAGAGAAGGTTTACTTAATCTCCAAGCCGGACAGTATGCAGTAAAAGTGGAGGATAGAGGCTATTTGAAATCTAATGAGTTTATGCTTTGGCATCCAAACGCTGGTGTGGAGGTGACAAACGCAAGCCGTGTCACTTTTGAAGATAATATCTTCACTCAGATGGCTGCGACTGGCCTTGATTTCACCTCTGGAACTAACGACACTCGTATTGAGGGCAACGTCTTCACAGAGATTGGAGGATCAAGTATCTCAATCGGCAAGTTTGCTCCGGATTCATTGACTGAGATTCACAAAGGATATAATCCATCAGATAAAGATGAGATTTGTACTCGCGACACTGTGAAGAACAACTACGTCTACAATACAACTAATGAGATTCAGGGCGGAGTGCCTATCCTTGGAGGCTATCCGAGATATATAGTGATTGAGCACAACGAAGTGTCGTATGCTAATTACACAGGAATATCCGTAGGTTTCGGTTGGACAAAGAACCAGACTGCGATGGATGGCAACAAGATCAACTATAATGAGATCCACCATATCGCAAGATTGCTTTGCGACGGTGCTGCCATCTATACCCTATCCAATCAAGGCAAGAACGGCCAGATCATGTACAACTATAGCCACGACATCAATGGATCAAACTGGGCTGACTACTGGACCTGCCCAATCTACCAGGATGAGGGAACAAGTGGATTCGAGATCGCTTATAACGTGGCTGTGAATGCTCCGAAGGGAACAGCCTGCAACCAGTGTGGCACTAATTATGCCCACGACAATGACGGAAGCGACAAGAACGTCATCAATAATGCCGGTATTGAGGCTAAATATAAAGGCATAAAGAATAAGGAAATTCCGTTGCCAAACTTTGCCGAGACCATTCCTCAGGAGCCATACGAGTCGGCATTCATCATTCCTGGCAAGATAGAGATGGAAGATTATGATTTAGGCGGACAGGGTATCGCCTACTATGATAAGGATGTGGAGAACCAAGGTGCACAGTACCGTAATGACGGAGTTGATATTGTCACAGTCGACTCAATCAGTGATACTAAAGGTTATGCTATCGGCTACACTCAAGAAGGCGAGTGGACCGAGTATACAATCAACGTAGAGAAATCGGCAGAGTATTTCTATAAAGCTCACGTCGCCAGTGGATTGGATTTCTCAAGTTTCATAATGACGGTAGACGGGACTCAGATTGCAGACACCGTCAAGATACCACAGACTGATAGTTGGAACACTTACACTACAGTGAGTGGCAAGACATCGGAGATTACGTCTGGCGAGCATATTCTGCGAATCAGAATCAGCGGAGCATACGCCAATATCGACTGGATTGCCTTTGCTGAGACTAAGGATGAACTTGATGAGTTGACTGACAATATAATTGTTGTCGCAGAACCAACAGAAGCCACTGTGATGGATATGACAGGCAAACCTTTAATGAAAATAGACGCGATCAACAGTGTCGAGGCAACGCAAAAGATACAAGCGATGGGATTACAGACAGGAGTATACGTGATCAAATTTATCAGCGGCAGAACGCAGTTGATAATCATAAAGTAGACTGGAAACGCACCCTTACATTCAAAAAATGCCGTGGCGAAAAAAATTCGCCACGGCATTTATAGTATACCGACAGTATTTTGCTTCGCAAAAAACAATCGGTTAGGATAACCTGCGGTTATGTGTTCCCCTCAGGAACATTGATAGCATTATGAGGCAAAGATCTGATCCCGATGGTATAATGAGACAAATATCAGTTCCCGAAGGGAACACATTGACTTTGTCAATCGTAACCGATTGTCTGGCTGCTCGCTGCTAGACTGTCGGAGCGGAAGGTATATCGCCACATACCGACAGTTTTTCGCTCCTACTCCTTCAACCACGTTCTATACTTGATCCACACATGTAGCCAAATACGAGCGATGGAATCAATCGCGTCGGAGAAGATCATCTTATTATAAGTATCAAAATTCTTACCCCATTCTGTCTGTTCTGTGAACTCAGCAAAATTCTGGTTTGTGGAGAAACTCTCTGGCACCAAGAAACGGGAGAAAAGATAAGAATATTGCGACACTCCACTCATGTAATCCCAAGTGCTGGTGTTGTTAGAGCCCCACCCGTGCACATACGGACGAGACTGAATCTCTTTCTCCACCTCTTCCAATAGAGTCGAGACCTTCAACGGCAATGGATAGCCGTCGGGATCATAAAAGAAACGATTATTATCGACGTCGATCTTATACGACTTTTTGATCTGGTCCTCCCATTTCTTCTCTATGATGCCATGCATACCCTTCTCGTCGCTAAACGGACGATTGTCGCAATGGAAAGGCATGTGACAGTCGGCGACGTAATGGCTAAGGATAAAGAAACGCATAGCGATATGGTTGTTGGTAGTAGTGATTGGGCATCCACGCTCCTCCTTCTGAAGCATCTTGAAATTGTCGACGATACTGTGAGCTATCGACTCACAACGGTCGGCACAATTTCCCTTCACGATAGAATACGGCTTTTTATAGAGAGGCGACGTCTTCTTCATCATCGCACTGATGGAATGAGTGGCAGGCATATTACGGAACTCCGTATAATTGCCATTAGGCTCATACTTCACAATATGGCTCGTGCTCATATCCTTGAACACCTCGTCGGGATACCAAGCCCCTTCAATCACAAAATCACGGTAGTTTCTAAACCATTTCCACAAAGTCTTAGCGTGCTGACGTACATCGTCCGACACACCTTTGACAACAGTTTCATCTTCCGTGGTAGCAATAACCTCCAATCTCTTCATAGCCATAAAGGCCAACCACGCATGCGAGTATTTCTTCATATCTATCCTAAATTATTAAATCAATTAACACAAAGATAGCAGAAATTTGAATTGCAATCAAAACAATAGCGGATATAAAAAAAGCCGTGGCGAAGAAATCGTCACGGCTTTTATGGTATACCGACAGTATTTTGCTTCGCAAAAAATAATCGGTTAGGATAACCTGCGGTTATGTGTTCCCCTCAGGAACATTGATAGCATTATGAGGCAAAGATCTGATCCCGATGGTATAATGAGACAAATATCAGTTCCCGAAGGGAACACATTGACTTTGTCAATCGTAACCGATTGTCTGGCTGCTCGCTGCTAGACTGTCGGAGCGGAAGGTATATCGCCACGACATTTTTTTGCATTCCGCATTCCTAATTCAGCATTTCATCACGCCTCTCCCGTACCATTAAATCCCATGAACGACGGTGGTACAGAACCGTTGTCGCTACCATTACCATTTCCACGAACGACGGGACGGTCATTGATTTCACCGAATGTCTGCTCATATTTAGCCACGTTGTCAGCCAAAGCACGAAGGAGACGTTTAGCCTGAATCGGAGACATGATCACACGGCTCTTTATTTTGGCTTTCTGCTGCCCAGGTATAGTCTTGGCAAAGTCGAGCAAGAATTCTGTCTGAGAATGGCCTACAAGGGCAAAATTGGCGTATGTGCCTTCCGCGATATCCTCTGTGATTTCCACTGGGAAACCACGACGCTGGTCTTTATCGTTGTTATCGTTATCCATATTCTTAAATTATTTGATTTTTAGCAAAAATACGATTTCCATTTTAGAAATCATAAAGATGATGAAAATTAATGGTGTCCAATAAAAAAGCAGACCACAATTTCTTGTGATCTGCTTTTTATATAGTTTAATTAGAGAAATCTAATTATTCGTTCTCAGAAGGGAACTCTACAGCGAAATCGCCATCCTCGTAATCGTATGAAGACTTAGCGTATGCCTTCTCCATTTCATCCTTTGGACCAACGATCAACTGCTGGAACTTAGCAAGACCAGTACCTGCTGGGATCAACTTACCGCAGATAACGTTCTCCTTCATACCCTCAAGATTATCAGTCTTACCACGAAGAGCAGCATCATTAAGCACCTTAGTTGTCTGCTGGAATGATGCAGACGACATGAAGCTACGAGTCTGAAGAGCAGCACCTGTGATACCCTGAAGAATCTGAGTAGCTGTTGCAGGTATAGCATCACGAACAGTGACAATCTTCAAGTCACGACGCTTAAGCATACTGTTCTCTGCACGAAGGTTACGAGCTGTAACGACCTGACCTGGCTTGAAGTTAGTAGAACCACCAGCGTCGACAACGATCTTCTTATCGAACAACTTATCGTTCTCCTCCATAAACTCTAGCTTGTCAACTAGGTCGTTCTCCAAGAACAATGTATCACCTGGATCAGAAATCTGAACCTTACGCATCATCTGACGTACGATAACCTCGAAGTGCTTGTCGTTGATAGCCACACCCTGAAGACGGTACACATCCTGAACCTCGTTCACAATGTACTCCTGAACAGCAGTAGGACCTAGGATAGCAAGAATATCTGATGGACAAACAGCACCGTCAGAGATTGCGTTTCCTGCACGTACATAGTCACCCTCCTGTACCAAGATCTGCTTAGACAAAGAAACTAGATATTTCTTAACCTCACCGAACTTAGATGTGATAGAGATCTCTCTGTTACCTCTCTTGATCTTACCGAATGATACCTCACCATCGATCTCAGCCACGATAGCTGGGTTAGATGGGTTACGAGCCTCGAACAACTCCTGTACACGTGGAAGACCTCCGGTGATATCGCCTGCCTTGCTTGAAGATCTTGGGATCTTAACCAAAAGCTGACCTTTCTTCAACTTCTCACCCTCAGAAACAACGACTGTTGCACCCACTGGCAAGTTGTATGTTCTCTCGATGCTTCCGTCCTCATTAATGATATTACAAGCAGGAGACTTAGTCTTATCCTTAGATTCGATAATAATCTTCTCCTCATGTCCTGTAGTTGAATCTATATCTGAGCGACAAGTAACACCTTCTATCAAGCTCTCAAACTCAACCTTACCGGCAACCTCAGTTACGATAACAGCATTGTATGGATCCCATTCGAAGATCACATCTCCAACATGCACCTCATCACCTGATTTATAGAATAGTTTCGAACCGTAAGGGATCTCAACACGAGTAAGCTCAATCTTAGTTGTTGGGTTGATGATTCTTGCCTCACCAAGACGACCGACAACAACCTGAACTGGCTGATCGTTCTCGTCTACAGTGTCGACTGATCTCAACTCCTCAAACTCAATGATACCATCATATTTAGATGCGAACACGTTGCTTGTTGCGACGTTACCCGCAGTACCTCCGGCGTGGAATGTACGAAGTGTCAACTGAGTACCTGGCTCACCGATAGCCTGTGCTGCGATAACTCCGACTGCCTCACCTTCCTGTACCATACGGCCAGTAGCCAAGTTACGTCCGTAACACTTAGCACAAACTCCTCTCTTTGACTCACAAGTAAGAACCGAACGAATCTCAACCTTCTCAATCTTAGCGGCATTGATAGCAGACACGTGATCCTCTCTGATCTCCTGACCTGCCATTACGATAACCTCACCTGTTGCTGGATTCACAACATCGTGAACAGAAACACGTCCTAAGATTCTGTCTCCCAAAGATACGATAACCTCATCGTTCTTCTTGATATCTGTACAAACAAGTCCACGCAATGTGCCACAATCCTCTTCGTTGATGATCACGTCATGTGACACGTCAACAAGACGACGAGTCAAATATCCTGCATCGGCAGTCTTCAAGGCTGTATCGGCAAGACCCTTACGAGCACCGTGAGTAGAGATAAAGTACTCAAGGACTGACAAACCTTCCTTAAAGTTAGAAAGGATAGGGTTCTCAATGATCTGACCACCAACGGCACCAGACTTCTGAGGCTTAGCCATCAAACCACGCATACCTGAAAGCTGACGAATCTGCTCTCTAGATCCACGGGCTCCGGAATCAAGCATCATGTAAACTGAGTTGAATCCCTGCTCGTCCTTCTTAATAGTATCCATCAAGACATCTGTCAACTTCTTGTTAGTCTCTGTCCAGATACTAATAATATTATTGTAACGCTCATTAGGAGTGATAAGACCCATGTTATAGTTAGCCATGACCTCTTCCACCTTAGCGTAACCCTCATTAATAAATGTCTCCTTCTCCTTAGGAATGATAACGTTCTCAAGGTTAAATGACAAACATCCCTTGAAGGCCATGTAGTAACCCAAATTCTTGATATCATCCAAGAACTGAGCTGTACGAGCAACACCACAAGTCTTGATAACCTTGCTGATAATACTCTTCAATGACTTCTTTGAGATAAGGTCATTAATGAAACCTACAGCCTTTGGAACGTTCTGGTTGAAGATTAGCTTACCTACTGTTGTCTGGATCATGTGACGGATAGGAGCACCCTTCTCGTCTACGTCATCCACGATAACATGAATTGGAGCGTGAAGGTCAACCTTCTGCTCGTTGTAAGCCACCTGAGCCTCTTCCATACCGTAGAACTTCAATCCCTCACCCTTAGTACCTGGACGCTCCTTTGTGATATAGTAAAGTCCAAGGACCATGTCCTGTGCTGGCACTGTGATTGGTGCACCGTTGGCAGGGTTAAGGATATTGTGAGATCCAAGCATCAACATCTGTGCCTCAAGGACAGCCTCATTACCTAGTGGCAAGTGAACGGCCATCTGGTCACCATCGAAGTCGGCGTTGAACGCTGTACATGCAAGTGGGTGCAACTGGATTGCCTTACCCTCGATCATCTTAGGCTGGAATGCCTGGATACCAAGACGGTGCAAAGTAGGGGCACGGTTCAATAGTACTGGGTGACCCTTCATAACGTACTCAAGGATATCCCAAACGATTGGATCCTTGCGGTCGACAATCTTCTTTGCTGACTTAACTGTCTTTACGATACCACGCTCGATAAGCTTACGGATAACGAATGGCTTGTAAAGCTCAGCTGCCATATACTTAGGAATACCACACTCGTGCATCTTCAACTCTGGACCAACGACGATTACGGAACGAGCTGAATAGTCAACACGCTTACCAAGCAAGTTCTGACGGAAACGTCCCTGCTTACCCTTCAAGCTGTCTGACAATGACTTCAATGCTCTGTTAGCCTCCGACTTAACAGCTGTTGCCTTCTTAGAGTTGTCGAACAATGAATCAACAGCCTCCTGCAACATACGCTTCTCGTTACGAAGGATAACCTCTGGAGCGTGAATCTCTATTAGTCTCTTAAGACGGTTGTTACGGATAATAACACGTCTGTATAGATCATTCAAATCTGATGTAGCGAAACGTCCACCATCCAATGGAACCAAAGGACGCAATTCAGGCGGAATAACTGGAACAACCTTAACGATCATCCACTCAGGACGGCTCTTACCGTGAGACGCACGGAATGCCTCTACCACCTGAAGACGCTTCAAAGCCTCGTTCTTTCTCTGCTGAGATGTCTCCTGGCTTGCCTTGTTTCTCAACTCATATGATAGAGAGTCCAAGTCAACCTCCTTAAGCATCTCGTAAACAGCCTCGGCTCCCATTTTTGCGATAAACTTGTTAGGATCAGAATCCTCAAGATGAAGATTCTCGATTGGAAGTTTATCCATCAAATCAAGGTACTCCTCTTCAGTAAGTAGCTGACGAGTAGCTATACCTTCATTTGCCAAAATACCTGGCTGCAACACAACATACTTCTCATAGTAGATGATTGCGTCAAGAGTTTTAGAAGGAAGACCAAGAAGATATCCAATCTTATTAGGTGTAGATCTGAAATACCAGTTGTGAGCAACAGGCACAACCAAATGGATGTGACCCATTCTTTCACGACGGACTTTCTTCTCAGTCACCTCGACACCACAACGGTCGCAGACAATACCTTTATATCTGATTCTCTTATATTTTCCACAATGGCACTCAAAATCCTTTACTGGACCAAAAATCTTCTCGCAGAACAAACCGTCTCTTTCTGGCTTGTAAGTACGATAGTTGATAGTCTCAGGCTTTAGCACCTCACCGCTTGACTGCTCCAAAATCTCTTCTGGAGAAGCAAGAGCGATAGAAATTCTTGAGAATGTATTTTTTACTTTATTATCTTTTCTGAAAGCCATATCTTCTACAATTTAATCCAAAGTAATACTCAAGCCCAAACCTCTCAACTCGTGTAGCAACACGTTTAGAGACTCTGGAATACCTGGTGTCGGCATTGGCTCACCCTTAACGATAGCCTCATAAGCACGAGCACGGCCCTTAACGTCATCAGACTTGATAGTTAGGATCTCCTGCAATACATGAGAAGCACCGTATGCCTCGATTGCCCAGACCTCCATCTCTCCGAAACGCTGACCACCAAACTGTGCCTTACCTCCTAGAGGCTGCTGTGTAATCAATGAGTAAGGTCCGATAGAACGAGCGTGCATCTTATCGTCGACCATGTGTCCAAGCTTAAGCATGTAGATAACACCTACTGTAGCTGGCTGGTCGAAACGCTCACCTGTACCACCGTCATACAAGTATGTCTTACCATATCTTGGAAGACCTGCCTTGTCTGTCCACTCATTCAAATCATCAAGTGAAGCACCATCGAAAATAGGAGTAGCAAACTTAACACCAAGCTTCAAACCTGCCCATCCAAGAACTGTCTCGAAAATCTGACCGATGTTCATACGAGAAGGCACACCTAGTGGGTTTAGACAGATGTCGACTGGAGTACCGTCTGCCAAGAATGGCATATCCTCCTGACGAACGATTCTAGATACGATACCCTTGTTACCGTGACGTCCGGCCATCTTGTCTCCTACACGAATCTTACGCTTCTTAGCGATGTAAACCTTAACCAACTGCATGATGCCATTTGGTAGCTCATCACCGATATTGATTGCAAACTTGTCTCTCTTAACACCAGCCTCAAGTTCCTTGTGCTGTGCTAGGTAGTTAGAGATAACCTTGCTGATCATTCTGTTAGTCTTCTCATCCTCTGTCCAATCGTTCCAGTGGATCGAATTGTAGTCGATGCTGTTGAATAGCTTGTTGTTGAATACATCACCCTTACCGATTACCTCGATATCCATGCAATCCTTCACACCCTTAGATGTCTTACCATTTGTAAGAGTAAGAAGTTTGTCAACCAACACTTTCTTCAACTCTGCAGCTGCCTGCTCGAATTTAGCATCTACTGCCTCCAAAAGTTCCTTATCAGACTGTCTTGACTTACGGTTCTTAATAGCACGAGCAAATGTTCTCTTGCCAATAACGACACCATGAAGTGACGGAGTAGCCTTCAAAGACGCGTCCTTAACATCACCTGCCTTATCACCGAAGATAGCACGAAGCAATTTCTCTTCAGGAGAAGGATCAGACTCACCCTTAGGAGTGATCTTACCGATGATGATATCACCTGGCTCTACAGGAGCACCGATACGGATAACACCGTTCTCATCAAGGTTACGAGTAGCCTCCTCACTTACATTTGGAATGTCAGCAGTCAACTCCTCCATACCACGCTTAGTCTCACGAACCTCAAGAGTATCCTCCTCAACGTGAACAGATGTAAACATATCCCATTTTACAACCTTCTCGTTGATAACGATAGCATCCTCATAGTTGTAACCCTTCCAAGGCATGAACGCAACTAGCAAATTCTTACCGATTGCAAGTTCACCCTTATCAGTTGAATAACCTTGAGTAAGGATCTGTCCCTTAGTCACACGGTCACCACGGTTAACAAGCGGACGCAAGTCAATTGTAGTATTCTGGTTAGTTCTTCTGAACTTAGGCAATTTATATTCCTTAACCGCAGAAACGAAGCTTGTGAAATCATCCTCTTCTGTGCGGTCATACTTAATCTTAATAACAGAAGCGTCAACGTACTCAACGACACCATCTCCCTCAGCAGAGATCTGAGTGCGTGAATCTCTAGCAAGCTGTGCCTCAATACCAGTTCCTACGATAGGAGACTCAGTAGTTAGCAATGGAACAGCCTGGCGCATCATGTTAGATCCCATCAACGCACGGTTGGCGTCATCATGCTCAATAAACGGAATCAAAGATGCAGCGATTGACGCGATCTGGTTTGGAGCGATATCCATCAACTCAAGCTCGGTTGGATCCACAACTGGGAAGTCACCCTGACGACGAGCCTTAACCTTGTCTGTCAAGAAATTACCATCATCGTCGATCTGAGCGTTACCCTGACCGATGATCTTTCCTTCCTCTTCCTCAGCAGTCAAGTATTCGATACCTGTCTCTGACATATCCGCCTTACCATTGTTAATCTTACGGTAAGGAGTTGCGATGAATCCTAGATCATTAATCTTAGCGTGTACACACAAAGACGAAATCAAACCGATATTTGGACCTTCCGGAGTCTCAATTGGACATAGACGACCGTAATGAGTGTAGTGTACGTCACGAACCTCAAATCCGGCTCTATCACGAGACAAACCTCCAGGACCTAGGGCAGACAAACGACGCTTGTGAGTGATCTCAGCCAACGGGTTAGTCTGATCCATGAACTGAGAAAGGGCGTTAGTTCCAAAGAAGCTATTGATTACAGAAGTAATAGTTTTAGCATTGATCAAATCAATTGGAGTAAACACCTCGTTATCACGAACGTTCATTCTCTCACGGATTGTACGAGCCATACGAGCAAGACCAACACCAAACTGGTTGTAAAGCTGCTCACCTACAGTACGTACACGTCTGTTGCTCAAGTGGTCGATATCATCAACCTCAGCCTTTGAATTAATAAGCTCAATTAGATACTTGATGATCTCAATGATATCCTCTTTTGTCAACACCTTGATAGTAGGGTCGATAGTAAGGTCAAGCTTCTTGTTAATTCTGTAACGGCCCACGTCACCCAAATCATATCTCTTTTCAGAGAAGAACAAATTCTGGATGATTTCGCGAGCAGCGGCATCGTCAGCAGGCTCAGCATTACGCAACTGACGATAAATATAATTGACAGCCTCCTTCTCTGAGTTAGTGTCATCCTTCTGCAATGTGTTGAAGATGATACTATAGTCAGATGTAGAGACATCCTCTTTATGCAATAGAATTGTAGTAGCGCCAGACTCAAGAATAGCATCGATGTGCTCTTCCTCAAGAATAGTCTCACGCTCGATAAGGACCTTGTTTCTCTCAACAGAGATAACCTCACCAGTATCCTCATCCACGAAATCCTCTGTCCATGCCTTCAAAACACGAGCAGCAAGTTTTCTACCTACGACTTTGTTAATACTCTTTTGTTTTACTTCAACCTCCTCAGCAAGCCCGAAAATTTCAAGAATATCCTTATCGCTTTCGTAACCGATCGCACGCAACAAAGTAGTCACAGGCAACTTCTTCTTACGGTCGATATAAGCATACATCACATTGTTGATGTCTGTAGCAAACTCAATCCAAGAACCCTTGAAAGGAATGATACGAGCAGAATACAACTTAGTACCATTAGCATGCATGCTCTGACCGAAGAAAACACCTGGAGATCTGTGCAACTGAGACACGACAACGCGCTCAGCACCATTGATAACGAAAGTGCCCTTCTCCGTCATGTACGGAATATTTCCAAGATAAACATCTTGAATAATAGTCTCAAAATCTTCGTGCTCAGGATCTGTACAATACAATTTCAACTTAGCCTTCAAAGGCACGTTGTATGTAAGTCCGCGCTCAATACATTCGTCAATACTATATTTACATGGATCAATATAATAATCCAAAAACTCTAATACGAAGTTATTACGAGTGTCTGCAATAGGAAAATTCTCAGAGAATACCCTGTACATTCCCTCATTCTTTCTCTGCTCAGGTGGAGTATCAATCTGGAAAAACTCCTTGAAGGACTTCAACTGAACCTCAAGGAAATCAGGATATTCCATCTGGTTTTTAACAGATGCGAAGCTAACCCTCTTATTATTTAACTGTTGAGACATTTTGCTGATGTTTTAATGAAGTAAAATTGTTAAGACACAAAAAAGTTTAGAACCACACCTCCGTGGTTCTAAACTATAAACCTGAAATCAGGCGATATTACTTAAGCTCAACTTCAGCACCAGCCTCTTCAAGAGTCTTCTTCAATGACTCAGCCTCGTCCTTAGCAACGCCTTCCTTAACTGTAGCAGGAGCACCGTCTACGATATCCTTAGCCTCCTTTAGACCAAGACCACAAGCCTCCTTAACAGCCTTTACAACCTGAAGCTTGTTAGCTCCAGCTGACTTCAATACTACGTCGAATGAAGACTTCTCCTCAGCTGCTGCAGCACCTGCTGCAGGACCTGCTGCTACTGCTACTGCAGCTGCAGCTGGCTCGATACCGTACTCGTTCTTCAAGATCTCAGCCAACTCGTTTACTTCCTTAACTGTCAAGTTAACCAACTGTTCTGCAAATGCTTTCAAATCTGCCATTTTATTTCTTTTTTTAGATTGTTTGAATTAAATAATTATTTCTCTGCAAGTGTCTTAAGAACACCATGCAATGTGTTTGCACCTGACTGCAAAGAAGAAATAACATTCTTCGCAGGAGACTGCAACAAAGCGATAACGTCGCCAATAAGTTCGTTCTTGCTCTTGATGCTTACCAAAGCCTCTAGCTGATCAGCACCGTAGAAGCTCTCCTCTACGTAAGCGCCCTTCAAAACAGGCTTCTTCAAAGGATTCTTTGATGAGAAATCCTTGATCAACTTAGCTGGTGCATTACCAGTGTTAGTAAACATAATAGCAGATGATCCCTTAAGAGATGAATACAACTGAGTGAAATCAGTGTCCTTCTGATCAAGAGCCTTCTTCATCAATGTGTTCTTAACAACGATCAACTTGATCTGCTGCTCGAAACATGCACGACGAAGTGCGCTTGTCTGCTCTGCATTAAGATCCGACGCATCAGCAACATAAAAGTGACTATACTCAGATAGAGTATTCGACAACTGCTCAATAACAGCTACTTTATCTTCCTTCTTCATGTCTGATCTTAATATTAAATTTCATCAATTGTTCTAGGATCAACCTTGATACCCAAACTCATTGTGCTTGAAAGATAGATGCTCTTCACGTAAGTTCCCTTAGCTGAAGATGGCTTCAACTTCATGATAGTAGCCATGAACTCCTTCGCATTTCCGAAGATCTGATCTGGAGTGAAAGAAACCTTACCGATTGAAGTGTGGACGATACCAAACTTATCAACCTTGAAATCGATCTTTCCTTGCTTTACTTCTTTAACTGCCTTTGCAACTTCATTAGTAACTGTACCACTCTTAGGGTTTGGCATCAAACCACGAGGTCCTAGCACACGTCCTAGAGCACCAATTTTACCCATGATAGAAGGCATTGTGATCATAACGTCGAAATCTGTCCAACCACCCTTGATCTTCTCGATATACTCGTCAAGACCAACGTAATCAGCACCAGCCTCTTTAGCTGCAGCTTCAACATCTGATGTACACAATACGAGTACTCTTGTCTGCTTTCCTGTACCATTTGGCAATGACACAACGCCTCTAACCATCTGGTTAGCCTTACGAGGGTCAACACCTAGGCGAACATCAATATCAACTGAAGCATCAAACTTAGTTGTAGTGATCTCCTTTACTAAAGCAGAAGCCTCCTTTAGAGAGTAAGATTTTCCTTCTTCAATCTTCTCTGCAGCTAACTTTTGATTTTTTGTAAGTTTACTCATTTGATAGAAGATTAATTATTACCGGGAAAATCTCCCTTTACTGAAATACCCATACTTCTAGCTGTACCAGCAACCATAGACATAGCCGACTCCACAGTAAAACAATTTAAGTCTTTCATCTTGTCTTCTGCGATAACCTTCACCTGATCCCAAGTGATCTCAGCTATCTTCTTTCTGTTTGGCTCAGCAGATCCACTCTTTTGCTTAGTCAACTCCTTCAACTGAATTGCTACTGGAGGAGTCTTGATTACAAAATCAAAAGACTTATCAGCATAGTAAGTGATAACAACAGGTAAAACCTTTCCAGCTTTATCCTGAGTTCTAGCATTAAACTGCTTACAGAAATCCATAATGTTAATACCCTTAGAACCTAGAGCAGGTCCTACTGGTGGTGATGGATTAGCTGCGCCACCCTTAATCTGCAATTTGATAAGTCCAGCAACTTCTTTAGCCATTGTTTTTTTATTTATTTAATTAAGAACAATCACAAGATTATTCTTTCTCCACTTGTGAAAAGTCAAGTTCCAACGGAGTCTTACGTCCGAAGATCTTAACCATTACTTTCAGTTTCTGCCTTTCAGCATTCACCTCTTCGATGGTACCGCTAAAACCAGTAAAAGGGCCATCATTCACTTTCACACTCTCTCCTATGATAAAGTCATAAGAAGCCTCGTTACCAAAGTCTGGAACCTCTTCCATTTTTGAAAGAATTCGGTTCACTTCACTCTGACGTAGCGAAACATACTCATCTCTTTTCTTAGGATTATCAGTCAAAAAACCGATAACATTAGGAGTGTTGCTAAGTGTATGAGGTACCTCACCAACTAAAGCAGCTTCTACTAAAACATATCCAGGAAGATACATTCTTTCGATTATCTTCTTCTTCGCACCCATTACTTTCTCAGTTGGAACCACAACCTGTGAAACGTACTTTCCAAGATTAGTGTTCTTGATCTCTTTTTCAAGATAATCACGTACTGACTTTTCTTTTCCACTGATGGCACGTAAAACATACCATTTCTTTTCGATTTCAGCCATGGTAAAACTTATGAAAGATAATGATTACAAATTTTTGTAGATAAGACCCATCAAGTTGTCGAAGCAAGAATCCATAATCCAAACGACCGCAGCAACAAATAGGGAAGCAACTAAAACAACTACTGCGCTTGAGGTCACCTCAGACAAGGTAGGCCACGAAACTTTATTAACAAGCTCGTCTTTAGATTCTCCAAGATAATTTACTAATTTCATCTTAATCTTTTTTTGCACGGAATGAGAGGCTCGAACTCCCGACACCTGGTTTTGGAGACCAGTGCTCTACCAACTGAGCTAATTCCGTATAAGAGCCCTCTTGCCGAAGCAAGAGGACAATTTTATTAGTCAAGAATTGCTGTGATCTGACCTGAACCTACTGTTCTACCACCCTCACGGATAGCGAAACGAAGTCCCTCAGAACATGCAACTGGGTTGATCAACTTAACTGTGATCTCCAAGTTATCACCTGGCATAACCATTTCAGTTCCTTCTGGTAGAGAGATCTCACCAGTTACGTCCAATGTACGGATGTAGAACTGAGGACGGTACTTGTTGTGGAATGGAGTGTGACGACCACCTTCCTCTTTCTTCAAGATATAAACTGAAGCCTTGAACTCAGAGTGAGGAGTTACAGAACCTGGCTTACAGATTACCATACCTCTCTTGATCTGATCCTTATCGATACCACGAAGCAACAAACCTACGTTGTCACCAGCCTCTCCCTGATCAAGAAGCTTACGGAACATCTCAACACCTGTAATTGTTGAAGTCAACTTCTCAGCACCAAGACCGATGATCTCAACTGGATCACCAACGTGAACGATACCTGTCTCAACACGACCTGTAGCAACTGTACCACGACCTGTGATTGAGAATACGTCCTCAACTGGCATCAAGAATGGCTTATCAACGTCACGCTTAGGAAGCTCGATCCATGTATCTACTGCATCCATAAGCTCCATTACCTTCTCCTCCCACTCAGGAACACCGTTAAGTGCACCTAGTGCAGAACCCTGAATGAATGGAGTGTTGTCACCGTCGAACTCGTAGAATGAAAGAAGCTCACGCATCTCCATCTCAACTAGCTCAAGCATCTCCTTATCGTCAACCATATCACACTTGTTCATGAATACAACAAGTCTTGGTACGTTTACCTGACGAGCCAAAAGGATGTGCTCACGAGTCTGAGGCATAGGACCATCAGTTGCAGCAACTACGATGATAGCACCGTCCATCTGAGCAGCACCAGTAACCATGTTCTTTACGTAGTCAGCGTGACCTGGACAGTCAACGTGTGCGTAGTGACGGTTAGCAGTCTGATACTCAACGTGTGCAGTGTTGATAGTAATACCACGCTCTTTCTCCTCTGGAGCGTTATCGATTGAATCAAAAGATCTCAACTCTGAAAGACCCTTCTTAGCCAATACTGTTGTGATAGCAGCTGTAAGAGTAGTCTTACCATGGTCTACGTGACCAATAGTACCGATATTTACGTGCGGTTTCGAACGATCAAATTGTTCTTTTGCCATAATTATATTGTTTATTTTTAATTAATTCTTGAGCCGATGACGGGACTTGAACCCGTGACCTCTTCCTTACCAAGGAAGTGCTCTACCGCTGAGCTACATTGGCAAACTACTCATCAGTTGTCAACCGCTGTAGTTCATAGTAGTGGGTGCGGATGGATTCGAACCACCGAAGGCAGAGCCAGCAGATTTACAGTCTGCCCCATTTGGCCACTCTGGTACACACCCTCACTTTTGAGCCTCTTGTCGGATTCGAACCAACGACCCCGAGATTACAAATCACGTGCTCTGGCCAACTGAGCTAAAGAGGCTTAAAAAGAGTCGTCAACCGCTTGTTTTCGATTAACGACTGCAAAAGTAGAAACTTTTATTTAATCTGCAAAGAAAAAAGACAATTAATTTCTATTTTTTTCCTTTGCCTTCTGAATTGAGCGAATCATTGAGTCCATAGCATTGTCAAATGCCTCCTCAAAAGTATCTGCTGTCTTTGTCACAACCAATTCATTATTAGGCATCAACACCTTCAACAAAACTTCCTTATTGTTGGCAACCTCTGGCTTAACCACCTTCATTGCGATATCTACATTTGTGATTTCATCAGAATACTGCTCCAACTTTACTACCTTCTTCTGTACGAATGACTCCAACTCTGCCTTTGCATCGAAGTGGATTGTCTGAAAATTAACGTTCATATCATTTTTCTTTTTGTGCTCTTGGATGAGCTAGTTTATAAATCTTTTTCATCTGCTCAAAGGTCGTATGCGTATAGACCTGTGTCGCTGCCAGATTTGAATGGCCCAAAAGTTCTTTTACCGATTCTATCTCCGCTCCGTTATTGAGCATCACAGTCGCAAATGTGTGTCTTAATACGTGCGGACTTCTTTTCGCTATCGTGCTTACTTCAGAAATCCTTTTATGTATGATCGAATAAACCTTTCGAGGCTTCAAAGCCTCTCCTTTACCCGATACAAATAGATTCTTTTCTGCTCCGCCCTCAAAAGTCTCTTGTTTTAGCTTCAAATACTGTTTAGCCAAATCAATGTACTTTTCTCCAAGCGGAATCGCCCTCTGCTTGTTACGCTTTCCAAGTATCGTGACGACCTTTCTGGCAAAGTCGAAATCGGTTTCTTTTACGTTTATCAACTCTGACAAACGCAAACCTAATGAATAAAACGTTTCAATCATCAAAAAATCGCGAAAATTTTCATACACTGAAAAATTTATGTCATTTGCAAGTATTTTTTCGACTTCATTTATTTTTAAAAACATAGGAAGACGCTTTTCTTGCTTCAAAGCGCGTATGGAAATCATCGGAGATTTTAAGCCAGGCGTTGTCCTTTTGCAAAATTTGAAGAAGGATCTCAAGGTAGAAATCTTACGGTTTACACTCGTCGCTTTCTCATTCTGACGCAACTCATATATCCAACTTCTTATGTGTTTGTGCGTGACTTCTGTTATATCTAGGTTGCCGTAGGTCTCAAGCAAAAAGGCAGAAAACTGGTTAAGGTCGTTCTCATAAGCAATAAAGGTATGAGAAGAATAATTCTTCTCATACCTTATATATTGTTTGAAGTTTTCAATCAATCTGTCCACGAAAGATTAATCTTCGTTTCCATACTGTGCCTGTACGTAGATTGCGTGAATCTTCTGCTGACGCTTTAGCACTGATGGCTTTGTAAACTGCTGGCGGTTTCTCAACTCTTTAACAACACCAGTTTTCTCAAACTTTCTCTTAAACTTCTTCAAGGCTTTTTCGATGTTCTCGCCTTCCTTGATTTGAACAATGATCATAATTTTTAAATGTTACGTTTTTATTTTGCCCGCAAATTTAATCATTTTTTCTTTCATTACCTTATTTATATGAAAAAAATGCGGATTTTTAATGATTTAAACTTTTCTTTTTAAGCTGACATGACATCAAATCCTTTTTTTCTCAAAGGATCCGCTATCTTTTCCAGTTCTTCGTGACTTACCTTTTCCAACTCTTTGTATGGTGTCTCACGATCTATTGAATAAATCATTATCTGCTTTGGCGACATTCTTTCAACTGCCTCATACCAAGCGTTCACTTCCTCCTCTGTAGTGTTGTCGATCACATTTCCTTCTACAGTTCCGCGAAGAAACATTGTCTGAAGGATGAATTCTCCATTGAATTGAGACATCTGCTCAATCACTGTGTTCACATCATAATGCGAATCTACAGGCACATCTATCAGTTTTGCAGTGGAATTGATGGCAGAATCGATCTTTAGTATATTATTGTCGACTTTCTTCAATGCTCTTACCACAGACTCATTCGACAATCTTGTGGCATTTGTCAAAACTGAAATCTTTGAATTCGGATGAAACTGATCTCGCAATCGTATCGTCAAATCTATCACTTTCTCAAAATGAGGATAGAGTGTAGGCTCTCCATTTCCTGCAAAAGTTATAACATCAAGCTGTTTTCCTTCTGCGTTCAAATTTCGCAAACAAGTAGTCATCTCCTCTTCCACTTTCTGGAAAGACGGGAATTTTGCAGTCACTCCTTTCTTTGTGAATCCACATTCACAGTAGACACACTCGAATGAGCATACTTTATTCTCTGTAGGCAAAAGGTTTATGCCTAACGATAACCCTAATCGTCTGCTTTGGACAGGGCCGTAGACGACACCATCAAAAGTCATCATATATCACCTCCTTTCAAAATCTCTATAAACTGTTTGAATAAATGATTTACCTCTCTCTATTAATTCCGCATTCGCCGACGTGATTTCTTTCTGAGAATCGTAGTCGTAAGATGCGAAACCTTCTTTCTCAATGATTCCAAAACCATTGTTGAATGCAAAAATAGCAAATTCTGGCGAATTATTGTCAAAAGCATCCTTACTAAACATAAAATCATCATGATTTATGCCTAATTGGCTAAGTAAAGTTGCCGACAAATCGATTTGTGAACAAATTTTATCCACGTCGACATGCTTCCTAACAGCACCTCCACCCCACACCATCGGAATGCGATAACGTAAGGAATCTGAGTTTGCCAATCCTCCAACGAAAGCCGTAGAATGATCAGGCAAAATAATGATCAATGTATTATCCCAATACTTTGTTTCACGGAATCTTTCTAAGAATGAGCCAAGACAACTATCTGAATACATCACTGAGTTCAAATACTTATCTTCATGATGCTTATATGGCACTTCAAATGGCTCATGGCTACTTGAAGATAAGACGGTGCAGAAGAATCCATCTTCGAATTCTTCCTTCTCGAAATCATTAGCCACATAGTCAAACAAAACATGATCGTATGCTCCCCACTTTGACTGCTTCTGATCTTTGGTAAAATTCGCGTCGCAAATGATTTTTTCATATCCAGACATCACCAAAAACGAGTTCATATTGGTGAAATTGATATCTCCACCGTAATAAAACGTATTCTTATAGCCTGCTTCCTTCAAGGCAGTCGGCAATTTCTTTACATTCTGGCTCTTGTTCGTCATCTTCATCAACGACGTTGTAGGCATACCTGGATAAGAGGCTAGTATACAAGCCAAGCCGCGATCTGTACGGAAGCTATTGGCATAACAGCGATTGAAAACAATTCCATTCTCAGCAAACTTGCAAAGATTTGGCATCGCATCTTCGCCACCTGTAAGTCTGCAGGCAGTTCCGCCAAAACTTTCCATAATAAAAAGAAGAATATTCGGTCTCTTCGTATTAAGAAGTGTATCCACGTAGACAGGAGACAATTTCGACGGTGCCAGTTTTTCATCGTAGATTCGTTGTGCATCGTCGTCGGACATGGTATAATATTCCGAAAAATCATCAGTCTTTTGAAGTGAATACATCAAATTCCAATTCAGATTAAGAGCAAGATGATTGAAATAGACATTATCGCTGAAATAAACTCTTCCAGGATTCATTGTCGACACTCCCACTCCTCCACGGATTGCGAGCACCACCAAACCTACACAAAGCAATGTCGGAATCAGATTAAATCCAATTCCGTCGAACCTTGAAATCGATTCTTTCTTAGTAAGTTCATTTACTTTTGCCAACAATCGTATAAATCCAAAGACTAATGCCGACGCAAGGATAACCAACGTCGACCCATAGATTAAATAATCCGATGTCGTTCCACTTGCAAGAGCTGCTGTGGGCGACTGCATATAGAAGAACGGCGTCGCATCCAAACGAAATCCCCAAGCAGGATAAAGTAGGATATCCAAAACGCAGAAAAAGGCTGTCATCAACGACAACACTATTCCTATAACTTTATATGTATTGAACTCTGCTTTTTTATTTTTCCAAAAAGAAAAAACAATAGCAGACACCAAAAACGGGATCATAAAATATCCTGCAGCCGACAAATCCATAGAGAATCCGTGAACAAACGACTTAATCGGCTCGGTTATTCCGTCTCTGAATGTATTACTATAATTGAATAAAGCAAACAAGATGCGCTCCAAGATGAAGCACATCATGAAATAAATATAGAAGAATGACAAATAAAAAAACTTACTTAGCATTTTCTCTGTCTCTTAAATCGCTTACAATAAGTAGTGCCTCTTCTTTAATATCTTCAGGCAATTCAATATTTCTCAGTTGTGTGCTGCGCAACCAACCCGCAACATCATACTCTTTAAGAGTCTCAAAGACATGACGAAGTTCAGCCAGTTCTCCCTCTGTATAATCTTTAGGGTCTCTACCGGCAAGAACATCAAGTTCCTCATCGTCATAATACTCCGCAGTGAGTTTTGTGTTGATAAGGTTCGTCTTTTCGCATACTTCATGCTGACCACAACATTCAGAATCTTCTTCCATCTGTTTTGCGGCCTCCTCTTCTGCCTTTTTTTCTTCTTCTGACAATTCAGATTTTCGTTCAGCTTCCTCAGCGTCTCTCTTCTTTTTTCGGACATTATAGAAGACAAGATAAGCAGCGCAAAAAGCCACAAAAACCAAAAACAATACAAATGTCTTCATTATAGATATTCTACAACTTTAGTAAGTTTCATGCTGTTAGAGCCTTTAATCAAGGCAAGGCATCCATTAAGTTTATGATCAGCCAATACGGATATCAATTCATCCACATTCTTATATGTAGACATTCCTTCCTTTGCAACTGTAGCAAAATTCTGGCCCACCAGCATCACTTTATTTATTCCAGACGCTGCAATCATATCCACAATCTTCTTGTGTTCTGATTCAGAATCAGCACCAAGTTCAAGCATATCACCCAACACAAGTGCTTTTTCAGAATCACTCTTCAATGAGAAAAAGTTATCTAGAGCCGCCTTCATGCTTGTAGGGTTAGCGTTATAAGCATCTACAATAAGTTTGTTTGACGCTGTTGGAATAAACTGAGATCGGTTGTTAGACGGTTTATAATTTTCCAATGCCGACGCGATGTCACACATTTCAACGCCAAATTTCTGACCGACACAAGCGGCAGCCATGACATTTTCCAGATTATATGCCCCGATAAGGTTAGTCTGCGCCACAGTGCCATCTGAAAACTTTACCTTTAAAAATGGATCAGCCGACTCAACGGTAGCATTCACCGCAGAACCATCAACTCCATAAACAATACGATTCGCACCCTCCGATTTCGGATAGATATTCTGGTTGGCACCATTAACAAATATCACTCCATTATTCTTTTTTAGATTGTCATACAACTCGCACTTTGTCTTTATAACACCTTCGAAAGAACCGAAGCCAAGAATGTGAGCGGTTCCGACATTAGTTATCAAACCAAAATCAGGCAACGCTATATCAGCTAAAGTTTTGATCTCACCCGGATGGTTAGCTCCCATCTCAACTATTGCATACTTGTGATGAGACTTAATTCGAAGTAGAGTCAAAGGGACACCGATATGGTTGTTTAGGTTTCCTTCTGTGTTGATGACATCATCACCATATTTAGCCTTCATAACAGCAGAGACTAGCTCTTTAGTAGTTGTCTTACCATTGGTTCCAGTGATTGCGACAACTGTAGCATTCATCTGCTGACGATGATAAGAAGCAAGTTGCTGAAGTGCCACCAATGTGTCAGGGACAAAGAAAATCGTCTTGTTGTTGGCACGACACTCATCGCTTGTAAGAGCAAACTTACATCCCGACTCTATCGCCTTTTCAACGAAAACATTACCATCGAAATTGTCTCCTTTCAAAGCGACAAACATAGAGTTTGTCTGACACTTTCTACTATCAGTAGACACTCCTTCACATTGGATGAAAAGTGAATATATAGACTTGATATCCATTTTGTATTGTCAATTAACAAAAAACGAAGCCTCCAACAAGTTGAAAGCTCCGTTTTTATATTTCATAAACTTATTGTTTATCTGTTGTCATCCTCAGGACCTACCTTACTCATTGCACAACGGAATCCTAGGTCGCTGCGAGACTTAGTTTGATCAAGATAACGTCTCTGAGCTGGATTCAACCAGTAAGAACGGTCTTTCCAAGAACCACCCTTGTATACACGAGTAGTATTAGAGATGTTAGATGTCAACTTAGAAACTGCAGTTCCGAAATCTGGGTCATACAACTTCTTAGTAGCGATATCTGGATCAACTACTGCAACCCACTGATTTCTATCAAGAGCGCTCTGGCCATCACCATCCTTGTAGTTTCTTACATCAAGACGAGCGTACTTGTCCAACTCTGTCTCCTTGTCAGCAGGGATAGCAAAGATAACACGACCAAGGCTATCGATCTGAGGAACTCTTGCTGAAGTACCGTCCTCAAGAGTTGTCTCCTGCATTACAGGGCTTACATACATATTACCACGGAATGGGTTGTACTCCTGCTCATCATCAGATGTCAAAACACGATATACATCAAGTACCCACTCGTTTACATTACCTGCCATGTTGTATAGACCGAACTCATTTGGCCAGAATGCATCAACTGGAGCAGTGATAGTAGCGTGGTCATTCAAGTTACCACCAATACCCATGTAGTCACCACGACCTCTTACGAAGTTAGCGTACATCTGTCCACGATTCTTCTTGTTATCCTTACCTGGGTTACGCATCTGGTGTCCGTACCAAGGATAAATCTTCTTCTCCTCGTAGTTTTCCTCACCCTCTACAGAAAGAATACCATATGCTGCGTACTCCCACTCAGCCTCGGTTGGGAGACGATACTTAGGAAGAAGGATACCATCAGACATGTTAGTCTTTCTAGCGTTACCATATACATCCTTCAAACTCTTCTTTCCTTCAGTTGGCTTGAAATCACTCTTCATCAAGTATTTGTCTGTGCTGAACACCTGATTCTGAGCAATATCATTAGCATCTGTATTTCCCTTCAATGCCTGGAAGTCTGGATACTGAATTGTTCCTGCCTCAACCATTCTTCTCTCGTTTACACGATCCGAACGCCAAATACAGAAATCAGCAGCCTGCTCCCAAGACACACCAACAACTGGATAATAGTTGTATGACACGTGTGTGAAGTAGTACTCCAAATATGGCTCGTTGTAAGACAACTCCTCACGCCATACCAAAGTGTCAGGACGACATTTGTCAACCAACTCTGGTGTATTGTGGAATACGTTTGACATCCAATACAAATACTCACGCCAGTTTACATTGGCAATCTCATATTTGTCCATGTAGAACGAAGCTACAGTGACACGACGTGGAATATTATTCCAATCTCCCAATACATCTTCAATAACACGACCCATTGAGAAAGTACCACCCTGGATGAATGTCATACCAGTAGGTGTATCCTGTTCATAACCGATGGTTACCTGGTAACCGCCGTTCTCCTTGTCGTTGTACTTCCATCCAGTTACATTCGACTCCTGTGAATCTTTCAAGGACTTCTTACCACATGAAGTGGTCAAAGCTCCTAAGATCATCAGCGCTGTGACCGGTGTAAAAAGCTTTAAGTGTTTCATAGTACCTTTCGAGTATAAGATAATTTACTAATTTTATTTCAATTTAATTTTTCATACTTCTAGACTTACCTCTTCTTTCTATTTGGGTTCGCCCATATTGTATGGTTGGCAAAAATAGATAAACTTTATTTCTTGCAAAACACTTTTTCGAATTTATTGCAAAAAAGTTGATAAATTAGGTTCAAAACCGCCATTTTTATGTTGGCAAACCACTTTTTTGCTATTTTTTATTCTCTTTCTCTTTGCGTTTCACCAACTCCTCCTCCAAAATTTGGGCTAGAGATTCAGTACTTATCTTCTTTGCAACAATCTTTCTTTCTTTGTTAAGCAAGTATACGCCTGGTGTCACAGTCGCATCATAGAACTCCCAGAAATAAGACTCTCTGTTTGGATCCCATACATTGACCCAATCATGCAAGTTGTGCTTGTTCAAGAAGTCCACCCACTCTTTCTTGTCTGTCTGTGTGTAGCAGCAGAACACTTCAAATCCTTTGTCCTTATACTTCACATACACAGAGTCGTGCAATACTGGTGTGATCTTCTTACAGTGTCCGCAGCTTGGCTCAAAGAAATACACTAGGACAAATTCGTTCTTGCCATTTTCAGGACGCAAATCTCTCAACTGGATTCTTGATGAGTCCTGACGCAACATCTTCAAGTTCTTTGCCTGCATGCCGATCATGTTGTAGCACACTTTCTTGCACTCTGCCTTCAAGTCTTCTATCCATGACGAATCTGCCCATGGCGCCTGACCTGCCAAATAGTATTTCTCAGCGATCTGGAACCACATCTTATCCATACCCATCATATTGCTTTTCAATCCGTAGTTCATCATCTTGCTAAGCATTGTCTGGTATGTCTCATCATTACCTCGGCTCTTCTCGATCAAAACGTCAGCAGCAGCAAACAATGAATCTGGGACTGGGATCAATCTTGTCATGTAATTATCCACCTTGCCAGGGAAATAAGGTGTTCTCAAGAATCGAGGATCCGACAAATTGATATTATCGAAGAAATGATTTTTTGTATACTGATATCTCGCCATCGGTCTTGCTGTGTCTGGCAACTCTGCAAAATCCGGTATCTCAACAGATATTGTTCCTTTTACAAATTCAGAATAGAATGTTCCTTTGTTTGTCTCAATTTCTTTTTGCTGGAACGACTCTACCTCGTCGGAAAGTTTCTTCAACTTTGCTTCGAACGCAACCGAGTCAATCTTTCCTGCTTTTTTGTTTTCAACCAAATCATGACGTTCTTTGTTCTTGTCGGACATAAACTTTACTAGTTTCGAGAACATGATCGACTCTGCACCCGCACTTACAACAGGCATCAAATCTGTTGTGTCTCCCTTCAATTTTATGTTCTGGTCTTTACCAACCATCAAATCAAAGAACTTGTCCTGCTTGAAGTAGACGATATACATACCTTCGTCCAACTTCTTATCTCCACGGAACACCGCAGTTCCCTTTCCGTCAAACTTCGCAGTATCCTTGGAATAAGTCTTTCCGTTATAATAGAATGCCAAAAACACATTGGATGTATCTTTGATATCAGACATCTTAACCTCAATACGATAGCCTTTGTCATTCGACGCTGGAGCCACCTTTGCCGCAAATGACGTCATAACGCAAATGATCGCCAATAGGGATAAAAAATATCTTTTCATTTCCTGATTTACTTTTTAAATTTTGGCAAATGTACTAAATAAACTCTTTAGTTTGTACTTCAAGCCATGCAATTTCTTCAACATTCAAAAATTTTTTTATTTTTTTTATGACACTTGCATGGTATCCGTTAATCCACTTTTTCTCATCTGAAGTAAGCATCGTAACATCAATCAGCTTGCGGTCGTACGGACATAACGTGAGTGTTTCAAATTCCATAAACTGGCCAAAATCAGTTGTTTCAGCTCTCTTTACCGCAAGCATATTTTCAATTCGTATGCCCCACTTCCCTGTTCTGTAAAGTCCTGGTTCATCAGTTATGAACATGCCTTCCTCTAATTCGAAATCCGAACTTTTCTTACTCATCGACTGTGGCCCTTCATGCACTCCAAGGAAATGGCCGACTCCGTGTCCTGTGCCATGGCCATAGTTAAGCCCAGACTGCCACAAATATTGGCGTGCCAATGTATCCAACTGAAAACCAGCCGTTCCAACTGGAAATTTAGCCATCTGCAATGCAATATGGCCTTTTAGCACTAAAGTGTAGTCTCTTTTCTGTTCTGCTGACGGTGCATCTGTTAAGCTGACGGTGCGTGTTATATCAGTTGTGCCACCGAGATAATTTCCGCCAGTATCTATCAGAATGATATTGTTTGGAGTCAGTTCATAATCTCTGCCCTTCTCTGCCGAATAATGTACGATGGCTCCGTGATCAGCAAAACCAGCGATCGTGTCAAAACTCTCACATACATACTCTTTGGAATTTTTTCTCAACTCGGATATCTTGTCTGCCACATCTGTCTCGCGCAACTTGTTGTTTCGGTTCTTTTCCAACCACATCAAAAGACGTACTAATGCTACGCCATCGTCTATCATTATCCGTCTTTCACACTCAAGCTGGACGCTGTTCTTCACAGCCTTCTGTCTTTCAATATACCTATGCTTTGACGCAATGGTATCGCTCAAAAGTCGGGACGTGGCGACGTTGCATTTTGCATTTTCAACCAGCACAGCAACGCCTTTCAAATCTTCACGCAAATACTGTGCGAATGCCGAATATGAAGCTACGTTTATGCCATTCGCACTTAAATATAGTTCTACCTCATCCGTCATTTTTTCGACATCCACAAAGAGTGTCGAACTATCTTTTTCTATAATTAAATATGAATAGAAAATTGGCGTGCACAATGAATCCGCACCACGGAGATTAGTGACCCAGGCAATTTCATCCAGCGTCGACACGAGCATCGCGTCAGCGTTTTCCGATCTCATAAACTCACGGCATTTACCAATCTTTGATTTCACTGATTCTCCTGAATACTTCTCCGCATGGACAAACAGTTTTGCATCAGACATCTTCGGTCTGCAGCCAAACCATAACGATTCATATAAATCTTCGTCGTAGGAAATCTTCACGACTTTATTGGAAAATCCATCATCTGGGCAACCACAAGGGATTGCCCCAACATTCATAAATTCTTTTTCTTCCGACAGAGACGTGTTCCATGGATTAAGGGCAATCACATCGCCATTCTTCAAAACAGATGAAAGGAACTCAGGTATTGAAGCCTCACACTCCTGCTTCACCATTCTTATTCCAGCAGGTTTCAACTGTTCTGCCGCCTGAAGATAATATCTTGAATCAGTCCAAAGAGCAGCGTCATCATTAGTGACAACAAGAGTGCCGTTTGAACCGTCGAAACCACTCAAAAAAGAGCGCAAGCAGAAACAATCAGCCGGATATTCGCTAAAATGAGGATCACTGTCGCCCACCACTATAGCAGCGGCACCACGTTCCGCCATAAGCCCACGGATTTTTCCAATTTCAATCATATCATTCAACAAGTTTTCAAAAATATGCCAAAGAAAACGCAAAAATATGAGTATTTGATAGATTTTTTATCTTTCTTTGCAAAAAAGAATTTTTTGGTACGTAAAATGCACAAGAATTTAGTCATAGTAGAGTCTCCAGCGAAAGCAAAGACAATTGGGAAATTTCTAGGGAAAGAATACGTCGTAAAATCGAGTTACGGACATATTCGCGACCTTAAGAAAAGTGGGATGTCAATCAATCTTGACAACAACTACGAACCACTTTACGAGATTCCCGATGACAAAAAGGAATTGGTAGACGACTTAATAAAAGAGGCAAAAGACGCGGACATCGTATGGCTGGCATCCGATGAGGACCGTGAGGGAGAGGCTATCGCTTGGCACTTGTTTAATGTGCTCAAACTAAAGAAGGAGAACACAAGACGTATCGTTTTCCACGAAATCACAAAGACAGCCATTCTTCACGCTATCGAAAACCCACGCGATATCGACGACAACTTGGTTTCTGCGCAGCAAGCGCGACGTGTGTTGGATAGAATCGTTGGTTTTGAGCTTTCTCCTGTGCTATGGAAAAAAGTTCGTCCATCATTGTCGGCCGGACGCGTGCAGTCGGTAACAGTACGTCTGATTGTAGACAGAGAAAAAGAGATTCAGAATTTCGTCAGTGAATCTTCATTCAGAATACAAGCCATATTTAATATAGTAGACAGCAAGGGCAAAAGCTCTACACTAAAAGCGGAACTTCCTCAGAGAATCAAGACCGAAGCAGAGGCAAAAGCTTTCTTGGAAAAATGTAAGAGTGCTCAGTTCAAGGTTTCGGACATAAGTGTGAAGCCTATCAAAAGAGGTCCCGCAGCACCTTTCATCACGTCTACACTACAGCAGGAAGCCGCTCGAAAGCTTGGTTTCTCTGTAAATATGACGATGTCGCTTGCTCAGCAGTTGTATGAGGCAGGACAGATCACATATATGCGTACCGATTCCGTGAATCTTTCCGATTTAGCCATCAACACTGCAAAAAAGGCTATCAGCGAATCTATGGGCGAGAAGTACTCTCAGCCAAGACGTTTCACCGCGAAGGCAAAGGGTGCTCAGGAGGCTCACGAGGCCATCCGCCCTACTTATTTGGAAAATAAAACGATAGAAGGCAACAACAACCTTCAAAAACTATATGATCTTATCTGGAAACGCACAATCGCGTCTCAGATGGCAGACGCAGAAATCGAAAGAACAACAGTAAGCATCGATTGTGGAGACGACACATATAAGTTTACTGCTGACGGTGAGGTAGTCAAGTTCGACGGTTTCCTAAAGGTTTACCAGGAGAGCAAGGAGAACGCAGAAGACGAGAACACATCCATTCTGCCTCCACTTAACAAGGGCATGATTCTTTCCCAGCCAAAAGAGATCAACGCTGTGGAACGATTCACACAGCATCCTCCACGCTACAGCGAGGCATCACTCGTGCATAAGCTAGAGGAGCTTGGCATTGGACGTCCGTCTACATACGCGCCAACAATCTCCACTATCCAGAACAAAGAGTATGCGGAGAAGCGTGACTTGGAAGGTCAGAAACGTAGCTTCCACACATTGGTTCTTAAGAACAATGAGATCACAGCGACTACCGAAACAGAAACTTTCGGAGCTGACAGAAAGAAACTTGTGCCTACAGACACGGCAATCGTTGTAAACGAATTCCTGACTGAATACTTCCCTGACATTCTCGACTATAACTTCACAGCGAAAATCGAGAACAAGTTTGACGAGGTAGCAGAAGGAAATGTGAAGTGGGAGAACATGATCGATGATTTCTATCACGATTTCCACCCTCTTGTAGAAGACGCCTCACAGATCAGCGAGAGAAAGAACGGCATGCGCAAGCTTGGTGTTGACCCAGCAAGCGGCAAGGACGTGTTTGTCAAGATTGCTCGTTTCGGAGCTATCGCACAGATCGGAGCCACTGAAGACGAAGAGAAACCTCGTTTCGCTTCACTACGTAAAAACCAGCACCTTGAGACAATCACACTGGAAGAGGCCTTGGATTTGTTCAAGCTTCCTCGTACAGTCGGCACTTACGAGAATACAGAATTGGTCGTTGCGGTCGGACGTTTCGGTCCATACATCAAACATGCAGGCCAGGCATATTCTCTTGCCAAAACTTATGATCCGCTAGCAGTCACTAACGAAGACTGCATCAAGATCATCGAGTCTAAACGTGAGGAGCAGAGAAACAAAGTAATCAATAAGTTTGACGACAATGGTGTAGAGATCGAAGTGCTAAACGGCAGATTCGGCCCGTATATAGCCAGAGACGGTGTGAACTACAAGATTGCCAAAGGCACCGATGCCAAGGAGTTGACAATAGACGACTGCCGTAAGATCATCGCAGAGCAGGCAGACAAAGCCCCTGCTAAAAAGGCAAGAACAACTAAAACAACGTCTAAGACAACTACAAAAGCAGCGTCGACAAAGACAGCAGCAAAGAAGAGCACAAAGAAAAGTGCAGAATAAATATTTATCGCTCCACGGATAGCCCAAGGCCAACCGTGGAACGGTTGTTTTAACAGCCAATGGTTGATTTTCACGCAGTGAGAAATTGCTACCGTTGGAAAACAATGATTATATTTTATAGGCTAAAGATATGGCAAATACAATGATTCCTGCTTGCGTGCAAGACGAGAGAAACAGCAAAGTGCTACGCATCGGTTTCGTGACAGAGGAGACAATCTCTAAGATGGAGAGCTCAAAAGTAGTCATGCTCCACAACCCAGCTACAGGCTCAGACGAGAATGTGTTGGCAGGAGAATACAACGACACAATGGAAGTGGCAGAGATCCAAAAGTCGGCAGCTGGCGACAGCGTGCTTATCCAGGCTCTTCCAAAGGGTTCAACTACCGGAGCCAACCAATTCCTTGGTTCGAAGAACGTGAAGGATCTTGCGTTCCTGACTGAGCTTCAGGACTTCATCGAGAAGCGTCACGCTGAGATGCCAGAGGGATCATACACAACAAAGCTTTTTAAGGGCGGAGCTCCAAAGATGTGCAAGAAGGTAGGTGAAGAGGCAATCGAGGCGATTGTAGAGGCCATAAACGGCACAAACGACCAGTTTATCTACGAGTGTTCAGATATGATCTACCATCTTATCGTATTGCTTACAAGCAAGGGCATCAGAATCGAGGATTTGGCAAGAGAACTTAAGGCAAGACACAAAGGTTAATTTGCAAATGCGGAATGATAAATGCAAAATGCAGAATTGTTCCAAAATCATAAAATTGTAGGGGAGGGTTTCAAACCCTCCCGTATTATTTTTCTAAACACGCACGTCCGTGCGTCTCTACGAGATAAAAAATATATAAAATGAAGAAACTTTTACTTTTCGTATTTTCTCTGATCAACATAATCGCAAACGCACAGGATCTTCATCCTGCAGTAAAAAAATTCGTTGACGACCCAGGTCTGTTGACTGCAGGTGTGGGCATCTTGGTCAAAGACGTGGAGACAGGAGAGATTGTGGCAGAATACCGCAAGAAGACCAACCTTATCCCTGCGTCTATCACAAAACTTATAACTACAGCAGCCGCTTTTGAAATCCTTTCGGACACATTTAGGTTTGAGACCAAAGTGGTGATGGAAGGACACAAATCAAAAGACTCCACTTTGCACGGCAGCATATACATTATCGGCGGCGGCGACCCATCAATCGCGTCTAAATACAACAAGAGCCCTAACAATTTCTTCACAAATGCAGCAAACGCTGTCAGCAAAGAGGGAATCAAGAAAGTAGACGGTGCGATGATCGGAGACGCAAGCCTTTACGCCCAATGCGCGCAGATGCCAATCTGGCTTGTTGAAGATATCGGCACATACTACGCACCTACTCCGTCGGCCATATGTGCCTACGACAATATGATCCGCGTATACGTCAACAACCCAGAGACTGACTCAATAGCAATCGTTTCGCACACAGTGCCAAACACATCGCTTCTCAACATAAAGGTGATCAACAAAGACACTCCATACAGAGTGATGGCGACAGACTATTCATGGAACAAGACTATCGAAGGTCCGTTTGCAGTGGGCAAAGTACAGGAAATCATATCAGAGAATCCGGAACCTGCTCTATTCGTGGCCGACAATGTCGAGCAAATTCTGAAAGAATCCGGCGTGGAGTTCACAAAGCCAGCGTCTACAACAAGAATAGACGATTTCGCGAAATCGGATTCCTGCAAGCTTCTGTACACTCACTACTCAGCTCCTCTATCGGAAATCATACGTGAGACAAACTTCCACAGCATCAATCTCTATGCAGAAAACATCTTCCTATATCTTGGGCTACGCAACAGTCTGACTTCATCATATCCGAAATCCATTTCATCAACATTCGGATGGTGGAACGCCCACGGTGTAAATGCGAAAGGGACATATCAGGTAGACGGATCTGGATTGAGCATGAAGAACGCCATCAATCCTAACTTCTTCGTTGACGTGCTTATCTATATGAAAAACAAAAGCAAATATGCCAACGCATTCTACGAATCTCTTCCTGTATGCGGTGTCAGCGGAACTGTAAAAAGTTTCTTGGCAAACACCCCATTGAAAGGCAAGGCCCATTTCAAGAGCGGAAGTATGGAGAGAGTGCAGAACTATGCCGGCTATGTGGAACATGGAGACAAGACATACGCCGTATGTCTGATGGTCAACAATTTCTCATGCTCGCGCGCAGAGTTACGCGTCAAGATGGGCAATATGCTAAAGGAGATTTTCCAATAAGCAGACGGAGAGAAGACTAAGCAACATTCAAGACAACACAAAAGCCCCGCAAACACGGTTTGCGGGGCTTTTAATCTTCTACAAAGGATTACTTACCCAATCGTATTTATCAACGTAATTCTGCACTTTATTTGTCATATAATGATCGTTTATCATTCGGTATAATTCTGATAGGATATCCCTTTTCACACCTTCTATATCACAATCATTATCCTCACTGCATTTGCTGTAATTCAGAAAATGTCTTTCTTGCGGCGAAAGGGCATTATACTCAGCGTCGATCATTTCACAAAAACAATCCCTCAAGCCGCAACTGATCTCTTCAAGGGAAAGCGATTGCATCTTTATAGACAATTTGTCGACGTAGCTCATTCCCAAAGCGTCGTAATCATCACCCTCCTCGCCCGTCATCGTCTTGTTCAGTGTCTTTAAAATACGTTTGCACATTCGTCTTTTGATATCGACAGCAAACTTATCGCAATTTGCTTCAAACTCATAAATAAAGTCCTTTGCTTCCATAATAAATTGAATGTTAAGAATGAAGTTTAGATATTGTCATTTATGGCGATTAAATCACAGTTAACCAAAACAGGAGATATACAAACACACAAAAGGTCTCACTTTTCAGCAAGACCTTATATTTGTGTTTTCTACGATAGATTCGAGAAATGAAAGATTAGAGCTTGTTAACGTAAACAGCCAATTTTGACTTAAGATTAGAAGCCTTGTTCTTGTGAATAACACGGATCTTAGCCAACTTGTCTAGCATAGAGCTAACTTTTGGATAAAGCTCTGCTGCCTCTTTCTTGTCAGAAGTTGCACGAAGCTTACGAACTGCATTTCTTGTAGTCTTAGCGTAGTATCTGTTGTGCAATCTCTTCTTCTCTGTCTGTCTGATTCTCTTAATAGAAGACTTGTGATTTGCCATTTTTTTTAATAAATGAATTTATATTAGTAGCCCATAGGAGAGTCGAACTCCTCTTTCAAGAATGAAAATCTTGCGTCCTAGCCGATAGACGAATGGGCCCCGCAATTAGATTTTCTCTAATTGTAGCCCATAGGAGAGTCGAACTCCTCTTTCAAGAATGAAAATCTTGCGTCCTAGCCGATAGACGAATGGGCCTCCTTTATGTCACAAAATCAATAAACTACGTGTCTATTCCATTTTGCGACTGCAAAGATAGATATTATTTTCTAAAATCCAATACTTTTGCTCAAAATATTTCATTTGCTCTGTTCTCGAGACTTTTCTCCAAGATAGCCTCCGTGATGACGCTTCGCATACTCCTCATTTGTGAATTTGATCTTTTTCATTGTTCCTACAACAATGATATCTCCTATCACAGTCATCATAGTAGTAGAAGTGGTTGGTGTCAAGCCGAGCATACATACTTCTTTGGGATTGCCTGTATAAAGACATATATTTGCCTCTTTTGCCAACTGGCTCTCCTTATTTCCTGTGATGACGATGAATTTTACGTCTGGACGCAGACCTCTTGCCAAAGCTGTAAGCTCAACAATTTCCCTAGTCTTGCCAGAATTAGAGATCAAAAGCATCACATCGTTTGGCTGCAGCACTCCCAAATCCCCATGCTGTGCCTCACTTGGATGAAGGAACACCGCAGGAGTACCTGTCGAACTGAATGTTGTGGCGATGTTCATGGCAATCTGACCAGCTTTTCCCATGCCGCTTGTCACAAGCTTACCTTTCTTTGTATGAACTTGCTCAATAATCAAGTCTACAGCATTTTCATAGTCGTCTGTAACAGGAAGCGAAAGTATTGCGTTTGCCTCGTGCTCCAATATTTTTTTGATATCTTCTTTCATTGCCATTTTGATTTGTGGACTGCAAAGGTAGTGTCTAAATATGAAATTTCAAAAACTCTCATATACCTTTTATACTTATGTGTCTACTCCAGCTTCTTTTTTCGTATTTGGAAACGTATCAATTCAGTCAACATATTTTTCCTCTGACTTTATCGTAAGCCTCATTAATCTTCGCCATCTTTGCATCACACTCCTTAACTCGGTCCACATTCTTAAGCAAATCGGGATGATATTGCAACGCAAGTTTATGATATGCTTTTTTGATATCCTTGTCGGACGCATCTTCTGCAATGCCAAGAATTGCATAATATGGCTTCAAATGCGGTGGCACAACTCGACGCTGGGGCTCTTCCGTCTTCTTATCATTTGCGTCGTCGGCAAAACTTCTGCGAAACGGAGTATATTTCTTGACAAAGGACTCTTTTTTTATCTTCGCATAAATTTCGCCTAATTTATACGGATAAATGTTATTCATAATAGACATCAACAATTCCCATTCATCATCCTTAATTCCGTCTTCCAACACAGCAATTTGAAACAAGATCTCCATTATTGTATCCATTTCTGCTATAGTCTTGCATCTTATCTGTTTTATAGAATTCTCAAAATCTTCATCTGTATATTCCCTTTCAAAGACAAATTCACTCAAAACACCATTGGTAGAACGGAATGATGATTTCAACATGTCTAATTGCTTCAATATCGGATGCAGATTCAGTCTGCACATTCTCTGTGCCAACGGCATATATAGTTTCTTATATTTTATAAATTCATATCTACGCTCTGCCTGTTTCTCATTTAGCCCTACCTTTTTTAAGAAATTTTTCCTTTTTACATTTTCATAGATAAACGGAAATGAAAAAAAGACTATTAAGAAACCTAAAAATATTGACATTGAAGTCGTATCGGTTTGACTAGCAAATCCCACTATAATGGAACATATAAAAAAAAGAACAATAAATACGGCAACTGCCATCAGACAACCCGTGTTGTCGCTTGGTTTGGTAGCAATATATTCGTCGCAGAATTCGTCATCTGTCATTTGTATTTTTTCCATATTGAGTTCTTATTTTATATGGATGCTAAAATACGAACAAAATAGAAAAAATATTGATAAATGGCGACAAAAAAGGAGACGCGATTCCTCGCGTCTCCCTATATAGAATCAAATTAGATTCAGAAGATTATCTACCAAGACGAGCGTTCATAGCCTTTGTAGCCTCCTCGTAACCTGGCTTGCCAAGTAGAGCGAACATGTTCTTCTTGTAAGCCTCAACACCTGGCTGGTTGAATGGGTTAACACCAAGTAGGTAACCAGAGATACCACAAGCCTTCTCGAAGAAGTAGAACAACTGACCGATGTAGAACTCGTTAAGTGAAGGCAAGTTGATGTGTAGGTTAGGAACACCACCGTCTGTATGAGCGATGATAACACCTAGCTCAGCCTGCTTGTTAACGTAGTCAACGTTCTTTCCACCTACGAAGTTAAGACCGTCAAGGTTCTCAGCATCCATAGGAACTGTGATCTTCTTTGATGGACGAGCGATTGAGATAACTGTCTCGAAGATAGAACGCTCACCCTCCTGGATCCACTGACCCATTGAGTGAAGGTCTGTAGAGAAATCTACTGCAGCTGGGAAGATACCCTTAAGATCCTTACCCTCTGACTCACCGTAAAGCTGCTTCCACCACTCTGCGATGTAGTGCAACTTAGGGTTGTAGTTAACCAAGATCTCGATCTTCTTACCCTTCTGGTAAAGCTCGTTACGAGTAGCAGCGTAGATAGCAGATGGGTTCTTTGAGAATGGAACGTCCTGAGCTGTTAGCTTCTCCATTGAAGCAGCACCAGCAACAAGCTTCTTGATATCGAAACCAGCTACTGCGATAGGAAGCAAACCTACTGGAGTAAGCACTGAGAAACGACCACCGATGTTATCAGGAATTACGAATGTCTTGTAACCCTCCTTTGTAGCAAGTGTGCGAAGAGCACCCTTCTTAGCGTCAGTCACAGCGATGATTCTCTGACGAGCCTCGCCCTTACCAACCTGCTCCTCAAGCTGTGTCTTAAGGATACGGAATGCAAGAGCAGTCTCAGTTGTTGTACCCGACTTAGAGATGTTGATGATACCAAACTGCTTTCTGCTCAAGAATGAAGAAAGCTCAGCTAGGTAATCCTCAGAGATGCTGTTACCAGCGTAAAGGATAGTTGGGTTCTTTGAGCTCTTCATGAATGGAGCGAAAGAGTTAGAAAGAGCCTCGATTACGGCGCGAGCACCTAGGTAAGAACCACCGATACCAGCTACAACTACGTAGTCACACTTCTCTCTCAAAACCTTTGCAGCTGCGATGATCTCATCCATAAACTGCTCTGTGATAGATGAAGGCAAAGTCAACCATCCAAGGAAGTCGTTACCTAGACCTGTACCCTTGTGAAGCATCTCCTGTGCCTCAGCTACAGCCTGCTCGTAACCCTTTACAGCAGACATTGAAATGTGAAGATCCTTGCAAACGAAGGCGTTCTCCACGTTAAGTTTCATGTTTTCCATTATTCTTATTATTTGTTTTTTATTACCGAGATTAAAACCCTGACGGGATATTGCAAATAAAAATCATATACGATTAATCCATTTTTACACGCTCGCCCTCCGGGCTCGCGTTGGTGGAGGGGCAAGGGCATCCGCCCTTAGCAATCCTCATTTTGGACAACTTTATATAATCTACTGTATTATTTGCTGTTAGAACGATTCGAATCTATTGTCCTTGCTGATCAAAGTGACACGTATTGTGTTGCCAAAAGTGCTGTACTCAACCGACACCTCTATGTCCTCTGGGAAATTTGTTGGCATCTCTATGCCCATCAAAGTTCCAAACTCCACTCTCTTAGTGTTAGTGTCGATGTCGTTTCTCTTCTTCAGATTATAGATTCCATACACCTCTCCACGTGTGAACGAGCCATCAGCATTTTCATTCAACGACACAAGTCGGCATGAGAAATCCTCCTGATTAGTGCCATTGATAATACGAATGTGCGAGTAGGTTCTGGATGGGCCCTCAATCCTAAACGTAGTTTTCGCCTCAATAGAAACAAAAGCTAGCAACGATAGAATAAAAATTAAAATCCTCTTCATATTCTTTTGTATTAGCAAGGGTTTTACATGTGGTTGCCCAACACTTATTTTGAACAATCTCCATATATCACCCTAATAACGTTTACTCTAATTTTGAAGTAAGATCCTTGATTTCACGTTTTGCCCACTGCTTGTTGTAGAGGACATTGTACACTGTCTCAAGAATAGGCATGTTGACGCCGTACTTTTTGTTGATTTCAGTGATACACTTGGTGCCATAGTATCCCTCGGCCACCATTTCCATCTCCACCTGCGCAGCCTTGACGGAATAGCCCTTGCCTATCATCGATCCGAACAGTCTATTACGTGAGAACTTTGAGTAGCTTGTCACTAACAGGTCTCCCAAGTAGACGGAGGAATTGATGTCTCTTGTGCCGTTCTCAGCAGCGGCAGAAAGAAACCTGTTCATCTCTTTGATAGCGTTGGAAATCAACACTGCCTGGAAGTTGTCTCCGCATTTCATACCGTGGCATATTCCAGCAGCAATCGCATAGACATTCTTCAACACAGCACCGTATTCCACACCATAGACATCGTCAGATATGATAGGTTTGATATAGTCGCAAGCCATCCATTCCGCTGCTGTCTTTGCCATCTCAGAAGAGTGGCACGCGAAAGTAAGATATGAAAGACGCTCCATACTTACCTCCTCAGCATGTGTCGGACCTGAAACCACAATTATATTATCCTCATTTACGCCATACTTTGTCTGGAAATACTCTGAAATCAGAACATTCTCGTCAGGCACAATACCTTTGATCGCAGAAATAACGATCTTATCTGATATTGGCACCGTCAGTTTTTCAAGATGGCTTTTCAAATATGGTGACGGCATCACAAACAGCAAAGCGTCTGAATTCTCAACCAACTCGTTGATGTCAGAATAAAAGTTTATTCTAGACAAGTCAAAATCCACATTCTGCAGATAAGACGGGTTGTGTCCGCTCTCCTGAAACTTTTCAATCTGCTCAGGACGACGCATATACCAGTTGATACGTCTGCCTCTTTCCAAGCAAACCTTCGCCAAAGCTGTCGCCCAGCTTCCGCCACCCATCACCGCTATTCTTATTTGCTGCATTATTTATTTTAATCAAAAATTAAAACTAATGGGTGTTAGACGCACGTCCGTGCGTCTCTACGTGCCACGCCCATTAATTATTAATTATTAACCATTAACTATTAATTAGCCTTTGAAACCCACTCTGCGACCTCTTCCTTAGTAGGATTAGCTAGGTCGAGCTTGTATTTCTTGTTCAAGCCACAGATATCCTGGTGTAGCTTGTTTGGATTACACTCCTTCAAGCTGTCGATTGTCAAGAATCCTGCCTTCTGGATTACCTCTACCCATGCCTCTGGAATTCCAAGAGCCACATACTTAGATGTTGCGTCCTTAGCCTGTGTTGTCTCAGGTTTCATCTGTGGGAACAACATCACCTCACCGATAGCGAACTTACCTGTCATAAGCATTACCAAACGGTCGATACCGATTCCGATACCGAATGTTGGAGGCATACCGTACTGAAGAGCGCGTAGGAAGTCGTGGTCGATGATCATAGCCTCGTCGTCGCCCTTGTCGGCAAGCTTCATCTGGTCGATGAATCTCTGCTCCTGATCGATTGGGTCGTTAAGCTCTGAGTATGCGTTTGCAAGCTCCTTACCGTTGACCATAAGCTCGAAACGCTCTGTTAGTCCTGGCTTAGAACGGTGCATCTTAGTTAGCGGAGACATCTCCACTGGATAGTCTGTGATGAATGTAGGCTGGATGAATGTGCCCTCGCAAGTCTCGCCAAAGATCTCATCGATAAGTTTACCCTTACCCATTGTCTCGTCTACCTCGATACCAAGCTTCTTGGCTGTCTCACGGATCTCATCCTCGCTCATTGGATATAGGTCGTAACCTGTCTTCTCCTTAATAGCGTCGAGGATAGGAAGACGACGGAATGGAGCCTTGAATGAGATGACCTTACCGTCGATCTCAACCTCTGGCTTACCGTTGGCTGCGATACAGATCTCCTCAAGCATCTTCTCTGTGAAGTCCATACCCCAGTTCAAATCCTTGTAAGAGACGTAAAGCTCCATACATGTGAACTCAGGGTTGTGAGTCTTGTCCATACCCTCGTTACGGAAGTTCTTACCCATCTCGTAAACACCCTCGAATCCACCTACGATTAGTCTCTTCAAGTAAAGCTCAGTGGCGATACGCATGTACATATCCTGGTTAAGAGCGTTGAAGTGAGTGATGAACGGACGAGCCGACGCACCACCTGCGATGCTCTGAAGGATTGGAGTGTCAACCTCAGTGTAACCTGCGTTGTCAAGGATATTACGTAGAGTGCGGACGATCTTAGCACGCTTTAGGAAAGTATCCTTCACTCCGTCGTTGACGATCAAGTCGACGTAACGCTGACGGTAGCGAAGCTCTGGATCATCAAAAGCGTCGTATGCTACACCATCCTTATATTTTACGATTGGAAGTGGTTTAAGGCTCTTGCTCAACACTGTAAGCTCAGCACAGTGCACTGAGATCTCACCTGTCTGTGTGCGGAAAGCGTAACCCTTAATACCAACGAAATCACCGATATCTAGAAGTTTCTTGAATACAGTGTTGTACATCTCCTTATCCTCGCCCGGACATAAGTCGTCGCGAGAGATGTAAACCTGAATACGTCCTTTGGAATCTTGAATTTCAGCGAAAGAAGCCTTACCCATGATACGGCGGCTCATGATACGACCTGCGATGGAAAGCTCCCATTTCTCAGCGTCGTCCTTAAACTGCTCTTTGATGTCTGTACTATAAGCAGATACCTTATACTCAGCGGCAGGATATGGCTCGATGCCCATATCACGCAATGCCTTAAGACTTTCGCGTCTTAGAATCTCCTGTTCACTTAGATCTAGTAAACCCATGTTTTTATCTTGTTTTCTTTTTTCTTTTTCGATACACAAATGCGTCTCTTAAAAAGACATATTTGAGACAAAGGTAGAAAAAAGTTGATTAATAGTGCAAAAAAAGTACATAAAATGGCATTCAACACACATTTTTAGCATTCACAATGGGGTTTTACAACGCTTAATTCATATTTCAAAACAAGATTTGTCATTCTTTATTCCAGGTCACAGACTTAACCTCATTATATATTCGGCTATCATAATTCACCTTGCTCTTATAATTGTCAATCACAACATCAAGGTTAGGGCACTTACAAAACGCGAAACTTCCGATATGCGTCACACTTGATGGCAGGAATATGTTTTTCAATTCTCTGCAATCACAAAACGCCCTATATCCAATAGACTCCACGCTATCATGTATCTTTACCTCCTTCAGTCTGACGCAATTCTCAAATGCTGAATCCTTAATAGCCTTCAGATAACGATGCGTCTCCACACTTTCCAACCTATCGCATCCATTAAATACATTATAGGAAAGAACACTCACTTTCTCAGGAATCTTTATGCTTGTCAATCGGCAGTTTCCAAATGCCATATCTCCAATACCACGAACATTTGACGGCAATTCTATCTCTGTCAAACCACTGTTTCTGAAGGCTCCATCCCCTATGATTTCCAAACTATCCGGAAGATGAATGCTGGTCAAACTATCACAATCTTCAAACATTGATGCTTCTATTTCACATATACCTTCAGGTATCACAACGTTTGTCAGGCTACGACATCTCACAAACACACAGATTCCAAACTTTTTCACACTTTTAGGAATCTCCACGCTCGTCAAACTGGTACAATCTCTAAATGCCGATGTCCCTATACTCGTCACATGCTCTGGAATTTTGATATCCTTTAAACTAGTACATGCACAAAATACACCTTCCCCAAGATCTGTCAAATTCGATGGCAGTATGATATTTGTCAAACTAGTACATCCAAAAAATGCGTTATTACCGATGCTAGTGACACCTTCAGGGATGACGATGCTAGTCAAACTTTTGCACCCTTCAAACGCTTTTTTTCCAATGCTAGTCACACTATCTGGAATCACGACATCATCCAAATTGTCACATAACATAAATGCAGAGTCTCCAATGCTAGTCACACTATTTGGAATCACAACACCGTCCAAATTCCTACAATTAAGAAATACAGACTTTCCAATGCTAGTCACACTATTTGGAATCACGACTCTTTTCAAGTCGCAACAGCCTTCAAATGCAGACTCTCCAATATTTGTCACACTATTTGGAATCACAACACTGTCCAATTTGTCACAAAACATAAATGCAAACTCTCCAATATTTGTCACACTATTTGGAATCACAACACTGTCCAAATTCCTACAATTACAAAATGCAGACTTTCCAATGCTAGTCACACTATTTGGAATCACGACTCTTTTCAAGTCGCGACAGTCTTCAAATGCAGACTCTCCAATACTTGTCACACTACCTGGAATCAACACTTCTGTCAATATTCGACAATCTTTAAACAAAAAATCACTGATACGTGTCATGCTATCTGGAATCACCACGTTCCTCAATCCATAACAACTATTAAATGCAGAATCTCCCAGATAGGTCAAACTGTTTGGCAACTCTAAGCTACTCAATCTGCCACAAGAATAAAATGCGGAAAAACCGATATAGGTGACACTCGTAGGAATATATATGCTTTTCAGTCCACATCGAGAGAACGCTTTGTCTCCAATCCATGTCACGCTTGGCGGTATCTCTACAGATTCCAGGTTTTCACAGAAAATAAAAGCCTCGTTTTCAATAGATGTCACACTAAAAGGCAGCTTTACTTCCTTTAGACTTTTACATTTTTTGAAAGCTTTACTCCCTATAGCAGTGACCTTATACTCTTTTTCCCCAATAACAACCGTTTCCGGAATCACACATACTTTCGGATTCCAAAGAAGATTATATCCTATTACTTTTACCGTGTCGTCTGATGTTATATCATATTTTAGCTCCATTTTATTGGCAATGTGTTTTTTACAAAACAGACCGATAACCAAGACCGCTAACAACACTAACAATACCAATATGATTGTTTGGTCGAACTGTCTAAGCCAATATACGCTTGAGGCTATCAATAGGATAACCAACAGAGCAACAAATAGTTCTTTTCTTCTTATCTTCATACTTTAATTTTTATCCGAATATTTTTCCGAATGCGTTTTTCAATCTATCAAAGATAGTGTCTGCCTCTCCATCTATCTCTCTCGGCTTGGAATTCTCATAACATACCAATGACGATTCTCCTTTGCCGCTATATGCCAATCCCGTCTCATCTGAATTCTCTCCGCTGTCAGAATAATCTCTGAAAATGCCATATTCCAATACAGAAGATCTATCATCAGTGACATTGTCTATATTCCAATTGCTTATATCCCCTTCAAACTTACTATCAAGGAATATGTCTTTCAGCCATCTGACCTTGCTCACGTCCCAATTAGAAATGTCTCCGTTGAACTGGCTACTACTGAACATACAAAACATATTGGTGACCTTCGAGACATTCCACTTAGATATATTGCCATTGAACTTACTTTCCGCAAACATATACCCCATATTAGAGACGTTGCTCACATCCCATTGGGAGATATTCCCGTTGAACTGGCTCTTAAAAAACATAAGCCACATATTCGTGACGTTGCTCACATCCCATTGGGAGATGTCTCCATTAAATTTGGTATCATAAAACAAAAGAGACATGTCAGTAATAGCAGAGGTATCTATACAATTTAGATCAGCAGTGTCTCCTTGCAATTTGATTTCTTTATCAATTGCTTTCAATAACGTTTTTTTCGTCTTTGGACGATATTTATATTCCATACTGATTTGATTATGATGGCAAATATATAAATAAATGCGGGAAAGGCCCTCCCGTCCTCCCTTAAAGGGAGGGAGATGGCTCACTCATCTACCGTGGAATTGGGATATTTATCATTAATTCGGCCACGGCACCACGGTGTCAATTTGATTAATTATCAAAATGCGGGTTTAAGATTTTCTACTTTCTTCTCAAGATTTTGTTTCCCAAACCCTTCATGGTTGTCTTTAGTTTTTTTGGCAATATCTTTATTTTTTTTGGCAATGTCTTTAGTTTTTCCCTCAATATTTCAATAGGTGAGACGACTTCGTATAATTTGTCCTCTTCTTTTACAAACGCTTTCCACTTTGACGTATCGCCATTGAAAGGGCTGCCATCAAAGATTCCAAACCTGTATTTGGCATTGCTGACATCCCAATTGGAGACATCTCCGTTGAACGCGCTCTCTTTAAACATTTCACTGATGTCTCTTACATTGCGCATGTTCCATCTTGAGACATCTCCGTTGAAAGGAGTTGCAGAAAACATCTTGCTTGTGTTCCTTACGTTGCGCATATTCCATCTGGAAATGTCATTGTTGAACGGACTGTCCATAAACATGCCTTCCATTGTGGTGACCTCACTCACATTCCACCTGTAGATGTCGCCATTGAACAGACTGCACGAAAACATGAAACTCATATCTGTGACATTTCCCACATACCAGTTGGAAAGATCTCCGTTGAATGGACAATCATAAAACATCGCTCGCATGTCTCTCACATTGCTCACATTCCACTGGGAAATATTGCCGTCGAATTGGCTTCCATAAAACATCGCTCGCATATTCCTGACGTTGCCTACATTCCACCTGGAGATATTGCCTACATATTGGCAGCCTCTAAACATATTATGCATGTTCTCCACATTGTGCACATCCCAGCTTGAAAGATCGTTTTCATACTTGCCGTCTCTAAACATATCGTTCATTGATGTGACATTACTTACATTCCACCTCGAAATATCACCATTGAATTTGCTGTAGGCGAACATTCCCGACATATTGGTAACATTGCTTACATCCCACTTGGATATGTCTCCATTGAACGCACTGCTCTCAAACATTGATGCCATATTGGTGACGTGGCTGACATCCCAATCCGATATATCATTATTAAACAATGACTTCATAAACATCTGGTCCATCTGAGCGACACTGCTCACGTTCCATTTGGATATGTCGCCTTGAAACTTGGTGTTATTGGAGAACATACTTCCCATGTTGACAACATTGCTCACATCCCAATTCGATATATTACTATTAAACTCGCAATATGAGAACATGCCTTGCATATTTGTGACATGGCCGACATTCCACTTTGATATGTCACCGTCATACTCACTTCCCTTGAACATTTCTTTCATGGAAGAGACGCTGCTCACATCCCACTTGGATATATCTCCTTCAAATTTACTTCCACTAAACATTTCATCCATCCTCGAGACACTACTCACATTCCAATTCGAAATGTCTCCGTTAAACTCAGCTCCAGAAAACATGGAATGCATATTGGTGACGTTGCTCACATCCCACTTGGAGATGTCTCCGTCGAACGAACAATTAGCAAACATTCCCTCCATATCGCTGACATTGCTCACATTCCATCCCGATATGTCTCCACAAAATACACTGCCATAAAACATTGTGCGCATATTGATGACGCCGCTCACATCCCAATTGGAGATGTCTCCGTCGAACTTGCTTTTATAAAACATTGAGCGCATATTGGTGACGTTGCTCACATCCCATTTGGAGATGTCTCCGTCGAACTTGCTGCCAGAAAACATCCTCGACATATCAATGACTCTGCTGACATTCCATTTTGAAATATCTCCACAAAAATCACTTAATAAAAACAAGTCACTCATTTCGAAGATAGAGGAGGTATCTATACAATTCAAATTAGCTTTCAATCCCTGTATGGCTATTTCAGCAGATATGGCATTTTTCAGTTCTTTTTTGTCCTGCGGATGGTATTTGTATTCTATATCGTAACACCGTATTCCGGAAAACATCGATCGCTTATCAACCACATTCTGCATATTCCATAAATGGATTTCGCCTACGAACGGACAATTGCAAAACATGAATCCCATATCCAAAACTTTGCTCACATTCCATCGGGCTATATGCGAGTTGAACCGACTTCCTGCAAACATGGAATTCATATTGGTGACGTTGCTCACATTCCAATCAGAAATAAAGCCATTGAACACGGATCCGCTAAACATAAAACTCATGTCGGTGACGTTGCTCACATCCCAACCTGAAATATTACCTTTAAACTGACTGTCCGCAAACATCCACGACATATTGGTGACTTTGCTCACATCCCATTTGGAGATGTCTCCGTCGAAATAGCTGTCTTTGAACAAAAAGGACATGTCGGTGATCTCAGACGTGTCTATCATATTCAGGTCGGCCATATATCCTTGTCGGCCAATCTCTGAGGCTATAGCGTTTTGTAACTCTTCCTTTGTCTTCGGATTATATTTCATAATTGCATTTTCTTTATCCACCTACTGAATTTCTTCTTAGATGCATATTTCCGCGTCTCCAACTGTAAAAACACGTATTCTTTTTCTTCCTTTTCACAATTTTCTGCGATAAAAATACAAAAATGATTTATAATCTCGGAAGCGTCAACAGAAAAAACTCTCCGTCTATCAAACAAGAAATCCCGAGAATAAGTCTATTCCCAGGGTCTAGCCATGACATGCCGTCTTTATTATTCAGCATTTAGTCTTTTTCTTATCACAACCGTCACAACGACACTTGTCGCAACCACAGCCACAACCTTTATCTTTGGATAAAAACTTCTTTATCGAAAAGAAAATCGCCAATGCGATTATTATATATACGATAATCTCCTGCATGATTTTTCTTTTTACTTTGCTCGTGTCTATCTGTCTCGTGTCTATCTGTCTCGCGTCTCTCTGTCTCGTGTGTCGCTGTCTCGTGTGTCGCTGTCTCGTGTGTCGAGTTATCAACTCGACATTATATCACACTCGCAATCTGATAGAATGCAAACGACACTATCCACGCCACCAATGATGTGTAGCCTACCGCAAACGCCGCCCATTTCACCGATGATTCCTTCGCCAACGCTGTGACTGCCGCTATACACGGTGAGCAAAGCAGGATGAAGAGCATCAAGCTGAATGCCACTGTCGGATTGAAGATGTGTGTGCCATCTTTGTATTGTGCTTTCTGTAGGGCAGAGACTAATTTCTCGCTTCCTTCATCTGCAGCTTCGTCGGCCTGGTAAAGAATACCCATTGATGACACTACGATTTCCTTTGCAGCCAAACCTGTAAGGATACTGACGGATGTCTTCCAATCAAAACCAAGTGGCTCAAATACCGGTGCTATAAACTTTCCTATGCTTCCGATGTAGGAATTCTCGCTCTGCACTGACGATCGTAGCAATGTCAACTCTGAATACTCCTCACTACCCTCGTCTACTTGGGCAATCTTCGCGTCGATCTCATCTAATTCTGGCGAGGAAGATGGGAAATAATTCAAAGCCCACAAGATAATCGAAGCAAGCAAAATCACTGTACCCATCTTCTTTAGATACTCTGCTGCCTTATCCCACATGTGGATCAAGACACTTCTCCAAGTTGGGATACGGTATGGAGGCAATTCCATCACAAACTCCTCGCTGTTGTTCTTAAACTTTGTTTTCTTTAGCAAAAGAGCAGTAAGAATAGCGAACACAATTCCGATAAGATAGATTAAGAATAGCATCAATCCCTGTCTTTCAGCGAAAAATGCCCCTACAAGCAATAGGTAGACGGGAAGTCGTGCCGAGCATGACATAAACGGAATCGACATCATTGTGATGATTCTGTCTTTCGGATTCTCCAATGTTCGCGTCGCCATGATGGCTGGCACTCCACATCCAAATCCACTCAACATCGGAATGAAACTCTTTCCGTGCAATCCTACCTTGTGCATAACTCGGTCCATAATAAACGCCGCTCTCGCCATATAACCCGTGTCTTCAAGTATTGCAATGAAGAAGAAGAGAATCAGGATGTTCGGCAAGAAGACGATCACACCTCCCACTCCGGCAATTATTCCGTCGACTATCAGATCTGCAAGGATACCTTCTGGCAAGATGCTCTTCATTCCGTCGCAAATCAACGAAACCAAGCTCTCTATCCATCCTTGCGGATATTGTCCAAGTCGGAATGTCGCCTCAAACATTATGAATAGGAAGAACAAAAGGAATGGGAATCCAAGCCACTTATGAGTAAGGATTCTATCTGCCTTATACTCCAAATCAAGCGGAGCATCCTCTTTTTCCTCTAATGTCTCATTCAACGCACCACGGATGAAGCCATATTTTGCATTTGTAATGACGCTGGCGGGATCTTCGTTGTATGTAGAGGTGATTGTCTCACGTGAAGCCTCTACCTGCTTTTTAATAGGTTCAAAATCGGCAAATGAGTTTTTGATCTCTGCCTCTGTATGTTTGTCGCCCTCAAGAAGCTTAAGAATGATATATCTGAACGGATAATCCACCGCAATCTCATTATGCGACGCGATCAACGGTTTGATCTTTTCAATCTCCTTCTCTATCGTAGCTCCGTAGTTGATGTGAATATGCTTTAGCAAGGACTCTTTCTCCTCGTAGATATTCACGATATGGTCTAAGACGTGGGTGATTCCCTCTCCGGTCTTGGCGATTGTAGGGACGCAAGGGAAACCGATGATTTTCTCAAGTTGGTCAAGATCAAGTTTGGAACCGCTCTTCTCAAGCACATCGTACATATTCAAAGCCATCACCATACGCACATTCATGTCGATAAGTTGAGTGGTCAAGAACATATTGCGGGCTAGATTACCTGAATCGACGACGTTGAGGATCATATCCGGATGTTGCTCCGTGATAAACTCACGCACATAAAGTTCTTCGGGAGAATATTCAGTGATGGAATAGGTACCAGGAAGGTCGACGAGGTTGATAGTGTAGCCCTTGTGGTAGAAAGTACCAGTTTTCGACGACACTGTCACGCCACTATAGTTGCCGACATGCTCGTGAAGGCCAGTGGCATGGTTGAAGAGAGACGTCTTTCCACAGTTTGGATTACCCACCAAAGCCACAGTGATGGTTTTATCAAAGGAATCAGAGAAAGAGTCGGATTTAGCAGTAGCGTCTTCACTGATAGTGCCCTGAAACGCATATTTCTCATCGTTTTGTAGAGCCTCCACGTCGACCACCTCAATATGGGCAGCCTCCGTACGACGCAAAGAGACGTGGCTCTGCATCACCTTAAACTCGATTGGATCGTGGAAAGGGGCATTCTTGATGACAGTCACCTTCTCGCCACGGACAAATCCCATCTCCATCACACGATGGCGGAATCCACCCTGACCTTTCACTCTGTAGACAATGCACTCCTTGCCCTGCTCTACATCCAACAATAGTTTTTTACTCTTCGATTCCATAATCTTTAACCTATTCCTATATTTTAGCCAGCGTAACTATGCATGCCTCCCAACAGATAGTTGACGCCGAAATATGTCATTATAATTGACGCGAAACTCACCAGAATATAAATCTGGAAAGCCTTATCATTCTTCATCCAGGAGATGCTCTCACGGTGGAAAGCCATAGCGTAGATGATCATAGTGATCAAAGCCCACGTCTCCTTAGGATCCCAACTCCAATAGCTTCCCCACGACTCGTTAGCCCAAACTGCCCCGATAAACATACCGATGGCAAGCATAAACGTCGCAGGATAGAGCAAAAAGCGATTTAATAAAGCCAAGCGTGTTCCGTGCTCTGTTCTGTTCTCGACGACACTTGTTTCGTGCTCGACGACACCGTCGTCGAGATCCTTAGTTTGGAGAACCAAATACCCCACGCTATTAAAAGCCATTATCGCATAAGCGGTATAAGAAAGCATCATCAGCGTGACGTGAATGCTCATCCAAGGCGACGCAAGGACCGGCATCAACGGAGTGATCTCCGGATTCATCATCCCAAGTTTACTCACCAAAAGAGCGAATCCACCGACGAAAAATCCTGCTGGAAAAACCAAACTGATCTTATAACCTGCGATTATCGTCGACGCGTAGGCAATCCAACTGATGAAAAGCATCGTCTCGTAACCGTTGCTCATCGGTAAACGACCCGATATCACACCACGCATCGCCATAATAGCAGAAATACAGATGAATATTATTGCCGATGCTGCGACAAACAACCATTTGAACTCTATCATCTTGCGTCGCAACATACTTACAAACGAAAGCAATCCAAGTAGCAAAGATGCGTATGCCAACGGTGCTGTCTTGCAATAACGGTTGTAGATATGCTCCACTTCGAATTTCCACTCTGGATAATCAACGTCGGAAGGGGCATATTTGATTGCATCTCCACTCTGCAAATCCAGAATCAAACCAATCTTCTCATCAAGGGCATCAAACTCCCTCGTCATCAGTTTGGCTCTCAACCTTTTATTTAAAGAATCAATGGCAGAATCAAAATCGATCATTCCGTATTCCGACTTGATCATCTTCTCATGTCTCCAATCCTCGGGAGCTAAAATCCAGCCAGCCAACACCTGCGTCGCATCATATTCACCATAGCTATCTTTGCCCGTCAGCTTACGGGTGAAATCCAAAGCGTAGGTCTCCATCGGAGCAATTCTACCATTATAAATGATAGGAATCCTGGAAAAATCCTTAGTGTCCTGTGCGACGGAATTGTTCTGTGCGACGGAATAATATTCCGTCGATCCGGCTAATCTTGGCATCATCACCATCGCCACCACAGCAAAGCTTTTCCACAACGGATTTCTCAGTATCTGATGGAAATAATTGCGTTTGCCGAATAGGAAAAGAAGCATTGAGATCGCCAACATAAGATACCCGACGTAGGTAATCGTAGTGCCGACGGGATCATGAGCGACTATGATGACGCTACCTTTCAAATCTTCATCGTAGGATGATTGAAACAGACGATAGCCATCAATATCCAGAACCTTATTCATCGAAATACGATGGATGCCATTGTTAGACGCACGACCATGCGTCTCTACGGCATCATCGCCCCGCGTTTCAATTGCGACATGAGATATAAAATCCTTAGGAGCATCCGACGCATGGTAATATTCGATCTCAAATTTCTGCAGCGTGATCGAAAAAGGCAATTTCATCGGCTTATAGTCCTCAGTCAATGCATATGATTGTGGTTCATCCTCACGCAGATGAATCATTCCCATTTCTGAAAAATGGCTGACAAAAGCCCCAAGAAGAATCAATATAAATGAGGCATGGACCATTATCGTCGGAAGCCCCATCGTTTTCCTTTTGCGAAAAATCAAAAAAGATGCCGAAAGTGCAACGATGCACCATCCTGCGATCATCATCGGATTGGAATAAAGAGAAGTATCGCCAACCTGACCTACAATCGTGAATATCGCCAAGGCGATTGTGATGATTGCCAACGTCACGAATGGCAGAATACTCAAAACTTTCTCTTTCATCACTCCTTACCGATTGCGATAGCCTCCATCTCAATCAGCCACGTTGGACGGCAGACAGGAGCCTGGACGATGATAAACTGACCGTCGGGCATAATCTTGCTCAGTTCATTATATGCGACCTCATAATCAGCAATATCTCTCAAATAGACCGTGGCTTGGGCGATGTCGTCCCATTTGCAACCAGCCTCCACCAACAAAGCGTTGACATTCTCAGTCATTCGTCCCACCTGACCTTTGATATCGCCAATGTGAAGCACATCACCTTTAGTGTCGATACTAGCTGTACCGCTGATATAGATCTGTTTATAGCCAGAATGATGGACACAGACACCGCGCTCAAAAGTGACGCCATATTCAATCGTCTTGTTCATATTCTCAGCGGCATAGAGAATCTGAATTTTATCCGTAGGGATATTCTTCACTGCGTATGCGTCGAGAACACTCAACACCTTATGATCCTCATACTTGCCCTCGATACCAGTGCTGGCTATATAGTGAGTGTCAGGAGTCAAACCGTTTTGAAGGAAATTCTCGCGTCGACCTACCACTACACCATTATAATTGCAATCGATGTCACGCACGAAGAACCATGTTCGGACACAATTATCAGCGATATTCATACCGTTGTCGGCAAGCATCTTCTCATAACGTTCAAGCTGACGGTGCGTCTGATTATAACTATCGTCATTTGCTTCCACCAATCGAGTAGTCCAATAGCACTTATCAATTCCATTGTCGACCAAGATTGTATTCGCGTCGACGGAAGAGATCTCAATATTGCTTTCAAACATCGCAATAGCCTGCACCTTGGATAGAGGCATCGGAGATTGTCCGACAATCGAGAGAGCCAGATTCTTATCTGCAAAGGTCCTCTTCACGCAATCAGCCTGAGTGGCGACGTCGCTAAGGTGGACACGCACGAAGAAAGCAGAGACATTCATCTCCTTTTCAATCTGCTCAATAGCACGACGAATATTAGAAATTTGCAGTGAGACATCTCCACATTTGTCAACCGTCGGCACAAATGTAGAGTGGATGATAGAATGACCTGCATCAGAAGGTTTCGTTTTAGTCATCGTTATCGTTGACAAAACCGCAACAATCTTATTGCTGTCGTTGAATATTCTTCTTTCGTGTTTCATACTGCAAATTTACTTGATTTGTGCCGTATTTGACGCAAACAAGCCACAGAAATTGCAACTCTTCAATTTTTTCTGCAAAAATACGATAACGAAGAAAGGTAGGCAATACTTAAAAATGGGGATTTGGGATATGGACTTTCTTACTCTCATAATGTGAAATAACAAAAAGCAGTCTATCAAAACTGACAGACTGCTTTACAAATTAAGTGCTTAATGATTATTTCTCAATCACGCCCTAGATTATGCTTCTTGCCTTCATTTCCAAATACTTGTTTACGGTATCTGTAGTCAGATTTTCAGGATCAGTAAGTATGGAATGTATACCGTATCGATTCAATTCATTTGCAATCAACTGTCTTTCGAACATAAACTGACGTGCGACTACTGTAGTGGCACAATCGATCTCATTCGTCACTTTCTTCTCCGACTCTGCCTGCAAATCTTTATCTTTGAAGAACACAAGCAACACAACGTGACGGCTGGCCAACTTACGCAAATAAGGGAGCTGCAACTGCACACTCGACATACGTGTGAAATTGGTGTAGATCACAAGCAATGAACGTCGGGATATCTTCTGGTCGGCAAACTGTAACAAATCGGAGAAATCACTTTGTGCAAATGATGATTCTTCCTTATACAAAGCCTCCATGATTCTATTCATCTGTCCTATACGTCTGCTCGGAGCCACAAATGTATCCACTTTGTTTTCCAATGTGATCAGGCCTGCGTTGTCCATATGCGACAATACCACATACGAGAACTGCAACGCCGAGTTGATGGCATAGTCGAGCTGGCTTAATCCGTTGAAAGAGTGCTGCATTCCTCTTCCCTTGTCTATGATCGAGTAGACGTACTGCGATTGTTCCTCCTCAAACTGATTGACCATCAAATGTGAACGACGTGCCGTGGCCTTCCAGTTGATGGAACGATAATCGTCGCCCAACACGTAGTCTCTGATATTCTCAAACTCTCTGCTCTGTCCGACTTTACGAATGACCTTATTGCCATATTCTCTCACTTTGTTCTGTACAGAGAGAAGTTCTGACTTACGCAAGAAAAGGAAAGACGGATAGACCTTTGCCACCGATTCTGTCTTGTTCACAAAATGACGCTGCACCAATCCGAGACGCTGCGTGCATATATACGCATGTGTGTCGTGGAAAACGTATTTGCCTCTCAACGTTGGACGCACAAAATACTTAAGTGATTGCGACTGTTGAGGCTCAAGAGACGTCTTCAAATTAAAATCTCGTATCTGAAACACCTCCGGCAACTCATCAATCACAGTCACAGAAATCGGTATATTGTAATCGCTCTTCAAGTGAACTGTTATCTCTGTATCGTCTCCGTTCGACAAACGATCAGGACACTCTCGAGAAATGCCGACAGAACCTTTTCGCAAAATAAGGTATTCTATTCCAGCCACAAGCAGCAACGACAATGACGCAATGGCTCCCAAAAAGAAGAAAATCTCCCAAAGGTAGCCTGTCGCGACCAGCAATCCTGCCGCTATAGCAAACTTTACAAATCGTTCTGTGAAAAACATCTAACGAAATCAATTAGGAACAACTGTTTTAGAGAACATTTCCTCAATAACCTGCTGAACAGTGACACCATCCATTTCTGCCTCAGCAGTCAATGAAATACGGTGCTGCAATACAGGTACCGACAACTCCTTCACATCACTTGGCACGACATAGTTTCTGCCGTTGATCATAGCATATGCCTTGGATGCGTTAAGAAGTGCTATGGATGCTCGAGGAGACGCTCCCACGTATATCGACTGGTGTTGTCTGCTCTGCTGCACAATCTGCACGATATAGTTCAAAATCTTGTCGTCGACAAATATATTCGACGCTGCTTTACGGATATCGGAGATCTCCTGTTTAGTGAGTATCGGGTTTATATTCTCCAAACGAGTGAAATTCTGGTTGCCGTTATGAGAACGCAACACTGCAACCTCACTTTCCTGATCAGGATACCCTACCGTGATCTTAAACATGAAACGGTCCATCTGTGCCTCTGGCAGACGATAGGTTCCCTCCTGCTCGATAGGATTCTGAGTCGCGATAATAGTGTAGGTGTCTCCCATTGGGTATTTCTTGCCATCAATAGTAGCCTGACGCTCTTCCATCACCTCAAACAACGCAGACTGTGTCTTTGCTGGGGCACGGTTGATCTCGTCCACAAGGATGATATCGCCGAACACTGGTCCTGGGTGGAATTCAAACTGATGGTTGCCCATGTTGAAGATACTTGTTCCCAAGATATCCGAAGGCATGATGTCGGATGTGAACTGTATGCGAGAGAAATCAGCCTCAATAAGTTTGGCCACAAGACGCGCAGTCAGTGTCTTAGCCACACCAGGCACACCCTCCAACAATACATGTCCGTTAGCAAGAATCGCCGTCAACAACAAATCCACCGACTTTTCCTGACCAATAATCACACGCGACACAGTGTCTCTCAACTGCTGAATCTTATTTTCGTATAGATTCTGTGAATTATTAGGCTCCGCGTTATTCAACGTCTGTTGTGTCTCCCCATTATTCAAAAAATCATTGTTTTCCATATTCTAATTCTATATTATTTCATTACTTACCATTCATTTTCTTCGTCAGCATGTCCATCTGCTTCACATAGCTGATCATTTTTCTGGAATCGACAGACACTTTTGCCTTATTCAGATTGCGAAGAAGTATCTTTATCGTGTTGACGTCAGTTTGCGTCACACTTGCCAAAGACAACGCATTCTGATCCAGCATTTTCTTGTCGTTCAGATCTATGTGCAGACGTTTCTTCACATCCGCGTAGAACGTCACTATACGCATCTTCATCAAATCAGTATACTCATTATTGCCACAATAGAGCTCTCCCAACTGACATACAAAAGGCACCGTCTTATTTTCATTAACCTTGATCACTGGTATTATCCTCTGCCTACGCTTTATACAAAACGGAAGGACAAGCACGAAGAACAACAAACACACAATAGGAAGGAAAAGATAAAGAATCGTTCTCAACATATTGGATGGCACAGGGTTGGTGCTGTAGAATCTTTCTTCGGAATCCAACTCATATGGCTTGATAATGATGCTCATTGGATCCATATATCTAGGATCTCTTGAGTTGGCAAAACCACTTTCTCTCATTATAGAAAGTATCAGAGTAAGGTTGACGTTTCTGGCATAAGACGACCATAGTTCTCCAGAATCCACCGTCTCAACAGAAAAGCTGCATCCATAATTGGTGAACAGGAATGGAGCCGACACCAACGTCACCTTCACATTCTTCTTTAGCTCATAACAGATAGCTATCGGATGTCCGTCGACAGAGGCAAGAACTTTAGCCTTTCTCTTCAATCCCGAATTCAAATAATTGATAGCCTCCTCGCTGAAATAAGACGAACACATTTCGGTAGGAAACTTATACTTCTTCTGCGTTGTCTCGTCCACGATCGTCGACAAGGATATTGTCGAGTGCTTATGGTTATTGGCATCTTTGACAAAATTCGTCAGGCTAAAGCAATGGCCGTCAAGCTTCAATTCCTTTCTGTCACCATAAGTTCCAAACACGTCAAACGTATTGGCGACAAATACTCTTGAATAGTCAGAGCCAAGCAGTTCCATCATATACAATGAGTCACGTCGGCACATCGACAATACAGGCAGATTATGATCTTTGTATGCCTTTTCTTTGACGTCAGGCACTCTCTGATCTTTATTCAGAATATCACGCAGATGACTAACACCAAACGGAGTGTCTCCATAACTTTCAAAATCAGAATATACGCTTTTCCAGTCGGAAACCCATCCCATATCATCGCAAGATGAAAAGCCAAGCGACAAAAAGCAGACAACTAGTATATAAATCCATCGTTTCATGATCTCACCGTCCTTTCGTTCACTATCAGTTGTTCATGGTAACCCAATGCTTTCTGCACATCGTCGGCACATGCCTCATGCTCGGCATAACGTACAAGCAGCAAAATTGAGGTCAGTCCACGAAAAGCTCTTCTCTTGTTAGCATCTCTTATTTCACGATAATAATCATTCGTTGTCTTACTTTCATCCAACACGATAAGTTTTTTTCTATCCAGCAAAAACAGATCATATTCGTAGAGAGTGACCAATGCCTTCTCATATTCATGATTATTCAGATATTTCTCAAGCAGACGCTTCAAATCGTTATTGTTGTGAGGAATAAGTTCGTCTTCTCCTTCCTGTTGTTGGGATTTTTCTTTTGTCCTTATGCCTCCATATACAGCAGAGACGATGTAGAACACAGCCACACTCACCAGAACAGCAATCACTCCATACAACAGAAACTGCAATCCAAACACAGGACGTCCGATGTCTGGCAAATCCCACGACTTGCTATCACGCTTGACCGTAGGATGCATACCGCCGTTGGGGCCATAAGAGTAATGGGATAGTGTGCTCTTTGTCCCTTCCGAGAACGTAGTGTCAGCAAACTCAGCTGCACTTGCGTTCTGAATGAGAAGCATGAAGAACAGTATGATTTTTACGACTCTAAGCATTTGTTCAATTTATATTTTTGATAAGGGAGATAAATATAGTAATACAGCATGAAAGACAACGACAGCAACATGATCAACAGTTTGACAGCCAACGGCCACTCCACATGACGTGTCACATATCCCTCAAGCAAAGCTGCAGCCGTGATGATAGGAAACGTTGATATCAGGATTCGTACAGCCGACGCTCCACTTCGTTTGACAGCTTCCACACGTGAATACGTACCAGGGAAGATCCATCCTTTTCCAAGAGTGATGGCCGCAGCACACTCTATCACCATCGACAATATTTCCAGTGTGCCGTGGATCCATATGGCACTCATCGATTTCAATCCGCAATCATGCAGGAAGAAAAGAGTTTGGAACTCACCCAACATCACACCGTTTACTTTCATGAAATAAATCGGACCCAAATAGGGGATAAAACCAGCCGCAAACATTTTCGCCGCGACACCAAGGTTATTCACCCATATACGGACAAAAGATGATTCACAACTACCCATGCTATACACATTGGTCGGAACTCCGTTTTTTATATTCTCCAACGTCATGTCGACATACTCCGGACCAAGCGTCTTCACAACATTCGACTCATCCATGACAGCCAAGATGATACCAGCAACGGTGAAAATAACCAACAGAGCAAAAGAGAGCACCGTCTCACGCCATGATTTTGCCATTATCATTGGGACATCTTCAAATATCAAATCATGCACCTTATAGAACATGAATAGTCGTTGAGAATAGACTTGTCCATGTATTTTTCGAGCCAAATCATTGAGGTAGAACGTAATTCTGGAATTGGGATAATGGGTCTGCGAGTACGCCAAATCAGTCAACACATTCTGATAACAGTTTGACAGATCATTCGTCTTCATTTTATTAAAAGTCGACAATTTCTTCTCATACGAAGCCCATCTTTCCCTATTTTGTCTTATAAATGTGATCTGCTTCATTTACAATATCTCAGACTTATATATTTTTTTTATATTTGCACAGTTGTTTAAGGAGGTTTCCACATAGATCAAGAAATAATATCAGAAACCATATTTTTGGGCAAATATAATACATTTTCATGGCAAAAAAGCAAAAAGTCGACATAACTACCGCGGAATACGTATTACTTCAATATGAAGGAGCATCAACAGGAGTGAGAATCTCCGCCGCCATTTTGGATTGGTTCGCCTGTTGGATAAGTTTTGCGATAATAGTCGCCACCTTTGATATTTCAGGAGCCGACGACACATCCTTCTACTTGTTCTCGACAATATATTTAGGATTCTTCACACTGGCACAGGAGTATTTTTTTAGCGGAGTCACTATCGGAAAGAAAATAATGAAGATACGCGTAGTCAACGAGATATGCGCGCCGCCATCGCTTATAGAGTGTTTCACACGATGGTTGATATTCCCATTGGATTCATTTATTGTTGGATTAGTGCTTATGAGCAAGAATGGAAGACGTCTGGGTGACTATGCGTCTGGTTGTTTCGTAGTCAGCAGAAATGTACGCAACGAAATAGCTCCGCAGATATTAAGAGACTACAAGTATGTGGAACCTAACTACAAGCCAAAGTATACAAGGGAAGAGATAGCACGTTTGGACGAAAAGAATGGTTTTTATCTCGACCAGATGAACAGCGGATTATTCAACCCTACGTTCGTTCCGTCTTCGTGTGCAGCATTGATACGCAAGATCATTCATGGTCACAATGAAAATGACGTTGACTTTTTGGTAAACCTTCGTAACGACTATTACTATTACAAGAACAATAAAGAATAACAATTATTATTATGAAGTATTTTATAAACTGCGTAACTTCCAACTACAGCAATTTTAAAGGTAGAGCAAGAAGAAAAGAGTATTGGCATTTCATACTGTTTGCAAGTATAGTCCAGATCCTGATCGTACTCTTGGACGAAAGTGTAACCCACTACATTGTAGCCACTGCGCTATTTCTTCCCCAGTTTGCCGTTACCACAAGAAGGCTTCACGACATAGGGAAAAAAGGTCTATATGCCATACCATATATCATAGCGACAATCAGCATTACATATTTGGATCTTGTCGTTTCTGACCCTGAATTACAGTTCAACTTAATGCGATCATTGTCGCTACTCACAATATATATGCTCCCTATGATGTGTAAAGACAGCCAGTCTGGAGAAAACCAATATGGTCCTAATCCTAAAGAGACCCCGTCTACCCCACAAAATGACACAAACGACAAATTGGTAGACTAAACAAAAAATCAAAGAAAAACGAAGATGGTGTATCTTATTTTGGGATACACCCTCTCTATTTGTTCTCTCACTTCAGTTTGGGGAACAAAATGCTATATGATCTACAACAAAAAAGGCCCCTCATTTCTGAGGTGCCTCTGTATTGTGCGATGAGACGCTGTCTCATCAGATAATTCTATCAATCTTCAATTATGCATTATGAATTATGCATTATGAATTATTAAAGCCCTAGCGACTTCTTGATTGCCTCGATCTTAGCTGTAGCCTTCTCGTTCTGATCAGCGTAGTCAGCGGCAGACTTCATTGTGCCCTTAACCTCGCAGTAGAACTTGATCTTTGGCTCTGTACCTGAAGGACGAACTGATACCTTAGTGCCATCCTCACAGAACCACTGAAGTACGTTGCTTGTCTCTGGCATGTCAAGGTTCTGCTTTCCAGCTGCTGTAGTCATCTCAAGAGTCTTGAAATCCTTAACTACAGATACCTTGCTACCACCAAGATCCTTAGGAGGGTTAGCACGGAAGCCTTCCATCATTGCCTTGATCTCGTCAGCACCGCTCTTACCTGGCTTTGTAACGTTGATTGTGAACTCCTTAGAGAATCCGTACTCCTGGTAGATCTGCATCAACAAATCGTATAGAGTCTTGCCCTGATCCTTTGCCCAAGCTGCGATCTCACAGATCAAACAGATTGATGCTGGAGCATCCTTATCACGTACCTTGTCGAATGGTAGGAATCCGAAGCTCTCCTCACCACCACCGATGTATTTCTTCTTGCCCTCTGAGATTGCGATCTCACGTGCGATCCACTTGAATCCTGTGTAGCAATCACGAAGCTCGATATTGTTCTTCTTTGCGATCTCTGCGATAACCTCAGTTGTCACGATTGTCTTAACAAGGAACTCGTTACCTGTCATCTTGCCAAGCTTCTTCATGTTTGTGATGATGTAGTAGCAGAACATCATTGCTGTCTGGTTACCGTTGATGATCATCCACTCACCCTTGTTGTCGCGGCATACGATAGCAAGACGGTCAGCGTCTGGATCTGTTGCTACAACTAGGTCTGCGTTAAGCTTAGTACCAAGCTTCATACCAAGTGTCATAGCCTCAGCGTTCTCTGGGTTAGGGCTTACTACTGTTGGGAAGTTTCCGTCTACAATCATCTGCTCTGGAACGACGTTGATGTTCTGGAATCCCCATGAACGCAAGCAAAGAGGAACGATTACACGTCCTGTTCCGTGCATTGCTGAATAAACGATGTTAAGATCCTTCTGACGGTTGATTACGTCCTGGTCGATCAAAGCCTCGTGTACAGCTGTCATATAGTCGAAGTCCATCTCACCACCAATGATCTTGATTAGATCCTTGTTGCCAGCGAACTTAACGTCCTCTACCTTTACCTTGTTTACCTCGTCGATGATTCCCTTATCGTGTGGAGCCAATACCTGTGCACCGTCTTCCCAATAAGCCTTGTATCCATTGTACTCACGTGGGTTGTGGCTTGCTGTCACGTTAACACCAGCCTGTGCCTTCAACTGACGAATAGCGAATGAGATCTCTGGTGTTGGACGCAATGCCTCAAATAGATATACCTGGATTCCGTTTGCAGAGAAAATGTCAGCAACTGTCTCAGCGAATAGGCGTGAGTTGTTGCGGCAGTCGTGACCAACCACTACTGAAATCTGCTTGCGGTCTGCGAAATTCTTCTTCAAATAGTTAGCAAAACCCTGAGTGGCCATACCAACTACATACTTGTTCATACGGTTTGTTCCAGCACCCATGATACCACGAAGACCACCAGTACCGAACTCTAAGTCACGGTAGAATGCGTCGATCAATGCATTCTTATCAGACGAGTCCAAAAGAGCCTTTACCTCTTTCTTTGTATCCTCATCAAAATTACCGTTTAGCCAAACCTGAGCTTTGGCTGTTACTTCTTGCAATAATGCTGTATTATCCATTGTAAACTAAAATTGTTTTTTCTTTGTTTATGCCACAAAGATATTATTTTGTAGCTGAATTAAAAGAATTAAATGTTAAAAAACATTACTTTTCGGCTTCAAAACTCCTCAAAAGTGCGATTTCCTCCGCCCAAATTGACTCATCGGGAGTCTCGAGTATCAACGGAATATCATTAAAGATGTCCTGTTGCATGATCCACTTGAAACACTCGACGCCGATCTCACCCTTGCCGATGCTGTTGTGACGGTCGACTTTCGATCCAAGCGGCTTCATGGAATCATTGATATGCATCGCACGTAGATAGCTGAGTCCCACCACTTTGTCAAACTCTTCAAATGTCGCCTTGCAGGCATCAGCCGTACGCAAATCGTAACCTGCGGCAAAGGTGTGGCAAGTGTCGATACATACGCCGACGCGACTCTTGTCGTCGACCATACTGATTATCTTTGCGATCTCCTCAAATCTATTGCCGACGTTAGAGCCCTGACCAGCGGTGTTCTCTATCACCGCGCACACTCCCGTCGTCTTGCTCAACGTGATATTGATCGACTCTGCGATGCGAGCCAAACACTCGTCGACTGAGATTGTCTTCAAATGGCTTCCTGGGTGAAAATTAAGGAGTTTCAAACCAAGTTGCTCACATCTCTGCATCTCGTCCAAGAAAGCGCCACGCGATTTCTCCAACCCTTCCGTCTCCGGATGGCCAAGATTGATCAGATAGCTATCATGGGGAAGGATATAATCCGCGTCGACGCCGATCTCCTGCGTCCTCTTTTTGAACGACGCGATGGATTTCTCGCTCAACGGAGCCGACACCCACTGACGCTGATTCTTGGTGAACAAAGCGAAAGCATTCGCCTGTATAGCTTCGGCATTCACAGGCACGTTCTCCACTCCACCCGATGCCGACACATGTGCTCCTATATGTTTCATAATTCAATTCTGTTTCGTTCCGTGAGACACCGTCTCACGGGCAATCTGCCTAATTAATTAGCCTCCTCCTTATACTGCTTATACGCCTTATAGAACAAATAGAATCCAGTTACAAATAGAGGCACACTCAACAACTGACCCATATTGAATGCCATTCCGTCTTCAAAACTTTCCTGATTATTCTTGATAAACTCCAAGAAGAATCGAGTAAGGAAGATTCCCTGCAAGAAGACAGCAAAAATCAAACCTTCATACTTACGGGCGTTAGTCTTCCAATACAAGTACAATGTAGTGCAGTATGTGACGATGCAGTAAAGCATCTCATATATCTGAGTAGGGTGACTTGGCTCAGAGAATACTGGATCTGCCTTGCCTGCCATCCACGAATGGATATTTGTGATAAACTGGAATGCCCAAGGCACATCAGTGGCGTGGCCATAGATCTCGTGGTTCATCAAATTACCGAATCGGATGCAGCAACCTGTGATTGCCACAGCGATGACAGTGCGGTCGAGCACCCATAGGTAGCTATGCTTGGCAACTCGTTTGCTGAAGACGTACATTCCGATTAGGATTCCGACAGCTCCACCATGGCTCGACAATCCACCCTTGTTGATCATCAGCACCTCACCAAGATGAGCTGAATAATACTCTGGATCATAGAAGAAGCAGTGTCCAAGACGGGCTCCGACGACGGTGAAAATAGCCATGTAAGTCAAGAAATCATCGATGGCAGTGTCGGGCAAACCTTCACGCTTGTAGATGTATTTCTCAGTCATGTAGCCGAGAAGGAAACCGAAAGCCCACATCATTCCGTACCATCTCACATCCATATCCAATCCCGGAATTGTGAACGCCACTGGATTGACAGTCCAAGTAATATAACCTAACATATATTTCTTTTCTGTTTTAAGATAAAAAGGCGTGTTTTGATGCAAAACACGCCTCAATTATAATTGTCTTGATTATAACCAATTATTATAGATCCTTACCGCAGCACTGCTTGTACTTCTTACCGCTTCCGCATGGGCAAAGATCGTTTCTGCCAACCTTCACTCCAGCATCTGCCGGAAGTTGTCTCTGCTGTGATGCTTGCTGAAGTGGAGACTCGTCCTCTGGAGCTGCCTCAAGATTCTCGTTTCTGCCCAACTGCATATTGCGTCTCATCTCCTCTTCCTCCTTTGCTTCAGCTAGTGCCTGTCTGCGAGCTGCCTCTTCCGCAGCACGAGCCTGTGCTTCTGCATCGTCGTCCTGTCTCATCAAGATCTGGCCACGCATCAATACGTTGACTGCCTCCTGGTTCATATCATCAAGCATAGCGGCAAACATGTTGTATGACTCGATCTTGTAGATCACAAGCGGATCTTTCTGCTCGTAGTGAGCATTCTGTACAGAATTCTTCAAATCGTCCATCTCACGCAAGTGATCCTTCCACTTTGAATCGATAGCATGAAGCAATGTGCGACGCTCAAATTCCTTGACAACATCCTTACACTCGCAAGCCACAGAATCTTCCAATTTAACAGCGATGCTGTATACAAATCTTCCGTCTGTGATAGGCACGCCTACCATACCGCCCTCTGGATGTTGTTCATAGATATTCTTCAATACAGGATATGCCTGCTGTGCGATCGCATCTGTACGACGTTTGAATGTAGCCATAGCCTCTTCAAACAACTTCTGAATCAACTCCTGATCTTTCAAACTATTGTAATCGTTCTCTGTAATTACAGTGTCGAAAGACAACAAGCGTACAACCTCGTTCTTGAAATCACTGTAGCTCAACATTCCCTTTGTCTCACCGACAATTCTCTGAGCCACTCCGTATATCATATCCATCAAGTTGACTCCCATTCTCTCGCCACGCAATGTCTGGCGGCGGCGACGGTATACAACCTCACGCTGGTTGTTCATCACATCATCATACTCGATCAAACGCTTACGGACACCAAAATGGTTCTCCTCAACCTTCTTCTGGGCTCTCTCGATAGATTTAGTGACCATGTTGCTCTCGATTCTCTCACCGTCTTCAACACCCATCTTCTCCATCACATAAGCGATCTTCTCCGAACCGAACAAACGCATCAACTTATCTTCCAAAGAGACGAAGAATACAGATGAGCCCGGATCTCCCTGACGTCCGGCACGACCACGCAACTGACGGTCGACACGACGTGACTCATGGCGTTCTGTACCGATGATTGCCAAACCGCCAGCGTCTTTGATTTCCTGTGACAACTTGATATCGGTACCACGACCGGCCATGTTAGTGGCGATAGTAACAGTCTTGCTTTTTCCTGCCTCAGCCACGATCTCAGCCTCCTTCTGGTGAAGCTTAGCATTCAACACGTTGTGCTGGATACCTCTGATCTTCAACATACGGCTCAACAACTCAGATATCTCGACTGAAGTAGTACCAACCAACACTGGACGTCCCTGGTTAGTCAACGAAACGATCTCCTCTATCACAGCATTGTACTTTTCACGCTGTGTACGGTAGATACGGTCGTTCATATCGTTTCTAGCGATCGGACGATTAGTTGGGATAACAACGACATCAAGTTTATATATATTCCAGAACTCACCTGCCTCTGTCTCTGCTGTACCTGTCATTCCGGCAAGCTTGTGATACATACGGAAGTAGTTCTGAAGTGTAATTGTCGCATAAGTTTGAGTAGCGGCCTCCACTGTCACACCCTCTTTTGCTTCCAAAGCCTGGTGCAAACCGTCAGAATAACGACGGCCATCCATGATACGGCCGGTCTGCTCATCCACAATCATAACCTTGCCATCCATCACGACATATTGGTCGTCCTTGATGAATAATGTGTAGGCTTTCAAAAGCTGGTTGATTGTGTGGATACGCTCGCTCTTTACTGCATAGTTCTGCATTAGCATTTCCTTCTTGTCTGCCAACTCTGCAGAAGGAAGATTCATGTTTTCCAAATCTACCATCTCACTGCCGATATCTGGCAAGACAAAGAATTCAGGGTCCTCGCTGGCTCCAGTCAACGCGTCAACACCCTTATCAGTAAGCACGATGCTATTATGACGCTCATCTATCACGAAATATAGAGGGTCAGTAGCGATGTGCATGTTCTTGTTGTTCTCTGCGATATAGTATTCCTCTGTCTTCAACAATAGAGGCTTGATTCCTGGCTCGCTCAAGAACTTGATCAACGGTGCGTTTTTAGGCAAGGCCTTGTAAGAACGGAACAATGCCAAAGCACCATCCTCCTGGCTCTTCTTATCAGTCTCCTTCAACAGACGCTTTGCCTCTGTCAAATAGCTGGTAGCCATCACCTTCTGTAAACCAACAAGGTGCTCCACACGTGGTTTATACTCGTTGAACAACTGTTCGTTGCTCTTTGAACGGTCCATCGGACCCGAAATAATCAATGGAGTACGCGCATCGTCGATCAAAACAGAGTCGACCTCATCGACGATAGCATAATTGTGTTCACGCTGCACAAGCTCTTCAACTCTACCTGCCATGTTATCACGCAAGTAGTCGAAACCGAACTCGTTGTTTGTACCGAATGTGATATCGGCCATATAAGCTTTGCGACGCGCATCAGAGTTAGGCTGATGCTTGTCGATACAGTCCACTGTCAAACCGTGGAACATATATAGTGGTCCCATCCACTCAGAGTCACGCTTCGACAAGTAGTCGTTGACTGTGATTACGTGGACACCATTACGAGTCAATGCATTCAAGAAAATAGGAAGAGTACCTACCAAAGTCTTACCCTCACCGGTTGCCATCTCAGCGATCTTACCCTGATGCAAAACAACACCACCGAACAACTGAACATTGTAGTGGATCATGTTCCATACTGTAGGGTTGCCTCCAGCAGTCCACTGGTTATGGTAGATAGCGTTGTCTCCATCAATGTCAACGAAGTCAAACTTCTCAGCGAACTCACGGTCAAGATCAGTTGCCTTAACCACGACCTCTTTCTGCTCAGTGAAACGACGTGCTGTATCCTTTACGATAGCAAACACTTCAGGAAGGACGTCATTAAGCACTTCCTCATATTTGTCAAGCTTTTGCTTTGATAGTTTATCGATCTGAGCATAAGTTTTTTCTCTCTGCTCGATCTCCTGCGACTCGATCTGAGACTTCAAGTCAGCAATCTGTTTTGTCTCCTCAGAAACATACTCCTGAATCTTCTTCTTGATTTCCTCCGTACGGTTACGAAGGTCGTCATTAGACAATGCTTGTATTTTAGGGTAGATCAGCTCAATCTTCTGTATATACGGCTGAATTAGCTCCCTATCTCTCTGGGCTTTATTTCCAAATATCTTGGATAAAAAATTCCCGAATCCCATATTATATATAAGTTTTTATATTATCTATTATGTCTTCTTACGAAAAACTCCACAAAAATATATATAATTTGCGTATAAATCGACCTTTTTCGCGAACAACAATCAAAAATTACGCTTTTTTAGCATTTAAATATTCCGCATAGATACGTGCAGCACGTTCCACTAAGACACCACAAGGTATAATCTCTTTCACATCAGAATTAGGTTTCAAACCTCTAAGTTCAGCGCAGATAGTGCTTCCGTTCTGTTCCTTGAAACGATTTGCCAAATCTTGAGCCACTTTATACGCGTGCTCTTTCCCTGCCATATCTGATGGATCGACACAACCTTCTTCCATTCCCGACAACATAGCCGCACCAAGGTATGCGCCGCATACACCCTTCATTTTGGCGACACCTCCGCCCAATCCTGCTGTCAGACGAACAGCTGTGGCCTTGTCTATACCATATTCTTCTGCGAACGCTGCGAAAACAGCCTGAGCACAGTTATATCCTTCTGCCTTTAGTTTGGCTGCAAGCTGCACTTTCTCCTCTACATTAATCATTACTCTAAATTAATCAGATAAATTTTCTTATTTCCATTTGGCACGGCATCAAAAATGACATATTTACAACCATTGATTGTCTTGACCTCTGATTTGATCACAACCTCGTTCTGTAGCACCTCCACCTCTTTCCATCCGAACGGGAGCGGGCAACGCAACGTCAACGGATAGTCATAAAGCTCATCATCCAATCCGTCTTCCAACATAACGGTAAGTTTATCGGCAGACGAATACAGCATTGTCACTTTAGCGGCATCTCTCTCTTTCGAGTACTTTGCCGCATTCTTGAAGGTAGTGACCCAATAAGAATTTGACTTCTCCTGCGACTTCAAATACGCAAGGCTCTCTCTTAGGACGTCTGACGACAATGGAGAGTAACCGTCACCACCGTCGATATCATACAAAGAGAAGATGCACCATCCGCCCATTTTTCTTGCGGTGTTGAACCCATCTTTGAAATCATCAAGAGTCCTGACTGCCTCGTTCGAACCGCACATCAATGAACTGATGTTCAAATAATCGTCTGGAGTAGGACGCTCCACATATCCGTGGCAACCACGCGCCGCGAAATAGTGTTTGCTAAGAATGCTTGTGTCTCCTACAACACAGTTAGTGTGGGCAAATGTGTTGCACTTGTACATAGGCAACTTCACGTTAATTCGTGCATTTGCATCAAGTATATCTTGTTTTTGACGCTCTTTTGTCAATGTGTCATACACCGCATGGTCTACAGTGTGGCTTCCTACCTCACAATCTCGTTCCGTGGTGGCGATACGCAAGGCATCCCACTTTGTCTTATCACACCAACGTGTCGTAAGGAAGAATGTACACGGATAGTCGTATTCATAGAAAATCGGAAGTGCTATCTTAAACTGATTGTCGTAGCTGTCTTCCATAGTGTATGATACAGCGCACTGCTTGAAGCCTCGCCATGTGGCCACCTCAAATTCAGTCTGCGGGGTACAACCGACAGCACCGAGCAGAACAAATATCGCTAGAAGCGAATTTAATTTAAGAACTATACGCATAAACAATTCCGTTGTAATCAAGTAATGTTTTTCAATCGTCTTCATCGTCGACACAAACGCCGCTACCATTCAGATCCAGAAGTCCTTCCGGAATATCCATGATAATAGTTTGCTTGTCGTCGTCAATCTCTATAATGAAATCGTCCACCGCCGGAATCATAATCTGGAAACCAGCCGAATCAGTCGCGTCCAAACAGAACAACACATTCTCGGTGTCATAGTCAACATAATCAATCACTCCGACCTTGCTTCCGTCGGCGTCATAGATTGTGTATCCTTCGTAGTCGACAGTTTCTGCTTCAGCCAACGACTCTTCATCCACATCGTCTGTGGAAAGGAATACCGTCGCACCTATCAAATGCTCTGCCTCCTCTTTTGTGTCGATATTGTCCAGTTTCAGAAGTCGGCCACTGTTTTTTGTCCTTTCTTCCGTAATTCGAAACGGTATGTAACATCCGTCTATCTCGATGAAAATAAAATCCACGCCCAACTCGTCAAGCCAATCCTCTGTGATTACAACCTCAAGATTGCCCGACAAACCGTGCGTTTTGCTAACATATCCTACTTCTATTATGTCGTCCTTCGTTATCATCGATACTACGTTATGCTACAAATATAGACAATAGAATGAAAATTTTATGTTATTTTTCTTCTTTTTTGCTAAAAATGGAGTCGATAAAGGCAATCATCATTTGCGCAGTCTCCTCAAAGCCCAATTTCGACACGTTCACACATAGGTCATAACCCTTTGAGTCTCCCCATTCTTTTCCTGTGTAATAGTCGTAATATGACTTTCTTGCAGACTCTCTCTCCTCCACCAGTTCCTGTGCGCTTTTGATATCGATATTGTGTCGAGACGCTATGTTTTTAGTCCTGAATTCCATAGGTGCACGCAAGAAAAATGTCACGACATTGTTTCTGTCTCGAAGTACATAGTCGGACGCCCTTCCTACAATCACACAGCTTTCAGTATCAGCAATCCTTCGCATCGTCTCGCTTTGCGCTTTGAAAAGAGTTGCTCCAGAAATGACTGATTCACTGCTATTTGGAGACGACAGGTCTGCCAATCTTCCCAATGCGTTTTGCAATGACGGCACTTCATCAGCTTTTGCGAACACTTCAGGTGCGAAGCCCATGTCTTTGGCGGCCTCAACAAGCAATTCGCTATCGTAATACTTGATTTTATAGTGTTCTGCAATCATCTTTCCTATCTGGCGTCCTCCAGCCCCAAACTGTCGTCCGATACTGATAACAAAATGTTTTGTGTCCGAAGAGGTCTCAATATCAACGGTTTTTGATTCTTTACTTGATAACGTCAACGATTTCTTGTACTGAAATTTGAAAACAATTGCCGCCGTGATCGCGGCAAGAGTGTCAGACAATGGCATGGCATACCACACTCCATCAAGAGCAAAAAACTGCGGCAGCAACCACACGAGCGGGATAAGATAGATAAGCTGACGTGTAGCGCTCATAAACAGGGATATTGGAGCTCGCCCTATACTCTGGAAGAAGTTTGAGACAACCATCTGGAACCCGACAATCGGCATCATCAGCACCGTTATTCGCAATCCGTGTGAAGCTGCTTCCATCAAAGCTTTTGCATTGTTTTCATCCTGGTTAACAAAAATGGACACAATATTGTCGGCAAAACACTCGCATGACACCCACAAAAGCACCATGACACAAGTGGCACACAGCACCGTCATCTTCAACACTTTGTCAACACGATCGACCAATTGTGCTCCGAAGTTGTATCCGGCAATAGGCTGCATCGCCTGAATAAATCCGAACACTACCTGAGCTCCGATCATAATGACACGGTTGCAGATACCGTATGCTCCAATCGCATCGTCGCCACCATACTTATAAAGCGTATTATTCAACATCATCGCCACAAGACAAGCGCACGCGTTAAGTGTGAAAGGTGCGACTCCTATGGCGAAGATATTCTTTACAATATTCTTTTCTAACTTGAAATCAGGGATAGAGAATGTCAGAACATCTTTTCCACTATAAAAATGGTTGCAGATGAACAACAATGAGATGGTCTGGGCGGTAATTGTGGCAAGTCCGGCTCCTTTAATTCCCCATTCAAACTGATAAATGAAGATTGGAGCAAGAATAATATTGAACACCACCGTCATAATTGTGGTGAGCATAGCCTTTCTAGGATTACCACTGCTTCGCATCACATGGTTAAGTCCGAAAAACAAATGAGTGAAGACGTTACCTATCAACAACACCGTCATGAAATCACGGGCAGGAGCAATCGTCTCCTCGCTTGCACCAAACAACACTAAAATTTCATCCAAGAAAAAAAGCCCAAGAGCCATAATGATGACACCGATAATCACATTCAGCGTCGTCACATTTCCAAGCACCTTATTTGCCGACGGATAATCCTTCTGACCAAGTTTGATAGACACCAGCGTCGCGCCTCCTGCTCCAACGAGCGAGCCGAACGCGGCGGAAAGGTTCATCAACGGAAATGCGATAGCCAACGCTGTGATACAACGAGGTCCGTCATTCGGAATATGTCCGATGAAAATTGAGTCGATGATATTATACAAGGATGCCACAACCATTGATATTATGGCCGGCACTGCGTATTTGAACAGCAACTGTGGCACAGGCTCCGTGCCTAACTCTGTAGGCACTGTCTTTTTGTTTGTCATTGTAAACTAGTTTGCTGCAAAGTTAACAATTATTTTTGGTAATTGAGCGACACCTTCCTCCGTAAACGCATAAGATAGAGTTGCTGAGTGCTTAAATCAACATTTACCAGTTTTCTCTATCCAAACTCCTATAAGAAAGTGCTTCTTTCACATGCGTCGAATCAATCTGTTCTGAATCCGCAAGGTCAGCGATAGTACGGGCCAGTTTGAGTACCTTGAAATAGCCACGTGCCGAGAAATTCAGTTTTTTCATTGCTTTTTCCAGCAAATCTTCCGCTTCCGGGGAAATCTTGCAATACATGTCGCAGTGTCTCTTCTCCATTTGTCCGTTACAATGGATCGTCTTCTCGTCTTTGAATCTTTCTTGCTGTATTTTTCTTGCCTTCTCCACTCTTGCTCGAATATCAGAACTGCTTTCTCCGCCTTTATTTTCCAATAATTCTTTGTGGGAAAGTGGACTTACACGCACCTGCAGGTCAATGCGATCCATCAGTGGACCAGAGATTCGGCTCATGTACTTCTGCACTTCAAGCTGTGAGCATGTACACTCATGGTTAGGGTCGCCATAATGTCCGCACGGACATGGATTCATGGCGGCTATCAGCATGAAAGAAGACGGGAATTCTGCCGAAAACTTTGCTCTTGAAATACTGATTCTGTGGTCTTCCAACGGCTGTCGCAACTCCTCCAACGCCGCTCGATTGTATTGTGGGAGTTCATCAAGAAATAGCACGCCATTATGCGCAAGTGAGATCTCACCAGGTTTTGGATAGCTGCCTCCTCCAAGCAAGGCGACACCAGACACATTGTTGTGCGGGCTTCTGAATGGTCGTGTGGTCATCAGAGATGTGTCTTTAGGCAAACATCCAGCAACAGAATGTATCTTCGTGGTCTCCAAAGCCTCATCCAAAGTGAAACTTGGCATTATCGACGGAACACATTTGGCCAACATCGATTTTCCAGATCCTGGCGTGCCTATCATTATTAGGTTATGCCCTCCAGAAACTGCTATTTCTATCGCTCGTTTAGCAGTCTCCTGTCCACACACTTCCCTAAAATCACTATCGAATATATCTCTTTTACTGAAAAAACAGGCTTGGGTATCTATAACTGTTTTTTCTATTTCAAGATTGCCGTTCAAGAATTCCACCACATCAGTAAGGCTGTCGACCCCTATAATATCCAACCCGTCTACCACAGCCGCCTCTTTAGCGTTCTCTTTAGGCAGAATAAAACCCTTAAAGCCAAGTTTCTTTGCCATTATGGCGATTGACAATGATGCTGTGATTCCTCGTACCGAACCGTCCAACGACAATTCCCCCATCACAATATATCCTTCCAACGCCTCTGCCGACACCACATCCGATGCCGCTAGTATTCCCACAGCAAGCGTAAGGTCATAACCCGTCCCCTCCTTTCGCATATACGCAGGAGCAAGATTGATAACAATCTGTTTTCGTGGGAATGGATAATCTGAGTTCATGATGGCCGTAGTGATACGGTCTTGACTCTCTTTCACTGCACTGTCTGGCAATCCTACAATTGAAAACCTGAAACCGCTACTAAGATTAACTTCAATGGTAATCAATTCTGCATCAATTCCGTTGATTGACGCCGCATACGTTTTAACTAACATAATAACATTATATATTTTGTACTTAATTTATAATCCAATTTTTACCGACACGCACGTCCTTGCGTCTTCTACGAATGGATCAATAGATGCCGTCCTTAACAATCCTCAATTGGACAACATCTATAAAATGTAAAGACGGGGGCATGCCCCGTCTCTACGGGATGATTCTACGGGCGGACACAAGAGACCGCCCTATAATATTTTAGGCAATTATATACAAGTTGTCCAACACACGTTTTTCTTAATACGCTCGCCCTTACGGGCTCGCGTTGTGGAGGAGGTTAGGGCGTTCCGCCCTTAACAATCCTCATTTTGGACAACTACTGTATAAAATCTGCATATTTTTTCCAGATTATTTCTGACGAACGTAGATATTGACTGGTGTACCTGTCAAACGCCACTGTTCACGCAACTTGTTCTCCAAGAATCTCTTGTATGGATCCTTCACATACTGCGGAAGGTTGGCATAGAAGACAAACGATGGGACAGCTGTGTTTGGCAACTGCATCACATACTTGATCTTGATATACTTTCCTTTCAACGCTGGTGGAGGATAATTCTCGATCAAAGGCAAGAAGAACTCGTTCAACTTGCTTGTAGAAATCTTCTGTGTACGGTTCTTGTAGACGTCGATCGCAGCCTCAATCACCTTGAAGATTCTCTGCTTGTTGATTACGGATGTGAAGATGACAGGGAAATCAGTGAATGGAGCCAAACGCTCTTTGATCTTTTGCTCAAACTTTGCAGAGCTGTTAGCGTCTTTATTCTCCACCAAATCCCACTTATTCACAACGACCACCAAACCTTTGTTGTTCTTCTGTATCAACTGCACGATATTCAAATCCTGAGCCTCAAGGCCTCGTGTCGCGTCAAGCATAAGAACGCAGACATCCGATTCTTCAATAGCTCGAATAGAACGGATTACCGAGAAGTATTCCAAATCTTCAGTGACTTTTGCCTTCTTACGTATTCCGGCTGTATCCACCAAGTAGAAATTGTAACCGAACTTATCGTATTTGGTATAGATACTGTCGCGTGTTGTACCGGCGATATCAGTCACCACTGTTCTGTCCTCTCCAATGAACGCGTTGATGATAGACGACTTACCTGCGTTAGGTCGACCCACAACAGTGACTTTTGGCAATTCATCCTCTGAGTCATTCTCTGGCTGAGCCGGCATTACTTCAAGCACACGGTCGAGCAAATCACCTGTTCCGCTTCCATTGATTGCCGAGACGCAATATGGTTCTCCCAATCCAAGTTTATAGAACTCTGCAGACGCGTACTGCCAATCATTATTGTCAACCTTGTTTGAGACAACAACAACTGGTTTCTTGCTCTGTCGGAGAAGCTGGGCAACCTCAGAGTCAAGGTCGGTCAAACCGTTCATTGTGTCCACAACGAAAAGAATGACATCGCACTCCTCAACAGCGATAGTAACCTGCTTTCTGATTTCTTCCTCAAAAATATCATCGGAGTTAACCACCCAACCACCTGTGTCTACGATTGAGAACTCCTTTCCGCACCATAGCACCTTACCATACTGACGGTCACGTGTTGTGCCGGCTGTATCGTTGACGATAGCGCTTCTCGTCTGAGTCAGACGATTAAATAATGTGGACTTACCTACATTCGGGCGTCCTACTATTGCTACAAGATTACTTGCCATAATTCTCTTTCCTTTCTTTTTAATTGGGGGTTAAATATCTGCGTCGTAGCCAAACGATTTAAGCTTCAACTCCTTGTTGCGCCAATCCTTCTCTACCTTTACGAAAAGCTCTAGGAACACTTTCTTTCCAAAAAATGCCTCAATGTCCTTACGAGATTCAGTACCGACAATCTTAAGCATCTTTCCTCCCTTACCAATGATGATTCCTTTCTGAGTATCTCTCTCAACATTGATTACAGCGTTGATTCTGATAAGGTCGTCGCTCTCTTTGAACTGTTCCACCACTACCTCTACTGCGTAAGGGATCTCACGGTCGTAATTGGTAAGTATCTTCTCTCGTATGATCTCAGTGACAAAGAAACGCGCTGGTTTGTCTGTAAGAGCATCTTTCTCAAAGTAAGGCGGACACTCAGGCAACAAATCCTTGATTCTCTTCAACACGTAATCGACATTAAACTTGTTGGCCGCAGAGACAGGAATGATTTCAGCCTCCGGAAGAATTTCCTTCCACTGCGCAACCAATGCCTCCAACTTCTGCTGGTCTGTAAGGTCGATTTTATTGATAATAAGTAAGACGGGAGCCTGTTGCTTCCTCACCTTTTCAACAAAATCGCTGTTCTTCATTCCATTCTCCACAGTGTCGGTCACGTAAAGAAGAATATCAGCATCCTTAAGAGCGCTTGTAGAGAATCCCAACATCGACTCCTGAAGTTTATAGTTTGGCTTCAACACTCCCGGAGTGTCGGAATAAACGATCTGGAAATCCTCACCGTTGACAATTCCCATAATGCGATGACGCGTTGTCTGCGCTTTAGATGTGATGATGGAGATTCTCTCTCCCACCAAAGTATTCATCAATGTGGACTTTCCTACATTAGGATTACCCACTATATTTACAAATCCAGACTTATGCATAGTCGTTAAAATTCATCAATTAAATAAACGAAATATATCGTTCACATTTGCGAATATCATCAAAGCAAAAAGCAACGCCACGCCAATCGTCTGTGCTTTCATCAACACATCCTGACTGACTTTCTTGCGTGTGATGATTTCTATTAAAACAAATAAAATATGTCCGCCATCAAGTGCTGGGATTGGCAAGAAATTCATAAATGCCAACACCACTGACAAAAACGCGGTGATCGACCAAAACGCGTAAAAGTCGAACGAATCCGGAAAAAGAGACGCCACACTTCCGAAACCTCCTAGTGACTGTGCACCTTCGGGAGTGAAGACATACTTGAAATCCGAGACATATCCTGTAACTTTCTTTATTGCAGTATGAAAACCTTGAGGCACCGACTCAAGCAAAGAATACTTAACTTCCTTCATTTCATACAAATCGTATGGCTGCTTCATATACACGCCCAACTTTCCGTTAAAGTCTGGCGTGACACTTAGTTTCACAGTGTCAGCCCCACGTAAAACGCTCCACTCCATCGACTTGTTCTTATGTGAAGCTATCTGCTTCATTGCCTGTGTCAAATACACTGTCTGGCCATCAATGGCCAACAATCTGTCGTCCGCCTGCAACCCGGCTTTTTCAGCTGACATTCCTTCTATTGTCTTCTGCACCACAAACGGAGAACGATAGTAGGCAAAACCTTGGCCCTCTCTCATCAACATAGCCATAAATGAGTCTGGGATAGCAATGTCTACAATGGATCCTTTTCTCTCCACTTGCACCGTCTTGGCTTCCACAATCTTACGGATACACTCTTCAGACAGGCGGTCTAACTTGACTCCGTCTGCCGAAACAAGTTTGTCTCCATCCTCAAAACCAACTGCATGAGCAGACCAACAGTATTCCATACCGTCAGTGGCATTCTCTAGTGGCAAATAAGTATCTCCCCAGTGGAATGCGATACCTGCGTAAATAGTTATCGCGAGAAGAAAATTCATCACCACTCCTGCAACCATTATTATCAATCGCTGCCACGCCGGCTTACTGCGAAACTCCCATTCCTGAGGTGCACCCTTCATCTGCTCCGTGTCGAAGCTCTCGTCGATCATTCCGGCAAGCTTCACATATCCGCCAAGGGGCAACCAACCTACGCCATAGGTGGTATCGCTGTTTTTAGGTTTATATTTAAATAGACTAAAACCAAGGTTGAAAAAGATATAAAACTTCTCAACCCTGACACCAAACATCTTCGCAGTGATGAAGTGTCCAAATTCATGGATCACCACCAGCAACGACAATGAGGCAAAAAACTGTATTAAAGTATAAATCATATTATTTAACAAAACTTTCTGCCACCTTTCTTGCCTCAATATCCGTCTGAATATAATCCTCATACGTTGGCTGCGCGATATACGCAATCTTTGCCATCGTCTGCTCAATAATATCCGACATCTGCAAGAATCCTATTTTCTTATTCAAAAACTCACGTACGACGACTTCGTTAGCCGCATTTACAACACAAGCCACATTTCCCTTCTTGTCCAAAGCCTCATAAGCTAACGCAAGATTACGGAAAACTTTTGGATCCGGAGCCTCAAATGTGAGTTGCTTCACCTTACCGAAATCAAGACGCTCTCCACCAAGATAAATTCTCTCCGGGTAGCTCAACGCCAAAGAAATCGGAATACGCATGTCCGGTGTTCCCAACTGTGCCTTTACCGCGCCGTCGTTAAACTGAACCATAGAATGTATGATGCTCTGTGGATGAACCTGGACCTCTATCATATCCGGTGTCAAGTCGAACAACCACTTTGCCTCTATCACCTCAAAACCTTTGTTCATCATAGAGGCCGAGTCGATAGTGATCTTGGCTCCCATGCTCCAGTTAGGATGCTTCAACGCCATTTCTGGTGTGACATTCTCTAATTTATCACGTGTCCAGCCACGGAACGGACCTCCTGATGCTGTAAGAATAATTTTCTCTAGCTTATTGTGACGCTCGCCCTCCAAACACTGGAAAATAGCAGAGTGTTCTGAATCGACAGGAAGTAGCTTGATTCCGTTCTCCTCACATAGTCTGCAGACCAAATCGCCAGCCACAACCAGCGTCTCCTTATTGGCCAAAGCGATCTTCTTGTGTGCCTTGATAGCCGCAATCGTTGGAGCAAGTCCGGAATAGCCGACCAATGCCACAAGCACCATCTCCGACGCATCGTTGGCAGCCACCTCCGCTACAGCAGCCGAACCGGCCATCACCTTTGTAGGCAAGTCTGCCACAGCGTTCTTCACATTCTCATACTGGCTCTCGTCAGCAATCACAGCGATCGTCGGCTTAAACTCCTTGATCTGCTCAATAAGCAAAGACGCATTCTTTCCTGCTGTAAGCGACTCTACCTTATATCTGTCTGGGTTCTCACGCACTACATCTAGCACTTGTGTACCGATGGATCCGGTAGACCCCAATATTGTAATAATCTTTTGTGACATTTCTATATTCTTATTCAGCTGCATTATTTTCTTGTGTTGAAGCTGGTGCCGGTGTTGGAGCTGGAGCCGGAGTAGACGACTCTGCAGGAGCCTCGTTTGCAGGAGTCTCCTGACTCTCGCTCTTCTTTGCTTTCACACGAGTTGCACGGCCTGTTGTGTCTCGGCTTTGTGTAGAATCACGGCGAGCTCTTCTTACTGGTTGTTCCGCTGGTTCAGCCTCATACTTTCTCGACTTAGGCTGAACCACAGTCTTCTTCTCTGTAGAGAATGAAATATAATCGTTAGGGTTCAAAGGCTGTCCGTTTAGCCACAACTCAAACGTCATCTCCGATGGTTCCACTCCTCGCAATGTGGCAAGAATCTCACCCGCATTTACTCGTTCTCCGATTCTCTTCAAGAATGGCTGGGTAAACTTATACATCGACACCAAGTTCTCCGAATGCTGAATCTGCAAGCAATAACGATTGTGGGCTGAATATCCGGCGAAAATGACAGAACCGTCCAACGTACAATAGATGCTTTCCAACGGGTCGACGTTGATAGTCAGACCATTGACTCCTGAATAAGGATCGAATCCTTTGATCACGACACCAAGAGCAGGACGATGCATCAAACGGTTTTTACTTGTCTCTGATATTTTAGAGTTGGTAGCATAACGTTGAGCGATCTCATACTGTGAGCAATACTGGTTTTCCCTTTCCGACGGGTCCATCTTCACTTTAGAGATATCTGTCTTCACCATATCCTTTAATGTCGCCGTGCTATCTCCGATTTCGACGTCGCCTGTCACCACTCTCTGCAACATAGCCAAATACTGGTCGTTGATCTTGGCCGATTCCTGAAGAGAATCAATCACGATCGCCTGCGAAATCACCTGTTTTCTAAGTTCATTTCCACTTGTATAACCAGGCATGAACGTCCTCAACGGAGTCTTGAAGATCAGCAAAGCAATGATAAGGAAATATATCACCGCGATTGCGAAACAGAACAAAATAACACTTAATCTGGACAAACGTATATGCCAAGCCTCCTCCAACGTATTCTCATTAAAAATAGTCAGACGGTACTTATAATTCAACTTATGCAAAAAACTTCCTTTGTTACTTGCCATCTTTTTCTTCTATTTATTCACCTTTGGAAATCTCCGAAGGATTGATTCCTACCTGTTGTTTGAAACACTTTCTAAAATATGCTATATCCTTGAAGCCTACATTGTATGCCACCTCAGACACAGTCATTGCACCGTCTTCAAGCAACTGTTTTGCTCGCTTGATACGGATATTGCGTATAAATTCTTTCACTGTCATGCCTGTGATTGCATTCATCTTTCTGTAGAGCTGCATACGGCTTACGCCAACCTCGACAGCAAACTTCTCGATATCGAAATCCGCGTCAGACAAATTATCCTCAATCACCTTCATCGCCTTGATCATGAACTTCTCGTCTGGCGACTGTGTAGCCACTTTTGTAGGCTCTGATATCATCTCTATCTTAAAGCGGCTGCGGATCTTCTCCTTCAGACGCATCAGATTCATGACCTTTTGGTCGAGAACCTCAATATCAAACGGTTTTGTTATATAGTCGTCAGCGCCACGCTTCAAACTCTCAATCTCTGTCTCTCTGCTATGGACGGCAGTCAGAAGTATGATCGGGATATGCGACGTTTTCTCATCTTTTTTCAACTTATTGCACAACTCATCACCACAGATATTCGGCATCATCAAATCAGTGATGACAACATCTGGTATCTGCTCAGCGGCTTTCTCCAACGCATCTTTTCCGTCTTCCGCTTCGACCACATTGAATCTCGAATCAAAATGTATAGCCACAAACCTTCTAAGTTCTTCGTTGTCTTCCGCAATCAGCAGAACTGGTTTGTCTTCAGGCAATGTCTCTTCCGGTTCACTTTCGTGAGCCTCTGAAGACACTGGTTCTTCAGCAACTGGCTCCTCCACTGGTTCAGGTGTTCCGAACAATGGCAACACAACCGTAAACTTGGTGCCTTCTCCCACCCTACTATAAAGGAGCACCTCACCCTCCATCAATTTCACTAAATCATAAACCAAGTTCAAGCCTATACCAGTGCCGATACCAGCATTCTTCTCATCGTGGCTTTGATAGAATCGTTCGAAGACATGTTTCTGATCCTCCTCCGACATACCTTTTCCAGTGTCAGACACAGATATCTGATAAACGTCACTGATGTTTCCCGACGTGAACTTATGCTGCGACACCATCTCCATCGCCACTTTGATAAATCCTCCACGCGGAGTGAACTTCATACTGTTGGAAAGCAAGTTGTTCACTATTTTCTCTACCTTGTCGGCATCAAAAAGCAATCGTTTGTTTCTCGCTTCACCGTCTACCTCAAGAGACACTTGAACTCCCTTAGCCTCTCCTTCCGGCTGGAAAGTGCGGACAATAGACTCTAGCAATGCAGCGACGTCGCCAGGCTTATACACCGGCTGGAGAGCTCCACTCTCAATTTTTCTGAAATCAAGTATCTGGTTGACCAGACGCAACAGTTTATTGGCATTTCTCTCTGCCAACTCCGCCATCTTCTTCGACTCGGATGACGTGCCGTCGTCCTGCAAAATCTTAGACAACGGTCCTAGAATCAGTGTAAGCGGCGTACGAAGCTCGTGAGAGATATTTGTGAAGAAATCCAACTTCAACTGCTCCACTTTCTCCATTTCCTCCGCCTTCTTTTTCTCAAGTTCCAAATCATTCTCCAATATCATTCTTTTACGGTAATGATATAAGTAGAACAATACCAGACCCACAACAAGAAGTGTTGCCAATATCTTGAACCACCATGTGTTCCAGAATGGAGGCTCTATATTCACTCGCACCCTTAAAGGTGACTCATTCCAAACGTCATCACAATTGGAGCCCATTACCTCAAACACATAAGCACCAGGCTGAAGATTTGTATAAGTACACTTGTTTTCATGACCAGCCTCAATCCAGTTGTCATTCTGGCCCACCAAACGATACTTATAGTTGTTTTTGTTTGGACGAGAATATGAAAGTGCGGAATACTTGAATGTCAGCATATTCTGGTCGTAATTCAAGTTCAATTGAGTCTCTCCAGTAACAGGGTCTACTGACACTAGATCCGAAGGCATCTTCTGATTGAACAAACGGATATCCTCAAGCATCACTGGCGGAACGAACTCGTTTCTACGGATATCGTTCAAGTTGACGATATTGAATCCTGCGTTACCTCCTGCCAGAATAAAGTCGCCTGCACATCTGCAGATAGCCCCATAGTGGAACTGACGGCTCTGCAAACCGTCGCGCTCATCATAAACTTTTATCTCAGAAGTTCCCTTATGGATTCGGTTCAAACCTGACGTGGTACAGACGATATAATAATCATTCCAATCTATGATAGACTGCACATTATTGTTGGACAAGCCTTCTTTCTCTGTTATATTGCGGACCTCACCGCTATACTTGTTGTAGACAACGACACCACGCTCTAATGATCCCACGTAGAAAATACTGTTGCCGTGTTCTACCACCGAACGTGCACGCTCCTTGTAAGTGATTGTACGTCCTTCCGAATTCTGATATATGATTATTTCCTCAGGAGTGAACATCCAAATGTCATTGTCGGAATCCTCAAACACCTTCCAAACCTCTTTGCCATACGCAAACTTGTCGATATGACGGAACGTGCCGTTTTTAGGATCATACTTGTCTACACCGTTGCCTGTACCGATCAAGACATCGCCATTCTTGCAAGTACAGATGCTCCATACATTGTCGCTATTAATAGACGAAGCGTCTTTATCCGAGTGACGATATACGTGCTTCACCTTACCAGTGGCAGCGTCTAGCACATTCAATCCTCCCATATATGTGCCGACAAGCACATCGTTTCCTACTCTTGACAAGCTCTTGACACAATTGACAGACAATCCCGAATTAGACTGTGTGATGTACTCAAAACGTTTTGTTTTAGTGTCGAAAACATTCACACCACCGCTCTCTGTTCCGACCCAAACTTTTGAATCCGGCATCTCCAAGAATGCGTACACTTGAGCACAATTCAAGTAACGGTTATCGTTTTTCGACTCCTGATACAACTCAAAAGGCTGCTTCTCACTGTTTCTATAGCTGATACCTCCACGTGTGCAAACCCAAAGGTCGCCCTTATTATCCACAAAAAGATTAATGACAGAGTTGTGGACAAGAGTAATCTCATTATGGACGTCGTTTTCATTAATGACATACTGCTTCAACACACGGTCGTAGCAGATAAGTCCCGAACGAGTTCCTATCCATATCCTACCGTCTTGATCCTCACATATCGCTTTCACAGATGCCTCTGGCCCCGATATTGGCAAATTAGTCTCATGCTTAAGTGCCAAATTACCTTTATCATTTATGTCGACGGTATATACGCCATCCTGATATGATCCTATCCACACCACGTTATCGCTTGAGATGCAAATGGAGCGCACCTCTGAATCCTGAAGTATAGATGTGACCTTACCTGTAGCAGGATCAAACAGTTTCACCCCGTTTTCACCTGTACCAATCCACAAGCGTCCATATTTATCAACCTTAAGCGTCTTGATAAACGGCATACCATCAAATTCAGAATCCTGAAAATGGTAATACTCAAGAAGATGAGCGTCATTTAGGAATGCAAGGCCTTCATCTGTACCAACCCATATTTTTGAATCAGAGCACTCCACTATCGCATTGGCAGAATACTTCTCCAATCCATCCTTTGACAACGTCATAGCAGAGAATGATTTTGTCTTTGGATCATATATGTTCAGACCACCGTTCTCAGTACCAACCCAGAAACGGTTTTTAGAATCCTGAAATATACAGCGCACCAATTCACCACGCACCTGTCCGTCTTGGCTGCCATACTTGTACGGATAGAAATTATAGCCATCAAAACGATGAAGACCCTGACTTGTGCCAAACCACATATAACCGTCATTGTCCTGATACGCACACTGAACAATGTTATAGCTTAATCCATCCTTCTGCGTATAGTTGTCGAAACGCGACAAAGCAAGTGAAGGACGCGCAACAGCACCTCCCCACAAAAGGCATAAGATCAACGCAAATATGTATCTTAGTCTTCGCATATACGTGTCGTTATTTTCTTAAACTCAATTCGAACATTTCAGGAAGTGTGCTTCTAAACTCATGCATATCGTCGAAAAGCACATCAGCTCCTTTGCTCAACAAATCTTCTGGCAATAGGATTCCTGTGTTGACAGCGACAGTAAAAATGTTTGCTGCATGAGCAGACGTCACTCCAAGCGGAGCGTTCTCCACCACGATAGCCTCATCCGCCGAGAATCCGCCCTTCTTCAAAGCCATCAAATATGGCTCTGGATCTGGCTTGCCCTTCTTAACGTCGTAAGCAGTCACCATTCTCTCTGGAGCAAAGATGCCTGGGAAAAGATGGTCAAGCTTGTCGAACAAACAATGCTGGCCAGAACCAGTTACGATATAGATCTGCAATCCCGCGTCGCGAACAAACTCAAGCACTTCACGGATACCAGTCATCACCTCTGCCGGACCTTCATTCTCAAAATACTTGCATTTGATAGCGTAGATTCGGTCGCACTCTTCCTTAGTAGCCTCGCGTCCCTTTTGTGCAAGGAACATCTCCTGAATCGTAGCCGGACCAGTCATGCCCTCACGCTTATAGGCCTCATACTCATTGAAGACAATCCCCTCGTCGGCAAACGCCTTCACCCATGCTGTGGCATGATGAGGCATAGAATCAAAGATTACACCATCCATATCAAATAGGACCGCCTTAAGCTTCAATCCCGACAATTTTTCTTTCACCTGAGCTGTTAGTCTATTCATTGCAAACTATATCAAATTCTCGCAAATATACATTTTTTCCTCAACTTTTAAGCGGAATTTGCCGATATATGATTTCAAAAAAGTATTTTTACAAAAAACAAGAACCAAACGGATATGACAAAGACAAGATTCAGACCAAAATTCTACTACATCACAGCGATTTTTGTATTGATGCCAGCCATCTGCGGATTAGTACTTTCAATAATGCCAAGCGAGGTGCCAACTCAATGGTGGATAATCTTTTCCGTCTTTGCGGTGGTTTTCACAGGATTCCTGATTTATCGTCTGGTGATGCAGACAAGAAGTCTTGAGGTTGACGGCACGATTCTCAAAGTGAGCCGATTCTTCGGATTAATTAAGGAAGGTGAGGTTGATTTGAAGAAGTTCGACGGTTATTATCTTGATTATGTCCGTACAGGCAAAGATGGCAAGGACGTGTATGGCTACTTCTGCCTTATGAAGAAAGAGACAACTGTCACTAAACTTTGTTTCAACGACTACGATGATTTCGATGAATTCTTAAAGGAGGCGGTGGAGCCAGTGATTCCGAAAATAACGTATAGAAAAATGCAGAATTAAAAAACTGAATATCAAACAAAAAGACGCGGGGAAATCCTCGCGTCTTTTTGTTTGTCATATGTAAGGACGTGTCCCAATAAGTATTCATCACAAAATATGGTTTATTTTGAGGAAATGGAGAATTTGCACTTTGGATAATTCGAGCATCCATAAAAAGTACCATATTTACCATATCTTTCTACTAATGAACCACCACATCTAGGACACACTCCATTTTCTATCTGAGTCTCGCTTTCTTTCGCTCTTTGTTTTACCAATTTCGCATGTTTTTTTTTAACTTCAGAAGAGCTTATATTATTATCATTTATCAAATTGCATATTTCTTCAATTTGGCATGGATTTAATTTTACTTCTTTGTACTTTTTTATAAACCATAAAAGTTTTGAGATGTACAAGACATGACAAGCTTCACTAACATTAACCTTCAACGTAGATTTTCCACTAAAGGCAACTATAGAGACAAAATTATCATTTGCATAATAAGGCAATATCTTTCTTAGAACATTAACATGAGCGTTATTCTGCAAAAGAGGATTTCTAAATTGATATTTGTTTCCATACATATTCTGGGTCCAATATTCTGAGTTTTCTCCGCCCAAAATCCATCCTTGATAGTTTTTTGTTTCTATAACAAATATACCATAAGGGGACACCACAATATGATCAATTTGTGTAGTTCCATAATTAGTATCTAACATGATATCATTTAAGAGGCTATAGTCTTTTCCAAGAAGTTTCAACAAAATAGAGACTTTTGTTTCTCCAACAGCTCCTGATATTTTTGCTTTTTTACGATTAATTATAACAAGTGCAACAAATGCTATCGTAATTACTATTATCATACCCACATTAATATCCATAACGTTATAATTAATTTAGGAGAAAGATACTGTAAGTTTACCATACTGACAAATTAAAATAGACCATTTTACCGGCACCGGGAAAATGGTCATAATCGTTCTCCATTTAAGATTTCTAAGAATTTTTCAATTCTAACCACACACAAAGATGGGAATGGGATATTTTTTAGAATATCAAAATGAGCATCGTTACTAACTATATATTCAGCATTAGCAGCAATTGCACAATCAACGAACTTATTATCGTCCAAATCCTTTTCGATTAATCTAAATCTGAAATGTGCATCTATTCTTAATGTATAAGGAGACCTTAGAATCATCTCAATTACAATTTTTGCAATTTCAGGAGACATTAATCTCCCTATAATTTCCTCATATTCCGACAAGATCTCTGTTGAGACACACAAATTGTACCTACCATCCAAAAAATCACTCCATACTTGGTAATATACACTTTTCCTTGAGATACATTGGATCAAACAATTAGTATCCAGAACAATATTACGCATACTATTCATTTGTATGTAGTTCTTAGATGAGAATTGCCCCACTCTTCAATTTTCTCCTGTGATAGTTTTCCTTCATTCCACATATCATCCAATTTTTTTTGAAGCAACTCATTCAAAAATTTGGACAACAACTCTTTTAATGAATTCAAATCTTTATCATTATCGATACAAGAAATGCAATTAAGCACTTCTAACTGTGCATTATTAAAACCCATAATTTTCAACAATTTTAATTACCAACTCACGACAAAAATAAGAAAATTTTATGAGATCATATAGCAGTTGTCCAAAAACGAGGACTGTTAAGGGCGGGACGCCCTAACCCACCCCCCAACGCGAGCCCGTAGGGCGAGCGTATTTAAATAAACACAGAGACTCAGAGTTAAGACTTTTTTAGGAGGGAAAGAGATTTTGACTAATCACTATTTTGAGCCATCTCATTTCTTTGTCACCGAGTCAAACATGTTCCAATTACTTTTCCTTGAGATACATTGGATCAAACAATAAGTATCAAGAACAATATCACATATCTTTAAGCGACAATGCCAAAAAGTTCGATTTATAATGTTTCAATGAGGGATTCTTGGAAAAGAAGTCGTTTGCCTTTTTCGACAAGATGTCCAAATCAATATTATTCTCCTGGCGTTTTATCTCACAAAAGTCTATCACCTCATCTATCTCATTGACGGCAATCAAATCAATCTCATTTTCTCCAGAACGGTCCCAATATCCACCTATTGAAGTATATATCTGCTTTTCCATAAACAACTTATGGAAATAACGTTCCAAAATGATTCCCGAAAATACGGGAAAATCACGTGTCACCACATTTTTCAGCAAAGTGATCGATCCTGATTCAATGTAACGTTGGTATTTGTGAACGAAACGGAACCAGAAATAAAGGAAATTGTCCTGAATATAATATCTTGTTTGCTTACTGTTAGGTTTGGAGAAAATAGGCCGTTTCATCTTAATGATGTCATAGTCTCTATCCAACTTAACCCAATAACCTCCTGTCTCCACATTTCCCAAATAGGACTCTATTTCACCTCTCGAACAAAGACCTCGAGCTATACATTCAAGAATAGAGAAATAGACGGTGTATTCTTTGCCGAACTCCTCAATAAGCACATTCTTTCCTTCCTGTAGGAAAAGCGAGTCTTCCTTGAACACCAAATCAAGCATGGTATCTATTGTGAAGCACCTATTCTTCATCATTAGTTCCACATACCAGGCAACACCTCCCGTAAGTGCATAAAGAGCAAGCAGATCATCTTTCTCATATTTGGAATAATGATCAGATAGGATTTCTTTCAAGACATTCACGCCGAATGGTTTCAATCGAAGAATATTTCCAGCTCTTCCAAAGAGAGGTTCCTTGCTGTTTTCAAAAATCTTATGCATCAGAGCGTTAACCGAACCACTTATTAGGAGGTTCATTTTACCCTCCTTATGATGCAAGTCCCAATATTTCTGCATATCACCATACACAGAAGGATTCACTCTCAGGAATTCTTGAAACTCGTCAATTATCAGATTAAAATGCTGCTCTTTAGATATCAGCAACAGCGACTCAAACAATTTGCCGAACGACGAGAAATCGCCAATCATCAAACCCAACTTCTCACGAACTTCTTCAACAAAATCTTTACAAAGCAATGACTCTGATTTACGAGAAACGAAAAAATAGAGCGTTGTCTGGCCTTCACAAGCCTTGAGCAAAAGTTGCGTCTTGCCAATACGTCTTCTGCCAGTGACTACAGTTATCTGACTCTCTTCGTTTGACATTCTCTCCACTTCAGCGAGAAGTCTCATCTCTTTATCTCTGTTGTAAAATCTCATAGCACACAATTATCGTAACCCACATTACCGTAACCTACGTTACGATATTGCAAATATACAAATTTTCAGCAAATACAATCTTTGATAGATTGTTATTTAAAAAAGCAGAGACGTGGCAAGCCACGTCTCTGCACAAATTTATGCATTATGAATTTTGCATTATGAATTCAACAAAGATTTAACCTTTGCCGAGATGTCCTTACCGTCTGCCTTACCAGCAAGCTTCTTTGTTGCGACACCCATCACCTTACCCATCTCCTGAGCTGTCTTTGCACCAACCTCAGCGATGATAGCCTTGATCTCAGCCTCTAGCTCAGCGTCAGACAATTTAGCAGGAAGATACTTCTCGATTACAGAAGCCTCAGCCAACTCGTTCTCTGCCAACTCAGGACGATTCTGCTCTGTGAAGATCTGTGCCGACTCCTTACGCTGCTTTACCATCTTCTGAAGGATCTTTAGTGCAGCCTCGTCTGTAAGGTCGCCACTTGCTCCCTTAGCTGTCTTTGCCTCAAGAAACTCCTTCTTTACACCGCGCAATGCCTCCAAAGCTACCTTGTCTTTGGCAATCATTGCCTTCTTTATATCCTCGCTAATAACATCGAACAATGCCATAGTCATTATATTTTTAGTTTTACAATTTAATCTGGTCTGTTTGAGAGATAACTGTTATCTCCCATTTTTATTTCCTCTCCATCAAGTTTTACCGTGAAAGTAGACATCTGTTCCTGTTTGTGATCAACAGACGTCGCATTGACCTTATTGATTGCAGGAGTCTCATCTATCTCTTCACCACCGAACACAACTGCAGTCAGTTTTTTCTTTTTCACCGGCTGGTCTCTTTCCTCTGTTGGTCTGAAAGTTGGTGTTTTTTGTACTACAGTACCATCGTCCCCAGTATTATTAGTGTCGGTAATGCCCACAAGTACACTCTCTTTATCCTTTACAGTATCAACCTGATTAGTTTTTTGTTTATTTATAATCGGAGGTTCCGACACCAAAAGACTCTGTATTGAGGGAGGGGCAACCAACGTGTCTTCAGCCAACGACTGGCCAGTAACCACCACGGAGATTTTCAATTTATCACCAAGTCCCTCGACCTGACTTGCGCCCCAAATGATTGTGACGTCATCATTGACTTTATTCTGAACCAATTCCATAGTCTCGGAAAGTTCATCAATTGTGACCTCCTCATCAGAAAAAGAGTAGTTGACCAACACACTCTTTGCATTGCGTATATCATTATTGACAAGCAACGGCAATGTAAGAGCCTCTCGCATAGCCTGCATCGCACGATACTCACCCGAAGCCTCAGAAGAACCAATGACCGCATCTCCAGAATCAGTCATGACGGTGCGGACGTCATTCATATCCACATTGACATATCCCGATTGTGTGATCATATCAGAAATGCTTTGTGCTGCAGTGGCCAGAACAGAATCTGATTTGGCAAAACCTGACGACAAGCCCATTGAAGTGGCTCCAGGATGTCTATCTTTAGAAGATAGTCTGTCGTTAGAAATAATGACAAGCGAATCCACATATTTTCTCATCTCTCTGACACCCTCTTCAGCAATTGCTTTTCTGACAGGTCCCTCAAATGAGAAAGGAGTTGTAACGACACCTATAGTAAGAATACCTAGTTCCTTTGCCACTCGGGCCACTATCGGTGCTCCTCCTGTGCCAGTACCACCACCCAATGTTGCAGTGACAAACACCATTTCGGTGTTTTCCGACAACAAATGTTTGATACTGTTCTCTACTCTCAACATAGCCTCTCTTCCCACATTAGGGTCGGATCCAGCTCCAAGGCCTTTCTCCCCAAGCAGGATACGTTTAGGCACAGACGATCGCCTCAACGCATTTTTGTCTGTGTTCATAAGGATAAAGTCTACACCCTCTATTCCTTTTTTGCACATGTACGAAACTGCGTTTCCACCACCGCCACCTACGCCTATGACCTTTATGAACGAAGGTACAGTATCTGGTATATCAAGAGTATCAATCATCGTCATCGTCTATTGAAGAAAAATCTATCTCTTTTGCTACAATCCTAACAGGTGTAGGCTCTGGTTCCGGCTCCGGCTCTGGTTCTGGTTCCGGTGCCACGTATACAGGCGGTTCCGGTTCTTGTTCTGGCTCCGGCTCTGGTGCCACGTATACAGGTTCTGGCTCCGGTTTTGGAGCAGAATGTCCCGCGTATATTTTATCAATATCAGCAGCGCTAAAATTAGATACAGGTGCGTTAACCGGAGCGGCAGCATGATTGCCACCAAGATATCTGTCAGCGCGTGAATCTGTCTGAATCATTCTTTGCTGCTGTTGAGCCATGGCAGTTTCTCCAGTCAAGTCAGAGTCGTGAACGTTCATACCTGTGATAACGACAGTAACGTTAAGATTCTCACCAAGATCTTCATTTACAGAAGCACCCCAGATCAAGTTCGCGCCATGACCATTAATCTGATCCTGCACATAGCTACAGATATATGTTGTCTCTTCGATTGAGACCTCATACTCTGATGAATATGAAATGTTAAGCAATACATTCTGGGCGTTCTCAATGCTATTGTTGATAAGCAACGGAGAGTCGAGAGCCTTCTTTATGGCCTCTTTAGCTCGATCAGGGCCAGACGCCATAGCCAATCCCATCAACGCGTCGCCAGAATTAGTCATGACGGTACGGACATCGTTCATATCCACGTTGACATATCCATCACCGGTAATGATTTCCGCAATACCTTTTGCGGCCATAGCTAAAATCTCATCTCCTTTGGAGAATCCCTCTTTCAACTTAAGGTCACCATATTGTTCACGGAATCTATCGGTTGAGATCACGACAATCGCGTCGACAGACTCTCTCATTCTCTGCATTCCCTCCAATGCGTTAAGAAGACGTTTACGACCTTCAAACTTGAATGGAATAGTGATGATACCTACAGTAAGGATTCCCATTTCCTTTGCTGTACGAGCAATCACAGGTGCAGCACCAGTTCCCGTACCGCCACCCATAGCAGCAGTGACGAAAACCATCTCAGTGTCGTTTAGCATCTCCTTGATTTTCTCGATGGAGTCCTCAGCAGCCTGACGGCCCATATTAGGATCATTTCCAGCACCTAGACCTTTTTCACCCAACTGAATATGGAATTCAGGAGGAATAGGACTGCGACGCAACGCCTGACGGTCAGTGTTGCAGATAACAAAATCCACACCATTGATATGGTTTTCATACATATAGTTGGTAGCATTACCGCCACCTCCTCCGACGCCAAAAACCTTTATAATGTTTTTTTCTTCTACGTCGTCAATGAAATTAAAGTTTTCTCCTTCCATACTTATTTGAGTTCGGTCTTTTCTACTTGTCCTTCGATCAATCCTTCTGTCCTGATCCTGAAATCATTGAATAAGGTAGATAAAAATCCACCCTTCTTCTCTTTCTGTTTTGGCTGAGCCAGCTGTTGCTTCTTTCCTATAAAAGTACACGACTCCAAGCTAGTCGACTCAAGCACACCAAGACAAGCAGCAAATTCGTTCATATCTTTGATCGCTTTCTCTAGTTCACTCTTCTCCATGAAATATGAAGCATATTTCTCATAGCATTTGTCCACTATAGTACCGACCTCTGTATCGACGCCAAATTCATTCGTGAACTTTTCAGAAATCTTATTTAGACGTGAGGCTCTACCTGTAAGAATAATCTTTTTGCATTCCGATATGGCGTTCACCTTGCACATCTCGCCAAGCAAATAGCTCATTAGCTGATCCAGACGGGCTTCGATTATCTTTGATAGCTCTAGCGACTCTACTTTTACATTTGTCCCAGCCATAGAGCATAAAATGTTCTCTTCTACACCGCCAGGATAAGCATAGCCCAACTTTTTCTTTATCTTTTCGGCTTGTTCTGAAGTCAAGCCACATACTTTCTTGATATCCTTAGTGATTATCTTGCCTCCGACAGGGAGCACCATGACATGACGACGGACATTGTCTTTATAGATGGCTATTGAAGTAGACGATGCGCCCAAGTCGACCAACACAGCTCCGACCTCTTTATCAGCGTCCGAAAGCATAACGTTAGCCAAAGCGAATGGAGTCAGCACGTATCCAGCCAAAGTACACTGGCAAAGCGACAACATGTTGATAACGTCCTGCTTGACATCCTTGTTTGCCATCACCATACAATAGCGTCCCTCAATGTTTGTGGCACGACAACCAACCGGTTCCATTCTGATCTCGTCGTCGATATTATATCCTTGATTGATGAACTCTAATATCTCATCCTTGTCGTTCTGGACACGATCACGGATTTTTTCCTTAATGGATGTGACTACCGGCACACCAACATATTCATTGTTGAGACGATAGATTTCGCTCTCCTTCTTGCCAAAGATACCCGTACCTCCAAGAGCGATATATACACTTTTGATCACAACCTCATTACCTACAATAGCTTCACCAACAGACTCCTTTATCTTGTTGTATATTCTGTTCTGAAGATTTGTAAGCATTGGTTTAACGACTCCAGCCAACTCGATATGGTTGTCAACCTTTCCATGTTTAACACCTTTAGAGTCAGCTTTCTCCGTAGCAATGATATGCGACACCTTGTCGTTGTCAAGCACAACCGCCATCGCACGAATCTTGGATGTGCCCAGGTCAAGCACTACCGCTATTTTGTCCGTCAATTGTGTATTAGCCATCGTCACTAAAATTTGTAAGTCATTTACTATATATCGTTCTTGTTCTTTGTTTCTCGTCAATCTTTTCTTGTACACACCGCCTGGTTTGCATAAGTAAGATCTATCTTTTTGTATTTGTTCCAACCTACTTTTGAAAAACCGCTCTCATAAAGTTTCTTTAATCGAGCCATCTTTATCTCGTAGTCGTCTGTAGAGCCTAGCACCACTATGTGGCTGCCTACTCTTGGCACAATCTCAACCTTGCCATTGGAGTCGATGTATATCTGCTCCACCAGTGCATTCATAAACTTGTCGTTGTACACATAGTTGGCAAAATCGTATATTTTCGTCTGGAGATACTTCTCGCTTAATTTCTTCTCGCTTATCAACACAGGCACATAAGCAGAAAAAGTCGAAGACACTCTCATCATCTTACCTTCGGAATCAAGATACAGATCCTGTTCGGGAGCTTTGATTCTCAATATCGGTTTACGCTGCAAGACATCTATACAGAGAAAGCCTCCGGGGCTCTTGTAGCATTGTGCATCCTCCACAAACGGCATCTCCGCAACCTTCTTCTCCATATTATGGAGCTGGATATTCTTATAGCTTATCCCATGAGGATTAAGATTTGCATTGTTCATGTATTTCACAATATCCAGAGTATTGACAAACTTATAGTCTGCGCTGTCCTTGATATTGATTTTCATACCAATGCAGCCCATATTTTCTGCCGTGGACGGCATCCATAGTGCCATAACCGCCACATATACCACCACAACACAAAAACCTATTATCTGGATCTTTTTCCTCATACCTTCGACAAAAGAATGTTTTTGATCTGAGGAAGCATCAGATTAACATCACCGGCGCCAATAGTAGCCAACACCTCTATATTGTGCGTGCGTACATAATCAAGCAGTTCCTCCTTCGATATTAGACGTTTGTCTTTAGCAGTAACCTTATCAAGGATTATCTGGCTTGTCACTCCCTCTATAGGAAGTTCACGTGCCGGATAGATATCCAACAACAACACTTCGTCAAGCAAAGACAAACTTGCCGCAAACTCATCTGCAAAATCACGCGTGCGAGTATACAAATGAGGCTGGAAAACTCCCGTCAACTTCTTGTCTGAATAAAGTTTACGCAAGGATTCGATACTTGCCTTGACCTCATTCGGATGGTGAGCATAATCATCTATCAACACAAGATTGTCTTTCTTGATATGGAAATCAAAACGTCTTGCCACACCCTGGAAACTTGCGATCGCGTCTCTTATCTCCTGGTGAGACAATCCTTTCATCAACGACACCGCGCAAGTAGCTATCGCATTCTCGATATTAATGTAGACAGGGACACCCAAATCCACTCCTTTCAGCACGCCCAATGGGTAGACAACATCAAACGTGATCTTACCATTGGCGATCTTTATGTTTTCAGCATGAAAATCACCCTTTTCCACCGAATAAGTGAAAATCTTGACGCCATCCTGCACAACAGGTTTGATAGGAAGGCCTTCCTTCATGATCAAAGCACCACCAGGTTTGATAAGAGCTACAAACTGCTCAAATCCTTTCAAATACTCCTCGTATGTGCCGTAGATATCAAGATGGTCAGCGTCAGTAGCAGTAACCACTGCAATTTGAGGTGCTAAAGTCAAGAAAGAGCGATCAAACTCATCAGCCTCAACAACAACCAAATTGCTCTTGTTTGAAATATGCAGGTTGCTCACAAAATTCTTCGACAGACCACCCAAGAACGCGTTGCAATCCAAAAATGAATGATGCAAAGTGTGCGCGATCATTGTTGTTGTGGTAGTCTTGCCATGAGTGCCGGCAACACAAATAGCCTCCTGACTCTTTGTGATTTCGCCAAGCACCTGTGAGCGCTTCATTATCGTGAAATTGTTCTTCTTAAAGAAAACGTATTCAGTAAGATCTTCTGGAATAGCCGGAGTATATACAACCAAGGTATAGTTTGGATTCTTAAAATCTTCAGGAATGAAGACTGTGTTATCCTCGAAATGCACCTGAATGCCTTCATTGCGAAGGTTGTCGGCAAGTTCAGACTCTGTCTTATCGTAACCAGCCACTGAATAGCCCTTTGCGTTGAAATAGCGGGCAATGGCACTCATTCCGATACCACCAATTCCTAAAAAATAGATATTTTTGATCTTATCCAGCATTTTCCTAATATTTAAATCTCACCTAAAATTACACTTGCGATTCTGTCGGCCGAATCTTTCTGTGCCAATGCCAATGCCTGCTCTGATATTGATGCAAGCGACGCTTCATCGTTGACCAGACGTAACGCCTCTGGCACAAGTTTTTCAACAGACTCCACATCCTTTATCATCACGGCAGCATTCTTTGTAGAAAGAGCCAAAGCATTCTTCGTCTGATGATCCTCGGCCACATTAGGAGAAGGCACCAGGATCGACGGTTTGCCAAGCAGGCAAAGTTCTGAAATAGAACTGGCTCCTGCTCTCGACACTACCAAGTCGGCCACTGCGTAGGCATAATCCATACGCGACACGAAATCAGTGCAGACCAAGTTTGGATTATTGCTCTTGTCAGCCTCCTTCTTCGCATTCTCAAAGTAGTACTTACCTGTCTGCCAGATCACCTGCACACCACTCTCCTTGATTGCCTCAAGTCCTGCGATTATACTGTTGTTGACCGTGCGTGCTCCAAGGCTTCCGCCGATCACAAGGATCGTCTTCTTTGAAGAATTAAGGCCAAAGAAATCGTATGCTTCTTGAGCACCCTTCTGCACATTCAAAAAATCCTGGCGAACAGGGTTTCCTGTCAAGATCAGCTTGTCGGCAGGGAAAAATCTCTCCATTCCATCGTATGCGACGCAGATTTTCTTCACACCTTTCGACAAGAACTTATTTGCCACTCCGGCATATGAGTTCTGTTCCTGCAAGAATGTAGGGACACCAAGTTTGTTGGCCGCATACAATGTTGGGCAGCTAGCGTAACCGCCGACACCCACGACAGCATCCGGTTTAAACTCCTTGACAATGGATTTTGCCTTGAAATAGCTTTTTATAAAACGGTAGACAACCTTCACATTCTTAAGAATTGCAGAAGGAGAAAAACCTCTGACGAGACCATTCACTTGCAATCCAATAATATTGTAGCCTGCTTTAGGCACACGCTCCATCTCCATACGACCTTCAGCTCCTACGAAAAGGAACTCTCCGTCTGGAAATCTTTTCTTTAACGCATTAGCAATAGAAATAGCTGGAAAGATGTGACCACCAGTACCTCCACCACTTATGATGAATCTCTTGCTTGCCGCCATTTTATTAAAAATAAAGTTCTTCTTTGTTTACCACCAAGCCGAAAACGCCGGTCTAATCAACACCACATACACAAATTGGCTACAGACACAACCACACAATATTACAAAATCTGTAGCAAAAATCTTACGTCTACCCGATTATTCAGCAGGTTCGACGACGATTTTCTTATTTTTTTTCTTCTCTTCCAATGATTTGGCATGATCGCTGATCGCGAGGATCAATCCGAACAACACACAAGTCATTATCACCGAGGTTCCTCCTTTGCTGACCAATGGCAACGGCTGACCTGTCACGAAATCACCTAAAGCGACACCTACGGCCATGTTGACCAACGCCTGGAATACGATCAGCAACGCGCATCCTAGCACAATCATCGCATACACAATATTCTCCGATTTAATCGCGATGACGATCGACCTCCACAAGATACAAAGGTAACAAATAATTATTACAAAAAAAGCGACAACGCCTCCCTCTTCGATAATTATTGAAAAAATATAATCAGAAAAAGCTTGGGGAAGACGTGAACGTTCGATTCCTCCAGCAACTCCCTTTCCTATAAAGTTACTGTTGGCCACGGCCATTTTGGCATGCGACACCTGATAATTGCCGTCGTTGACAACATACTTATCCTCTTTGTTTGTCTCCTTAACACTGTCGAAAGCTCTGACTCCTCTGGCCACCCACGTAGGTGAACGATGAAACACTCTCAATATAGGATTAGAGCTTTCCCTCAATTCCTTTGAAGTATGAGTGGCTCCGATAGCAACTACTCCCGTCACCAGAAGAAGTCCCAATCCAACAATAGAGAAAATCGCCTTCCACTTGGCACCTCCTACAGAAAGAAGCACCAACGACACCACTGTCAGCAACATAAAACCAGAAGCATTCTCCAACCCTATCGGGACTACGCTTAAAAGGAACACCAAAGCAAGGCATATCCATCCTTTCCTCGATGGCTCCAACGCATCGGAATTTCTAAAGGTTCCAATCCAGAAAGATAAAAATATCACGTAGAACACTTTTATCAACTCCGACCATTGCACTCCCATGAATGTACGGCTGGCTCCATTGATGTGACTACCAAAAATCGGTGTCAGAATAAGCATCACCCATGAAACTAAAGCTCCCAGTACGACTGCTATATACAGGTTGGAAGTGAACAATCGTTTGATGCCGACATTGGTTATCGCAGAAGTGAGAACAATTCCTCCCGCAACAAGAACAACATGTTTGTAGAACTGACTGTTATAGTCGCCATTACGAACAAGCGTATTGGCCTGCAATGAACTATAAACCTCCACAAAAGAAATCGCAACCAAAAATGCTATGATAATCCAGATGCCTCTGTCGCCCCGGAAAAACTTATTAAGTATTTGCTTGCGTTCTTCCATCTTACAAACGTTTTACGCACTCCTTGAACTGCTGACCTCTATCCTCGTAGCTCTTGAACAAGTCGAAACTTGCGCAACATGGAGAAAGCAACACTGTGTCTCCCTTGTCAGCAAATGCGAAACACTTGTTGACAGCCTCTTCCATAGATGAAGCATCGGCAATATTCTCAACCTTGCCATCGAAGAACGCGTGAAGCTTTGTGTTGTCCACTCCAAGACAAACGATAGCCTTTACCTTCTCCTTAACCAAATCCTCTATCTCTGTATAGTCGTTACCCTTGTCCTTTCCTCCAAGAATCAAGACAACAGGCGTGCGCATACACTGCAACGCATACCAACATGAGTTGACATTAGTAGCCTTTGAATCGTTGATGAACAACACGCTTCTTACCTTTGCCACTGGCTCAAGACGGTGCTCTACTCCGCTAAAGTCGCTGAATGCCTTGCGGATAGTGTCTTTCTTGATACCCTCAACTCCAGCTGCGATACCAGCCGCCATTGAATTGTAGGTGTTGTGCTGTCCCTTCAAAGCAAGTTTATTAATATCCATATCTATATAATTATTTTTTAAGTTGATTACTAATTGTTCATTTTCTAAATAGGCTGCCATATTCTCAATTGTCTGAATTGAGAACGGCATCATCTTTGCCTTTATATCGTATTTTTCAATCTCCTTTGTCACGACAGGATCCTCATTCCAATAGATGAATGTGTCGTTCTCTGTCATGTTCTGGATAATACGCATTTTGGAATCCACGTAGTTCTGGAACTTATACTCATAGCGGTCCAAATGGTCTGGAGTGATGTTTAGCAGAATAGCGATGTCTGCCTTGAAATCATACATTCCGTCTAGCTGGAAACTGCTGAGTTCTATGATGTAATAGTCGTGTGGATCGATTGCCACCTGACGTGCCAAACTGAAACCGATGTTTCCTGCAAGAGAAGCGTCAAGACCTGCCTCCTTGAAGATGTAGTGCACAAGTGTAGTGGTTGTTGTCTTACCGTTGCTGCCTGTGATACAGATCATCTTCGACTTCGAGTAGCGTCCTGCAAACTCAATCTCAGAGATTATGTTTATGCCTTTCTCTCTCAACGCTTTGATGATCGGAGCCTTCTCCGGAATACCAGGACTCTTGATCACCTCGTCAGCGTTCAGAATCAGTTCCTCCGTATGCTGTCCCTGCTCCCAAGCGATATTATACTGGTTTAATTCAGCCACATACTTTTCTTTGATTGGCGACATGTCCGACACAAACACATCAAAGCCCTGCTTCTGTGCCAAGATTGCCGAACCTACACCACTCTCTCCTGCTCCTAAAACTACTATTCTTTTCATTATCTAACTTTTAAAGTTAAAACTGCGACTACAGCCAAAAGCAGACCTACGATCAAGAATCTGGCTACAATCTTTGACTCTGGCATTCCTTTCTTCTGGAAATGATGATGCAATGGCGACATAAGGAAGATTCGACGGCCTTCTCCGTACTTCTTCTTTGTGTATTTGAAATACGACACCTGAAGCATCACCGACAAATTCTCTGCGATAAACACGCCACACAAGATCGGAATCAACAACTCTTTACGGATGATCATCGCAATCGCTGCAATCACTCCACCTAGCATCAGACTACCTGTATCGCCCATGAACACCTGTGCAGGGAATGAGTTGTACCATAGGAATCCAAGTGTGGCGCCTACAAAAGCACACAAGTAGACTACCAGTTCCTCCGACTTAGGGATATACATGATGTTAAGGTAGCTTGCGAACTCTGTATGGCTCGACAAGTACGCCAGTATTCCTAACGCCACTCCTATTATCATCGACGTTCCGACCGACAATCCATCCAGTCCGTCTGTCAGATTGGCTCCGTTGGAGATGAATGTCATCACGAAGATTGTCACCAATACGAAGAACACCCATCCAAGATGTTGGGCATAGTCGCCAGCGAACTCAAAAATTGAAGCGTAGTCGAAATTATGATTCTTCACAAACGGAATAGTTGTCTGTGTCGACTTCACGTTCTCCTTCTTGTAGTTGACCACCTCAACATTCTCTTTGTTGACTGTCGAGTAATTTTCTCGGATCACCACGTCAGGGCTTAAATAAAGAGTCAAACCAAGGGCAAGACCGATAGCCACCTGACCAATGATCTTTACTCGTGGAGACATTCCCTCTTTATCTTTCTTGAACACTTTGATGTAGTCATCAGCACCTCCTAGGAATCCTAGTCCAAGTGTGATTCCAAGCATCAGGATCATATAGATATTAGAAAGATTACCGAACAACAGACACGGTATTATAATTCCTCCAATAATGATCACTCCACCCATCGTAGGTGTGCCTTTCTTAGACATCTGTCCTTCAAGGTTCAAATCACGAATCGTCTCTCCGATCTGACGCAACTGCAAGTACTCGATCATCTTCTTTCCAAAAATGATCACGAAAAGCAACGCTCCGACAAACGCCAAAGCAGAACGGAATGTCACATAGTGAAACAATCCTGAGCCTGGGAATGTCAATCCATCAAACAAATAGTACAGCATAATCTCTCTATATTTATCTTAAATATTTTCTAACTACCTCGTGATCATCAAAGTGGTGCTTTACACCCTTTATGTCCTGATAATCCTCATGGCCCTTTCCTGCCACAAGAATCACATCACCCTTCTTTGCCATCGAACAAGCTGTCTTGATCGCCTGCTCACGATCTGCATTCACGATCACGTTTCTCTGTTCATCCTCAGTAAGGCCGGCCAACATATCGTTGATGATATCCATGGGTTCCTCATTACGTGGGTTGTCGGAAGTGATCACCACTTTATCACTGTTGTCGACAGCCGATTTAGCCATGATCGGACGCTTACCTTTATCACGGTTACCTCCGCATCCCACAACTGTGATCAATTCAGAGTTCTTGCTCTTCACCTCGTTGATTGTAGAGATGACATTCTCCAAAGCGTCTGGAGTATGAGCGTAATCGACGATAGCACATACACTGCTCTCTTCTCCACGGATAGTCTCAAATCTGCCGTTGACCGGAGTCATCTTGCTTAAAGCAAGCAGCGTCTTATCCTGATCATTGCCAAGAAGGATACATGCAGAATAAACAGCAAGCAGGTTTGACGCGTTGAATCGTCCGACAAACTGTGTCGAGACTTCTTTACCGTCAATATTAAGAAGCATTCCGTAGAAACTGTCTTCCACAACCTTCGCCTTAAAATCAGCAAGAGAACGTACCGAATAACTCTTTCTCAAAGCCTTGCTGTTCTGGATCATCACGCTTCCGTTACGGTCGTCAGCGTTAGTAAGAGCAAACGCGTCAGATGGCAACGAATCAAAGAAAGACTTCTTAGCCTTGATATAATTGTCGAAAGTCTTGTGGTAGTCCAAATGGTCGCGAGTGATATTTGTGAAAATACCTCCGACGAATTTCAAACCACTGATACGTTTCTGGTCGGCAGCATGTGAGCTGACCTCCATGAAAGCATATGTACACCCAGCGTCGACCATCTCAGAAAGGAGTCTCTGAAGTGAGATCGGATCCGGAGTCGTATGAGTTGCTGGCACCGCTCTCTCGTCGATGTAGTTGCAGACTGTAGAAAGCAAACCTGTCTTATGACCGAACTCTCTGTGCATCTTATAAAGCACAGTGGCGATAGTAGTCTTGCCATTTGTGCCAGTCACACCGACAAGCTTTAGTTTTGACGATGGATTGCCATACCACTCAGAAGCCAAACAGCCAAGAGCTTCAGCCGAATCCTTCACCTGAATGTAAGCCACACCATCCTTAAGCTCAGATGGCAAAGTCTGAAGGACAATTGCCGTCGCTCCCTTTTCGATCGCAGACTGTATATATTCATGGCCATCGATAGAGTAGCCACATACGGCGACGAACAAAGAGCCAGCGTTCACCTGACGAGAATCCTGACAAATTGCAGAAATCTCAATATCTGTGTTGCCGACTATCTTTTCGCAGCCAATGCTATTTAATAAATCACGTAACTTCATAAGCCAACTATCTTAACAAAATAGTAATCAATTTACCTTGTGCGGCAGATTCTCCTGGTGCAATCGACTGCTGCACGACCTCTCCTCTGCCCCGCATCTCAACTTTCAGTCCCAGGTTTTCCAGAAGGTAAAGTGCATCTTTAGCACCCATGCCTATCACGTTCGGAACAGAATGTTTCGCGATATTTTTCTTTTTTACATCAACCACACTGTCTCTTGTCTCGACCGAGACCCACTCCTCATCCTCCATCTTGACCTTTGCATGACGGATCTTTAATTCATCAAGAAGGTACATGACATCTTTTTTATAGCCACCCTTCACTTTAGGAGCATAATGGTCGTCTTCACACATTGCCGTCTCACACTTCACCGGAGTCATTGCGTAGACGCGTTCTGCGATAGTGCGGAATGCTTTGGAAGTAAGGTTGGTCGAGCAGATTGACTTCTGCTGCCAAGTCACAACCATACAAGTGTATTTTGGTTCGTCTGCCGGAAAATATCCCACAAACGACATCTGATAATCCTTTGGCACACCATTCTGGTAATGCAGTTGAGCAGTACCTGATTTTCCAGCCAAATCAAGGATATCCGATTTGCCGTACGTCTTACCGGTACCCTGATTGATCACATCCTTCAGGATAGTGCGTACCTTGCCAAGAGTATTGTTTGAACAAATCTGCGAGCAAAGCACCTCAGTAGAGAACGTTTTCTCAACACGACCGTTTCTGCGGATAGATTTGGCAAAAATCGGTTTTATCATCTTACCGTTGTTTGCGATAGCATTATAGAACGTAAGTGTGTAGATGGGAGGCACCTGTACACTGTAACCGATCGACATCCAAGGAAGATAAGTGTCGTCAAACACCACCGACTCATCCTTTGGAGAACGGATATTCGGACGACCAGTGCCCGGAATATCGAGTTTCATAGGATCATTGAGCTTCATGGCATAAAGTTTTTCAACGAACTTGTCCTTGTTGCCGTTGAAATGCTCATACACTGGTTTTGAAATACCGATGTTGGAAGAGACGTGGACTGCCCTGGCAAGAGAGATGGTTCCGAAACCTTCACTTTTCCAGTCTTTCATCGGTTTTGTCCAGTTTTTTCCTTTCCACTCACCATCACCGGTCTCAATGACATATGAAGTGTCGACCTTTCCCGACTCAAGCAACGCGATCAACGACGCCACCTTAAACACAGAGCCAGGCTCCGTCTGCATATTCACAGCATAATTACGGGTCTCCTGCAAAGACATCCCCGTACGAGTCAGGTTCGCAATTGCTCTCACCTCACCAGAATGGACATCCATCACGATAGCGCAACCACTATCGGCAGTTGTAGCGTTCATCACCTCAGAAAGGGCCGACGACACCACGTCCTGCATGCGCATGTCAAGAGTAGAATAGACATCAGCACCGTTTAACGGCTCATCGACAGGGACCCAAGTCCATTTCTTACCATGAAACTCACGGACAGCGAAACCAGGCTCACCTTTCAAATCTTTGTCGTAAAACATTTCCAGACCGCTGTTTCCCTTGTTGATATCCTTACGGAAACCTCCGATTGTACGGCCGCCAAGATTACCGAACGTCTTTTTTCGCTCCACACGACTCTCTGCATGAAAACCAGTCTTATTAGCTCGTTCTCTCCAGAAAGGGAATTGTTTTGCACGTTTATAGGCGCTATGCGAGACGTATGTATTCTCAAATATGAAGTAACGGCTTTTCGACTTCTTTGCCTTCAGCGCTTTTTCCTTGTAGTAAGCAGCATCATGTATGTTGCCATACAGACGAGCGACACAAATACACAAAGAGTCAATGTTCTTCATGAACAAATTGTCGTCGAATCCATCCGCCTTGAAATCCATGATAAGCTTGTGTTCCTCTACAGAGCTTGCCAAAAGGACTCCATCATAGGAATAGATATTTCCTCGTAACGGCTGAACTAAAGAGCTGTCGTTAGGATGCTCTTTCTTCAACACTTTTCGCCACTCCTCACCTTCTTCTCCCAATGTAAGATCGTAGGCTCTTTTGCTGATCGCAAACACAAACAACAGGATAAATCCACAAGGCAAGATCATTCTGAACAGAATGGATTTTCTCATTTTGTCGTCAAACTTCGCCATAGCACTTACTTTTTAATGATAAATGGTGGCAGAGTCGACTCCGCGATATCTATACCCTGATCTGAGATCAAACGCTTCACATTACTCTGGCGGCTATGTTGCGACAATTCCGCATTTACTGTCAAAGCCTCATATTTAGCGTCTTCAAGAGCCTTCTTAAGTTTGACTATTTGCGCGAGCTGTTTATCGCATGCATAACGGTTCTCCACCATCAGAATGCAAAGAAGACCGATAAATACTATCAAAAGAATATTATTTGATAAGAAGTCTATCGAAAAAAAATACGAAAGTTTCCTTCGAAAAGATTTCAAGTTGACAAGTACATCGTTCATGCCTCCACCTCCTTTTCTGCCACACGCAATTTAGCGCTACGGCTCCTAGGATTACGCTGAATCTCATCCGCGTCAGGCACAATCGGTTTTCCATTTACCGGATTGAGCGAGCGAACAGTGTTTCCATAGAAATCTTTCTCTATCTTTCCGTCGACGTTACCAGTCTTGAAGAAATTCTTCACAAGACGGTCTTCTAGAGAATGATACGTTAGGATTGCCACACGTCCATTGTCGCCAAGTACCTTAGGAAGCTGAGAAAGCATCTTTTTAAGAGTTCCCATCTCATCGTTCACCTCGATACGGATAGCCTGGAAAAGTTTGGCAAGATCCTTCTTCTGACTGTCTTTGCCGATAAGCGGCTCTAGCAGCTCAACAAGTTGGAAAATTGTAGTGAGCGGAGCCTTCTGGCGGGCCTTCACGATAACAGAAGCCACCTTGCGGGCATTGTTCATCTCACCGTATAGATAGAATATATCGGCAAGACGCTGCTCATCATACTCATTCAATAGATTCTCTGCTGTAAACTTCGACTTACGGTTCATTCTCATATCAAGAGGTCCGTCGAAACGGAATGAGAATCCACGTTCAGCCTCATCAAAATGGTGGAATGAGACGCCAAGGTCGGCAAGCACACCGTCTACTTTCTCCACTCCATAATAAGCAAGGAAATTGCTTAGGTAGCAGAAGTTGGAACGACAGAAAGTAAGTCTGTCATCATCAGGGATGTTAGCAATTGCGTCGACATCCTGATCGAAAGCGAAAAGTCGGCCATTTTTGCCAAGACGCGAGAGGATTTCACGTGAGTGACCGCCTCCACCGAACGTCAGGTCGACGTACACGCCATCACTCTTTATATCCAACCCCTCCATGCAAGGGATCAGCAAAGCCGGCGTATGATACACAATTTCATTTTCCATAACTATAGTTCTTTGTCGGTTATATCATAATTTGTTCTAATGCCGCCTCAAGAGAAGCCTCGTCCATCATAGAAGCCTCGTAACGTTCTCTTGACCACAACTCAAGATTGTCTCCCACACCGGCAAACACAACATCAAGGTCGATACCAAGCTGCTCAAGATACTTCTTCTGAAGAAGGATACGGCCGTTAGAGTCTAGCTCTAGCTGCTCCGCCTTTGAAGTATACGAACGGTAGATCGCCATGTGGTCTGCCTTCCAAAGGTTTAGACGCGATTTTAGCTGTTCACATTTGTTAGTCCACTCTGAAAGCGGAAACAATTGTGCGAAACCTTCTGCAGTCACACGCAACACCAACGCTGTCTCGCCACTCTGCTCTAGCAGGCGTCGAAACTGTGCAGGGACGAATACTCTGCCCTTGCCATCAAGTTTAGCGTCTATGTTACCTAAAAACTGCATTCTAACTAAATCTTAAGTTTTGGACTTCAAAATTACACAATTAATTTAAAAATTCCCCACTTTTCCCCACATTATACTTTCAAACCGATAATCAACATCTTTTAAACAGGTTATCAACAATATTTTAACATTATTACGATATCCTGCACATACAACATAATCGACTAAAAAACAAACAATTACACACAATCAATCAAAATCAGCAACAAATGTGGGGCAAAATGGGGCAGAAAATCATAAAATTGGAGAGACAAGAAGACAGGGGCTTAGATCTAGTTAATAACATTACAGGATAAAACGAAACACAAAAAACAACTAAAGATTAGGCACAAAAAAGAGGAAGAGCAAACCGCCCTTCCTCTGTGGATTCATTTTATAGAGACGCACGGCCGTGATTCTCTACGTATTGTATGTCAGACGCACGTCCTCGCGTCTCTACAAGAATTTATTTAACTACCAACTTTTGAGTATTAATTCCGTCTTCTGACTTAACGACAACAGTGTAAATGCCTGTAGACAAAGCTTTACTGATAGTAGCGGAACTCTCGATCTCAGCAGAGTAAACCACCTGACCTGCAACGTTGATTATCTCAACCTGAGCTTTACCTGCCTTAGCAAGAGTTACTGTGAATTCTCCTGAAGTTGGATTTGGCACGATGGAGAACATGTTGGCTTCATAGCTCTCAACGTTGTCGAAATCATCGTCGCAACATGTCACTATTTCTGGGATTTCACTATGGTATGTAAACACTAAAGGTCCTACTCCATCAGCAACTCCGTTAAAACAGATACGAAGTTCTTGAATTCCTTCCTTAATGAACGCCAAGACTAAATCAGAAGAATCGTCATAATCCAAAGCATCCACAAGGTTCCAGCAATCCCACGGTGCTGTTTCCCTTACCACACTACTATCAGCACACATCTTAGGCTTTTCAAAATGGATAGATGTATAATCCTTTTTGTTGCCAAGATCTTTCAATGAACGTATTATATTTCCACGTTCCTGGACAAGTCCAATGCCTCCCTGCTTACATTCATCAGAGACGTAGGCCTGAAGCTTATAAAGTCCAGGGTTATCAACGTTAACGGTATAGTTAATCCACTCGCCTGCTTCGACACTCATAAGATGATTATAGCCTTTATACTCGAGAGAAGTTCCTAAAAGACTAGCTGATCCCAAATCAACACCCTCATCCGGACGGCCAGAACCAGCGACACCAAACATTTTCTTACCAGCATTCAATGATAGATAAGATTCAATGCCGTCCCAAGTTGTGCATTTTACAGAATCCTTATAGTCAGATACCCTCTCATAAGAATCACATTTACATATGGAATTGTCATCTTTTGATATAGTGTACCAAGGATTCTTCTTGTCAAGATACTGCATCTTATAAGCCTGAGAATATGCGTCACACTCATCACCAATTGCATAATCAACTATGTTACCTTTTGCATCTTTAACATATGCACTGCTGTTCTCGTCATGATAAGCATAACCCTCACCTCCTATATCAAAGTAATCCCATTTCCAAGCGAAGTCTTTAGTATTTGGAATATTTTGAACCTCGTAAGGTCCATTTTCAGGTGCGCAAAAACAAATATTTAAAGAACCATCAATTACTTTTACAGCATACTCTCCAACCTGAGGATTTGTATTTGACCCGTCGTATTTAGAAAGATTTTCTGCCTTACATTCACCCTTAAATGAAGAAGATGACTCATCACTCTTTCCCCAATTCCAAAAACACCAACTTACCAATTGTGGTGCAACATCTTTTTTCTTACAATCGGATAATAATGCATCACCATAATTTTCACACAAAGTACCTGTTCCATTAAAACTTACAGCCGACCATTCCGACACAAATACAGGAATAAATTTCTGAGCACCACGGAAATCACCCAGCAAACTAAAATGAGAACATGCGTAATAGTGGAATGAATACAATACATTTTGTTTGTATTTAGCATCAATAGGGTTGTTTATTGGTTCAGTAATCCTCTGACACCACTGGTCAGTACCAACAATAACCAAAGCTTCAGGCTGATTCTTTACAATCACAGATATAACATCTTCTGCATACTTCTTGATGGCTGCCCATCCGCAAATTGGTTCATTGCATATTTCATACAACACATTGCTATATCCATTGTCAGCACAATACTTGGATATTTCAGCAAAGAAATCTTTCGACTCATCCAAAAAATCATTTGGATTTCCAGAATAGCCACCAGTTTCAAGAATATTCCAGTCGACGACGCAATACATTCCTTCTTCCGCAATCTCTGAAATACTTGTTTTAATCTTTGACTTCCAAGAATCAGGATCTGACAAATAAGCGCCTGACTTGTCCACACCCATTGCCAAACGGACAACATTAGCGCCATACTGATGCATCAGATTCCACTGTGCAGCACCAGTACAGCCATCCATAGCACCAAGCTGTAATTCTTGTGTGGACCAACCCTTTAGCTGAATAGGTTCTCCATCTTTACTAGAAAGCTGATTGTCAACCAATTTAAGCTGACCCCAATCCGCATAAGCATTATATACTTCTGCGTTAACTGCAAGTGACATTGTCACAGCAGGAACAAGTAATAAAAATTTCCTCATGTGTTAACAATTTAATTATCTTTTTCCAATCACATTCAAAGAGTAAGAGTATTAACATTACACTTTACAAAAGTGCACTATTATTTTGGCAAAAACAATAAAAGACAAAAAAATATTAAAGAAACAATCTATACGATTACCATATTCTTAAAACAAAAAAAGAGGGAGAGCAAATTGCCCTCCCTCCGGTTTTATTAGAAATCTAAATTATTCAGATTACTTTACAACCAACTTCTGAGTGTTAACACCACCGTTAGACTTAACAACTACAGAGTAAACTCCTGCAACCAAAGACTTATTGATTGTAACTGAATTCTCCATCTCCTCTGAATAAACAATCTGACCTGCGATATTGGCGATCTCTACAATAGCCTTACCGCTCTTAGCAAGAGTCACAGTGAACTCGCCCAATGTTGGGTTAGGGGCGATTGTAAAGCCAAATACTGTTTCGTCTGATTCAGCAGACAATACGTCATCAATATTTTCTAATTCTAGCTTAGTAAATATTAGCGGTCCAACACCTCCACTTGGGGAATGGAAATAGACTTTCAGTTCTTGTACTCCTTCTTTAACAAACACAAGATGTCCAAAAGGTTCGTCATCTATATCCATCGCTGGTTTTAACTCCCAACAATCCCAAGGTGACGTTTCTCTGTCAACTGAAGCATCAGCACATTTATCGGGTCTATCAAAATGAATGGAACCATAATCTGATTTATTGGTGAAATCTGAAGTCGAACGGACTATGTTGCCTCTATCCTGATAAAATGAGATTTCGCCAGGCACATATTCACCAGAAACGTATGCTTCTATCTTATAATATCCTGGTTCTGCAACGTCAACTGTATAATTAATCCACTCGCCTTTCTCAATGCTCATAAGATGATTGTAATCACCATTAGCAAAAGGAGTTCCTAAAAGAGAGGCTATACCTAAATCAACTCCTTCATCTGGACGGCCACAACCATCACCAAAAACAGTCTTACCTGCATTCAATGACTTGTAAGACGCGTCACCCTCTAATGTAGTGTATTCAACTGATTTGTCATAGTCAACTACCGACATATCATAATCCCCATTACAATTACATGGACTACTATAATCGTCGACATCTCCTGATACAGTGTACCAAGGATTCTTCTTATCGAGATACTGCATCCTATAAGCCTGAGAGTATGCGTCACACTCGTCACCAATTGCATAATCAACTATGTTGCCCTTTGCATCTTTAACATACGCGCTGCTATTCTCGTCATGATAAGCATAACCCTCACCACCTAAATCGAAACACTTCCAATTCCAACCAGAATTTGTGTTCGGAATTTTTTGAACTTCATAAGGTCCTTTTAGTGGCACGCAAGCACAAGGTATATAATTAGAAAGTTTTTTTACTGAATACTCTCCGACCTGAGGGTTTGAATTTGATCCGTCAGATTTAGAAAGATTTTCCGACTTGCATTCTCCACTAAACGAAGAAGAGGCATCGTTTCCATTTCCCCAGTTCCAGAAGCACCAGCTTACAAGTTGAGGAGCGGATTCTGTAACATCACAATCATTAAGCAAAGCATCGCCGTTAGACTCACACATAGGGCCATCCCCGTTGAAGTTTACAGCCGACCACTCAGAAACGAATACCGGCATAGACTTCTGTGCAGCACGGAAATCTCCTAAAAAAGCATAATGGTTGCAAGCACTGTAGTGAAACGAATACAATACATTATTTTTGTACTTGGATTCAAGTGGAGAGACGAGTGGTTCAATGATTTTAAGGCTCCATGAGTCCGTGCCGACTATAATCAATGCATTAGCCTGATTTTTCAAAATGACATGAATTACATTTTCCGCATAGTATTTTATTTTATCCCAGCCACAAGTTGCCTCACTACAAATTTCATACAATACATTGTTATATCCATTGTCAGCACAATACTTGGATATCTCTTCAAAGAAACTTTGCGACTCTCTCAAAAAATCATTTGGATCTCCAGAATAGTCATCAGTAGCGAGAATATTCCAGTCGACAATACAATACATGCCTTCATTGGCAATTTCGGAAATGTACTCTTTTATCTTTGATTTCCAATAACGAGGATCAGACATATACGCGCCTGGCTTATCCACACCCATCGCCAAACGCACAACATTAGCACCATATTGATGCATCAAATGCCATTGTTCAGCGCCAGTACAACCATCCATAGCACCAAGTTGAAGTTCTTGTGTGGACCAACCCTTTAGCTGAACAGGGTTTCCAGTGGCAGAAGAAAGCTGATTTCCAACCAATTTAAGCTGTCCCCATTCCTCAACATAATTCACCGTTGACGCAGTGCTAGCAAATACTGCAGAGACAACAGACAAAAACAATAAAAGTCTCTTCATACTTAAACAATTAAAATTATCCTATTAATTCATCGAGGTACACGACTATATGCATTGACATATGAAATTATTCGCATTAGCAATACCACCCACAAATCTATAATTTATTTCAAACTTACAAAAGAAAAAAGCGTTAATTTAGAAAACGAACCATTTTCAATGGTAATTATACAAATTGTCCAAACATATTTTTTTACGCACACTCATTTCATTGCTTCCATAGCAATAAAACAAAACCCAGAGATTTCTCTCTGGGTTATAAAATATCAAGAAGTTTCCAATTTACTTAACCACCAATTTCTTAGCAGAAATGCCATTTTCAAACTTCACAACCACAGTATAAACTCCTGCAGCCAAAGTTTTATTGATTGTTACTGAATTCTCCACTTCCGCAGAATAAACAATCTGACCAGTAGCACTAGTGATTTCAACTATAGCTTTACCTGTCTTAGCAAGAGTTACAGTGAATTCACCAGATGTAGGGTTTGGATACACATCAAATTCTGATGAAATCACATTGTCAACAGCACTGAAATCATCATCCTCTATGTCCTTCATGTTTGTGAACACTAGAGGTCCGATTCCTGCTGAAGTACCGATGAATCTTACTCCCAACGTCTGCACGCCTGCCTCCTTAAACTCAAGCACCACCTCGTCTCTTCTTGTATCACCCAATACCGCGTCTACAAGCGACCAGCAGTCCCAAGGTGCAACCTTTTTATCGACATCTGAATCTGCGCAATCCTCGCCTTGCATGAAATGCAACTTGTTAAAAGACAAGTCAGATAGATCATCAGCAGGACGTATGACACTTCCGTTTTTCTGATAGAATGCGATATCTCCTTCTCCCTTATAATCTGACGTCACATAAGCCTGAACCTTATAATATCCAGGCTCCGCAACATCAACTGTATAGTTGATCCACTCGCCGTCCTCTATCAAATCAACGTTAGTGTAACCCTTATTCTCCAAACCTGTTCCCTTCATCGTCGCGTAGAACAAATCGACTCCTTCGTCAGGACGGCCGGAACCTGCGACTCCACAATATGTCTTACCTCCGTTCAACGATTTGTACGTAGACTTGCCATCTGCAGTGCATCCCACTTTTGTGCCGTCGTATGATGTGATTTTGCCATCGACAACAGTATAATATGGGTTCGCGGTACTCAAAATTCCATTTGTGTAAGCCCAAGAGTACGCGTCACTTTCATCATTGCCAACGCTATAATCCACAATTTCGCCGTCTCTATCAAACACATACGCGCTTGAGTTCTTGTCATGGTAGGCATAACCTTCTCCACCAAAATCATAGTTCTCCCAACGCAATGGTTTGTCTTTTGTGTTCGGAATGCGCTCTACCTCATAAGGGATACAGTTAATGCAATCCTCTTTTTGATACTCTGAAGCCATTGCCTTTACAATGTACTCACCCGCATAGCCTGGAGACTTAGACAAGTTACTCTCAGAGCAAATACCTATGAATGTTGATGCGTATTCATCCTTTCTACCCCAGTTCCAGAAGCACCAGCTGACAAGCTGTGGAGCTCCGTTGTAATTAGTACACTCTTCAAGGAACGCGTCGCTATTTGCCTCATTTATAGGGCCATTTCCATCAGATCTTGTAGCACTCCATTCTGAAGCAATCACAGGGATAAACTTCTGCGCGTTACGGAACTCTCCCATCTTATGGTAGTCTGTTCCTGCATAGTAATGGAACGAATACAAGACGTTGCTCTTGAACTCTACAAGTGGGTTTGACACCGCGTTCATAATATTCTGGCTCCAACTGTCTGTATCGACAATCACCATAGCGTTTGGTTGGTTCTTCAATATGACTGGGATGACCTTTCCCGCATATATCTTAACATTATTCCATTCGCAGTCTGGCTCATTGCAGATCTCGTACAGCACATGCTTGTAATCTCTATCATTACAATACTCCGATATCTCTCCAAAGAAATCCTTGGCTTCTTCAGTGTACTTGTTAGGATCAGCATTAGGAGTAACTCCGAATCGTATCAAATGCCAGTCGACGATACAGTACATACCCTCAGCTGCAAGTTCATCGATATAATTCTTTATTCTTTCCTTCCAATAGTCTGGATTAGACAGATAAGAATTGCTTTCGTTCACATACATCGACAGACGCACTACATTGGCTCCATACTGGTGCATCAACTTCCAGTTGTCTTCTCCAAGGCATCCCTGAACCTCTCCGTAATGAAGCGAGAATGTTGACCATCCCTTCAACTGGATTGGATCACCGGTCTCTGAGCTTAGCTGATTGCCGACAAGCTTCAACTGGCCCCACTTCGAGACATAATTTTCTGGTTTTTCTTTGACCACCACCTTTTTAGTAGAGACGGCTCCA
>JAKSKU010000010.1 GCA_024401565.1 Paludibacteraceae bacterium
ATTGTATTGTATTGTATTGTATTGTATTGTATTGTATTGTATTGTATACAAATAATCTATCAATCATCAAAAATTTTGACGATTCTCCACAGACAATATTCTTACAATAAAATCCTTTCATTCGTTTTTCCTAATATATCCTTCAATACAATAGGTGCAAATTTAATTATTTATCAGAGAATTGCAAATACAAATACACAAAAAGGGCAATAATGCAAAGAGCAAAAGATATAAGTTTTTTTCATTATAAAAACCACTTATTTATCCGTTAATACCCAACATTTCGGCAGGTGCAATACCCAAAACTTGACACAGCTGTCTGGCAATTTTTAAAGTAGGTTCTGCACGGTCATGAATATAATCACTAATTCTGCTAGGGCTAACATTTATTTTATCAGCCAATTGTCGAGCTGACATACCAGAAGTTTCAAGAGCATCATATATAATTTCACCAAGCGTAGGAGTTTTTATATGACAATGTTCTTTCTCGTAAGCCTCCACTACATCTGTCACTATCATAAGTTCAACCATTAACGGATCATCTGCAGGAGTATTTTCTGTAATTTGTGGCAGCAAAGCATCAATGCGAGCCTGTGCATAATCATATTTTTCTTTCGTTATTTCCATAACCCAAACATTATAATTTACTACAATCTAATTTGTTGTAATCATTATGAGTACCTACCCATCTTACATATACTAATTCAGGAGTAAACATAATCACAACAACCAAACGATAATTATTTCCTTTTATATTGAAAACATAGTGTTGATTACCAACGTAATCAGCATTGGGGAAATCCTTTCTCATATCGGAGAAATTCTTCCAATGTGCATTAGTAACTTTCTGGTGCCATCGTTCCAAAGCCACTCTACTGTTAGCATGTCCTTCTTGCTGGTAAAACTCCTCCAGTTTTCTTTTTGTAATAATTCTCATAATGCAAAATTAAACAAACATTCGATATTTCAAAACTATACATCAAAAACATTTTGAATTACAAAACGATTATTTTATATAAAAAGCAAAAACGCACTTTTGACCTAACCATACATTCAATCTTAATATTTGACCTAATAATTTATTTCATAGCGGCAAAAGTAAAAAATTCCGATTCCAGAGGGATCGAGGTTGCCACTCCGTTTCCCTGAAAGGGATAAGTATATCAGCCCAGGGTAAAGTGCAGCGACACCCTGGGTCTGCGATACCCCGTGCCATTATACGCCCTGAAAGGGCAATAACAATTGATTCGTAAAATTATAGATTAGGATTTGAACATTCCATTATTCCATTTCCGACAAAATCATTTCAGGAGAGAAACCCATCAAAGCTATGGCACTTATCTTATGTCCTCCATTGGCATTTAACGAATGTCCACAATGATATATACGATCATCTACCACCAGCCAACGGTCATGGCTTTCTTTCTTCCATTTACGAATATCCACATGTCTATCAGGAAATAGTTTGTCATGCTCATACATTAGGCGTTGCATACCGTTGCCTACACCAACAGTATATATGACTGCATCAACATCTTCTTTTCTTGAATCTAAAATATCAAGAGTTAAGGCTGACACGTAAGCATCAATTATAATAACGCGGGTCATTGCACTCTTCACTAACGATTCAAGAGCGACACGAGCTGTATAAAAATCTCCTTCAAAGAAAACCTGTTCAACAGGTGGAACATTTGTTTTAACGAAAAACTCTATCTGACGTGTATTGTCAGCTCTTGCATCGCCACAAGTTGACGATTTACGGAATATCCATGAAGAAGATGATTTTTTAGCACACTGGTAGCCCAACGTCGGAATACGACTCCTTGATGAGAATGCACTCGATAACCAACAGAGATGATAACGTCAAGATTATAGAACGGAATTGGTTTCTTTACTCCATTAACGTGTAAAAAATGCACGTTATTTTCTCTTTCTAATTCCCCTTCTGAAAATACATTTCCAATATGACGTCGGATATTAGATTCTTCCTTTATAAACAATTGTGCTATTTGTGAAGTAGATAGCCAAACCGTATCATGCTCGGCATCAAGTTTGACTTCAAGAGAGATTGTTTCATCAGGCTGATACAGCACTATTTGAGATTGACCAACTGTTTCAATTTGTGAATCTGCCTCATTTTTTACATTCATTTTTTCTTTTGTATCCATTACGACTGTTTTTAACATTCAAATACTTCCGTCCACAAAATTAATTAATTCTACGAATTATCTTTCTTAATCAGGTAGATAAAACAAATTATTCGAATAACTCATCTACCGTGGAACGGTTGTAAAACCAGGCCATGGTTGGCAATCGTCGCACGACGATTGGCTACCTTGGCTGCATAATTAACATCCCTTCTACCCCACGGTAGCATCTCGTTTGTCAACGAGCCGCAACCATGGGCTATCTTAATAACCGTTGCCACGGTAAAAAAAGGGCGACGCATCACTGCATCGCCCCCAAGAAACAAATTATTATGCTGCCTATCTTACTTATAAGCCTGATTATGTACGCTCTTTACTGCTCTACCTGATGGATCATTCATGTTCTTGAATGCCTCATCCCACTCAAGGGCGATGGCTGTCGAACAAGCCACACTCTTCTCGCTTGGCACTGTCTGTGCTGCTGTCTGGCTTGGGAAATGCTCCTCAAAGATAGATCTGTAGTAGTATTCCTCCTTAGTCATAGGTGGGTTGATTGGGAATCTCTCAGCTGCATGAGCCATCTGCTCGTCTGTAACCTTCTGAGATGTAAGCTCCTTCAATGTATCAATCCAGCTGTATCCTACTCCGTCAGAAAACTGCTCTTTCTGTCTCCAAGCCACCTCTTCTGGCAAGTAATCCTCAAATGCCTTACGAAGGATCCATTTCTCGATCTTGCCGACGGTACCGCTCAACTTGTCTTTTGGATTCAAGCGCATTGCGACGTCCATGAACTCTTTGTCAAGGAATGGAACACGTCCTTCAACACCCCAAGCTGAAAGGCTCTTGTTAGCACGCAAACAGTCGTACATGTGAAGCTTTGAAAGCTTGCGGACTGTCTCCTTGTGCAACTCTTCTGCGTTTGGAGCCTTGTGGAAATATAGGTAACCACCGAAGATCTCGTCGGCACCCTCTCCTGAAAGTACCATCTTGATACCCATGCTCTTGATGACGCGGGCAAGAAGATACATCGGAGTACTTGCACGAACTGTTGTTACATCGTATGTCTCGATATGATAGATGACGTCGCGAACAGCGTCAAGACCTTCCTGAACTGTAAAGTTGATTTCGTGGTGAACTGTACCGATATGGTCTGCCACCTTCTTTGCAGCCACCAAGTCTGGAGCACCCTTCAAACCAACTGCGAATGAGTGCAACTGTGGCCACCAAGCTCCCTGCTTGTCGCCGCTCTCCACACGCTGTGAAGCAAACTTCTTAGCCACTGCAGATACAATTGATGAGTCAAGGCCACCTGAAAGAAGCACACCGTAAGGCACATCTGTCATCAACTGACGCTTAACAGCTGCCTCAAGAGCATCACGAAGCTCATCGATGCTTGATGTGTTATCCTTTACTGCGTCGTACTCCATCCAGTCACGCTTGTACCAAGCCTTCAACTCCTTCTCCTTTGAGTAGTAGTAGTGTCCTGGAGGGAACGACTTGATTGTCTCGCAGTAACCCTCAAGAGCCTTCATTTCTGAAGCCACATAGAAAGCACCGTCTTTATCCCAACCCATGTATAGAGGAATGATTCCCTGGTGATCACGAGCGATTAGATAACAATCGTTCTCAATATCGTAAAGTGCAAATGCGAAGATTCCGTTTAGATCCTCAATGAAGTTGATTCCCTTCTCACGGTAAAGTGAAAGCACAACCTCACAGTCGCTCTTAGTTAGGAACTCGTATGTTCCAGCCTGACGGTCGCGAATGCTCTGGTGGTTGTAGATTTCTCCATTGACAGCAAGCACAAGCTTACCATCTTTGCTATATAATGGCTGCTGACCACTTGAAGGGTCAACGATTGCTAGTCTCTCGTGAGCAAGTATTGCTTTGTCACCACAATAGATTCCCGACCAATCTGGTCCACGGTGACGTATTTTCTTTGACATTTCAAGAAGCTGCGGACGCAACTCCTGTGCTGACTTCTTAAAGTCGAACGCACAAACTATACCACACATATTCAGTTCTGATTTAAGGATTAATGATTATATACCCCTGTTGTTTCAAATTAAGGATTACAAAGGTCAACGCCCTTGTCCTCTCTCCTATGCGAGCCCGTAAGGGCGAGCAATATGGGATATAAAACTATAAAAAATGGAGATTTTGAAATTAAAGGCTTCACCTGGTGGATGAACCACCAAGTTGTGCCCTATTTAATTCGGTTTATATATAGGTTGCCCACCTTCATCTCTTTTAACGCTCACCCTTACGGGCTCGCGTATGAGGAATGGGGTTAGGGCGTTCCGCCCTTAACAATCCTCATTTTGAGCAACCGATATATTATCCTTTTTTATTTTTTAGCTCCATTAATATACGCGTCGATCTGCTCAGCCACTTTACGGCCAGAAGCGATTGCACGTACTACAAGGCTTGCTCCTGAAGCAGCGTCACCAACCAAGAACACGTTATCTCCATACTTTGGATGCTCTGGCTTGATGAATCCCATAGCAAGAAGTACCATATCGCACTCGATAATCTCCTTCTTACCGTTAAGCTTCATGATTGGGCGACCACCTTCTGGATTTGGCTCCCAGATAACGCCCTCAACCTCTACTCCTGTAAGCTTACCATCCTTACCGATAAACTTGTTAGAGTTTAGAAGCCATCTTCTCTCGCAACCTTCCTTGTGAGAAGAAGTTGTCTTCTTGATATTAGGCCAGTTTGGCCATGGTGTTGCAGGGTTGTAACCTACAGGTGGCTCTGGCATGATCTCGATCTGAGTCACACTTACAGCACCCTGACGGTTAGCAGTACCGATACAGTCTGAACCTGTATCACCACCACCGATTACAAGCACCTTCTTACCCTTTGCGTTTACAAGCTCTGAATCCTTGAACTTCATACCTGCAAGCACTCTGTTCTGCTGAGAAAGCATCTCAAGAGCAAGGTAGATTCCCTTCAACTCACGTCCCTCGATCTTAAGGTCACGAGCTGTTGGAGTACCTGTGCAGACTGCGTAAGCGTCGAATCCAGCAGGAAGCTTAGTGCAGTCGATTGTCTGATTGTAAAGGAATTTGATTCCCTCCTGCTCCATGATCGAAATTCTACGGTCGATCACAGACTTATTTAGTTTGAAGTTAGGAATACCGTAACGAAGAAGACCACCTGCTGCCTCGTTCTTCTCGAATACTGTAACCTCATAACCCTTCTTGTTAAGCTGTGCTGCTACAGAAAGACCTGCAGGACCAGCACCGATAACAGCAACTTTCTTACCGTTGCGAGCGTATGTGTTTACTGGAACATAACCCTCAAGGAATGCACGCTCGATGATAGCGCACTCATTCTCACGACATGTTGTAGGCTCACCGATAGTTAGGTTAAGCACACAACTCTTCTCACAAAGTGCAGGACAGATACGACCTGTGAACTCAGGGAAGTCGTTAGTTGCTGAAAGAAGTTTGTAAGCCTCTTCCCACTTACCTTTATATAGTGCGTCTTGCCATTCAGGCTGCTTGTTGCCTAGCGGACAAGCCCAGTGGCAGAAAGGAACACCACAATCCATGCAACGTGATGCCTGCTCTTGTCTGTCTTTAGTGTTCAAAGTCTGCTCTACCTCACCGAAATCACGAATACGGTCTTGAACAGGACGATATCCAGCCTCTTTACGAGGAACTGTTAGGAATGCTTTAGGATTTCCCATAATCTATATCTTTGGAAGTTAGGATTTTTTGGCTCGTGAGAGACGTGGAACTCCACGTCTCTACGATTATCCCAACTTTTAATGATTAACTAAATTAATTTTACTCAGCTTTGATGTCAGCAATCTTGTTCTGAAGCTTCTTCAACTGTTCCTCCTGAAGTACTCTCTTGTACTCGATTGGAACAACCTGGATGAACTCCTCAACGTAGTGGTTCCAGTCGTCAAGCATTGTACGAGCAAGGCTTGATCCTGTGTACAACCAGTGCTTGCGGATCAACTCGTGAAGCTCCTTACGGTAGCTTGCCTCTTCGATCAAGCTCAACTCAACCATATCCATGTTACAGAAGTAGTCGAAGTTGTGGTTCTTATCCCATACGTAAGCAACACCACCTGACATACCAGCTGCGAAGTTACGTCCTGTCTCACCAAGCACTACCACACGTCCACCTGTCATGTACTCACAGCAGTGGTCGCCAGCACCCTCGATGACTGCGATAGCTCCTGAGTTACGTACACCGAAACGCTCACCTACGCGACCGTTAACGTAAAGCTCACCTGTTGTAGCACCATACAAACCAGTGTTACCTGCGATGATGTTCTTGTCTGCCTCGAAACTTGAACGTACTGGAGGAAGGATAGAAATACGTCCTCCTGAAAGTCCCTTACCGAAGTAGTCGTTAGTTTCACCCTCTAGCTTGAAGTTTACACCCTTAGCAAGGAATGCACCGAATGACTGACCTGCAGAACCCTTGAACTTAATATTAACTGTTGAATCTGGAAGACCCTCCTCACCATACTTCAATGCGATGGCTCCTGAAAGCATTGTTCCTACCGCACGGTCTGTATTCTTGATTGCGAAATCAAGGTTAACCTCCTGCTTCTTCTCGATTGCATCCTTAGCCTGAGCAAGAATATCAAAATCCTTAACGCCCTCAACCTTTGTGAATGGTCTGTGATCCCAGCATAACGACTCTTTGCTGTCGACTCTTGCAAGTAGACGAGAGAAATCCAAAGTCTTATGCTTGTCACTCTCCATTGGCTTGATCTGGATCAACTCTGTATGACCGATGATATCCTCAAACTTCTTGAAGCCCATCTCTGCAAGGTACTCACGAACCTCCTGAGCCAAGTAAGTGAAGAAGTTTACAAGATACTCAGCGCGACCCATGAATCTTTCACGAAGCTTAGGATCCTGAGTTGCAACACCTACTGGACAAGTGTTTGTATTACACTTTCTCATCATTACACATCCAAGGACAATCAAAGGAAGTGTACCGAAGCTGAACTCGTCTGCTCCAAGAAGAGCTGTCAAGATAACGTCGCGTCCTGTCTTCAACTGACCGTCTGTCTGCAAACGAACACGTCCACGAAGACCGTTAAGAACCAATGTCTGCTGTGTCTCTGCAAGACCAATTTCAGGAGAGATACCAGCAAATCTCATTGAAGACGCTGGAGATGCACCTGTACCACCTTCTGCACCTGAGATAACGATCAAATCTGCGTTAGCCTTAGCAACACCGGCAGCGATTGTACCAACACCGCTCTCAGCAACTAGCTTAACTGATACTGCAGCAGTTGGGTTGATATTCTTCAAGTCGAAGATCAACTGTGCAAGGTCCTCGATTGAGTAGATATCGTGATGAGGTGGAGGCGAAATAAGTGAGATTCCAGGGATTGCGTTACGAGTCTTAGCGATGACCTCGTTAACCTTAAATCCTGGCAACTGACCACCCTCACCTGGCTTAGCTCCCTGAGCTACCTTAATCTGAATTTCCTCAGCGTTTACAAGGTATTCAGCAGTAACACCGAAACGACCAGAAGCGATCTGCTTTGTCTTAGATGATAGGCTCACACCGTCTACACTTGAATGGTAGCGTGCGTTGTCCTCACCACCCTCACCAGTGTTCGAACGAGCACCAAGCTTATTCATTGCAAGAGCGATTGCCTCGTGAGCCTCGATTGAAAGAGCTCCGAATGACATCGCACCTGTTACGAAGTGCTTAACGATGCTCTCTACTGGCTCAACCTGATCAACTGGGATTGGTTTTGCAGCCTTCTTGAAATCGAAGAAGTCGCGGATGAAGATCTGCTTCTCCTTGTTATCAACGTAGTTAGTGTATTCCTTATATTTCTTGTATGAACCCATACGAGTTGCAATCTGCAATGTTGAGATTGTCTCTGGATTCCATGCGTGTGCGATACCGTCTTTTCTGTATGCGAACAATCCTGAATCTGGAACGATATCATTCTCAGTGGCTACCATAGCCTCATCGTGAAGCTTGATTGCGTCGTTAGCAATCTGCTTTAGACCGATACCACCGATTGTAGAAATCTCTGTTCCGAAGTATGTCTTCAACAAGCTCTCGCTCAAACCGATACTCTCGAAGATCTTAGCGCCACGGTAAGAACGGATAGTTGAGATACCCATCTTAGACATGATCTTGTATAGACCCTTGCAAACAGCCTTGATGTAGTTGTGCTCAGCTGTAGCGTAATCCTCCTGAATCTCCTTGTTCTTTACAAGGTCGTCAAGAACTGCGAATGTCATGTATGGGTTCAATGCAGAAGCACCGTATCCAAGAAGCAATGCAGCGTGCATAACCTCACGGATCTCACCAGACTCAACGATCAAAGCAGTCTGAACACGTTTGCCGACGCTGATCAAGTAGTGGTGAACGGCTGAGACTGCAAGCAAACATGGGATAACAGCGTGCTTGTCATCAACGTCTCTATCTGAAAGGATGATGTAGTTGATACCCTTATCTACGCTCTCCTCTGCACTCTTGCATAGGTTGTCGATAGCCTCTTTTAGACCTTCCTCGCCCTTGCTTGCCTCAAACAACATTGGAAGCTTAGTAGTGACGAATCCCTTGTAACGGATGTTGCAAAGAATGTCAAGCTCTGCGTTTGAAAGGATTGGATGAGGAAGACGAACCATCTTACAGTTGCTCTCATCTGGGTTCAAGATACCAGGGCCAACCTTACCGATGTACTCAGTCAAGCTCATTACAAGCTCCTCACGGATAGGGTCGATAGCTGGGTTAGTTACCTGAGCGAACTGCTGACGGAAGTAGTTGAAGAAAATCTGTGGGCGATCTGAGATTACAGCAAGTGGAGTATCATTACCCATCGCTGCTACTGGCTCAGCACCGTTGACTGCCATAGGAATGATAGTCTTAACGATATCCTCCTTAGCAAAACCGAAGTTTAGAAGTTTGCTCTTGTAGTTTGGAACTGAGTTAGCAACCTTACGACCGCTCTTCAACTTCTCAAGCTGGATACGGTTAGTGTGCAACCAGTTTCTATATGGATGCTCAGCTGCAAGCTGTGCCTTCAAATCACCATCGTAGTAGATCTTGCCTTCCTCAGTATCGATCATCAAGATCTTACCAGGCTGTAGTCTACCCTTCTGCTTGATCTCACTTGGATCGAAGTCAAGAACACCGACCTCAGAAGCAACAACCATCATGTCGTTGTTAGTGATCAAGTAACGTGAAGGACGAAGACCATTTCTATCAAGCATACCTCCAGCGTAACGTCCATCAGAGAACATCAAAGCTGCAGGACCGTCCCAAGGCTCCATCAAGATTGAGTGATACTCGTAGAATGCCTTTAGATCGTCGCTGATAGGGTTCTTATCATTAAAGCTCTCTGGCACAAGCAAAGCCATTGCGTGTGGAAGAGAAAGACCGCTCATTACGAAAAACTCAAACACGTTATCCAAAGAAGCAGAGTCACTCATGTTAGGCTGCACAATTGGACGGATGTCTGAAATATCACCAAGAAGACCAGAGTTAAGCACCGACTCACGAGCCTTCATCCAGTTTCTGTTACCTCTTACTGTGTTGATCTCACCGTTGTGGCAAAGCAAACGGAATGGCTGAGCAAGAGACCAAGTTGGGAATGTATTTGTAGAGAAACGAGAGTGAACCAATGCAAGACCTGAAGTGAAGTATGCGTCACGAAGGTCGTCGAAATAATCGCGAACCTGCATTGAAGAAAGCATACCCTTGTAGATGATGTTCTTGCTTGACAAAGATACAATGTAGAAATCCTTGTGGCTTACCTGATTCTCAATCTTCTTACGAATGACGTAAAGTTTTCTCTCAAGGTTTGGAGCATCCTCGTTAGATACACCAGTGATGAACACCTGCTTGATATCTGGCTCGCTCTCAAGAGCAACCTTACCAAGACATGCTGGGTTTGTAGGGACGTCGCGAAGCTTCATTAGGTTCAAGCCCTCAGCCTCGATAACCTCGATCATCACCTTAAGGATCTTGTCCTGCTCAACCTTATCCTTTGGCAAGAACACAAGACCTGTACCATACTTACCCTTCTCAGGAACTGGAATACCTTTCAATAGGATAAACTCGTGAGGTATCTGTACCATGATACCTGCACCATCACCACTCTTACCGTCGGCACCTTCAGCACCACGGTGCATCATGTTCTCCAAGACTTTAAGAGCAGAATCAACAAGCTCGTGGCTCTTGTTGCCGTGTATGTTTACAACCATACCGACACCACAAGCATCATGCTCATTCGCTGGAGTGTAAAGTCCTTTAGTGAAATTGTTTTGCATAACTATTGTTTCTTTTCGTCGTTTTATATCTAATTATCCAAGTTGGCAACCCCGTATGGATTACCAAATGCAAAATTACATACAAAGCAAGTCAAAAACGTGTTTCATAACATATTTGCCAAAATAGATTTTTTAAATTTACGAATCGTAAGCAAAACTAGCCAAAAATCTATCAGATTATAAGCACTAAAACTCCTGATACTTACAATTTAAAAGTTACAAAAATTCTTGGTATATTTTATACATTACAAAATGTGGCGTAATCGAATGGTTTAGATTGACAAAAGACGGTCATTTCGACGTCACCAATGACAAATTGCTATTTAATTTCTTTTTTGTTGACATTTTGACATTACACAACGATTGTAGGAATGTGCAAAACGAACAATCCTTATTTTGGGACAACGGCCAAAGAGACTTCTTAATACATCTATGATTTGTAAGTTTGACGGAGTATAACCGATAAAATTGCTATTTTTTGAGAGTTTGACGGAGTATAACCGATAAAATTGCTATTTTTGCAAAGTTCAATGGAATATAACCGATAAACATTAAAAACATGGTCAAAAGAGAATTATATTTACAGAAAATCAAACCCTTTATAAATAAGCCAATAATAAAAGTCATAACAGGCATAAGACGAAGTGGAAAATCAGAGTTATTAAAAATGATATGTGACGAATTGTTGGAAAAAGAAATTCCAGAAGACAATATCATATATCTAAACTTTGAAAGTTTACGATGGGCTGATTTGCTTAATTCAATGGCTTTATATAATCATCTATGTAAAGAGATTAAGCCGAATTCTAAAACCTACATTTTCTTAGACGAGATACAAGAGGTAGATAATTGGGAAAAAGTTGTCAATTCCCTTATGACTGATTTTGACGTGGATATCTATATAACAGGATCAAATTCACGTATGTTGTCGTCGGAATTATCTACGTATCTTACTGGCCGATACATTGAAATCCCAGTGTTTACACTATCGCTATCTGAGTATATGACATTCCATTCAATCGAAGAAAAAGACGTCGCGTTTCCGCGTTATATCAGAGAAGGAGGGTTTCCGTCAGCACACAATGCAGAACATTCCGAAAATGAGATATACAAGATAGTGTCAGACATTTATGCTTCAGCTCTTCTCAGGGATACTATACAAAGACATAAAATCAGAAACATTGAAATGCTTGAACGTCTTGTTGGGTATTTGATGATGAATTTGGGTAATATATTCAGTGCCAAAAACATCTCCGCATACTTAAGAAATCAACAAAGAAAAATTGACGCAGAAACGTTATACAACTACATCCACGCATTAGAGTCGTCGTTTATCCTCCATAAAGTAAGCAGATACGATTTGAAAGGAAAAGAAGTTTTGCAAACTAATGAAAAAATATACTTTGCAGATTTATCGTTGCTCTACTCTAGATATGGCTACATGCCAGATATGATAGCAGGATATCTTGAAAATCTAGTATATCTACATCTTCTACGTAAAGGATACAAAGTTTACGTAGGAAAATCCGGCTCGCTTGAAATCGATTTTGTAGCATTTAACGGCAATGACACCATGTATATCCAGGTGACATACACGATGGAAAATGAGGAGACACGAAATCGTGAAATTCGTCCATTACAACAAATAAAAGACAATTATCCTAAGTATGTCATAGTTGCGGACAAACTTCTTCGTGGCAACATAAATGGTATTCAATGTGTCTGGATAGGAGATTTTTTAATGGATTAAGTTCATATATTAAAATGGAGACGCAACTTCTCGCGTCTCCACTATATCATTTCCAGTTCTTGTACGGATTCTCCGCAAGATGTGAATTATAGTATCTTTTATCTCCGGTCACCTCTTGGCCAATCCACTGTGGCACATCAAACGTCTCCGCCTCACTCTCCAATTCTATCTCGGCTACTATCAGTCCTTCGTTGTCGCCAAGAAACTCATCTATCTCCCACGTGTGCTTGCCGCGCTTGATCTTATAACGGTATTTCTCCACAATGGGTGTCTGACTCAATGGCAGCATGGCCTTTGCATCGTCTACCGGGATCTCATACTCAAACTCCATACGGCTGAAACTTACGGTCTTACTTTTAATAGTAAGATATCCCTTGCTTCCGGCAATTCTCACTCTGACCGTATTGCCATTCTTGTTGAGATAACCTTGCGCATAATGAACACCTTCTCCAGCTTCAGCACGCCACGAATCATCCGACATCAAAAACTTTCTCTCTATCTCTACGTTCATAGTCAACCCCAATTAAAAATCATCAAAATTCATGTCATCATCCATATTCGATTTTCCTCCTCTTTCGCCTTTCTTTCCGTTGTTATTGTTGTTTCCGAACGAATAAGAGGCATTCAAATTGAATGTTCTGCCATTACGCGTTGTTTTTGAAATCTGGTGGAAAGACTCTGACCATGTCTCCATATTTCGCTTGTTTGAGTTGGCAATATCACGGATATTAAACGACAAAGAGAGTTTCTTTTCCATAAACTGACGCTTCAATCCAATATTCATAAAGAATGAATTCATGCTCTTTCCTTGCGCCGCAACTCTTGGTGAGCGATAGTTGAGTGTGAACTGACCTGTGATTCCCTTTGGCAAACGGAAATCAACACCTTCCTTGAAATCCCAACTGAATCCTTCACGTCTTCTTAAATCTAAAGGTATTCTTGTCAAGATTCCATTTGCATTAGCAACCTCTATTGTTGTTGTTCCTCCAACAACTTTGTGGTAATATAAGTTGACGTTTGTTGTCAATGTCAAAGGTTTGAATTTATTCTTTGCAATCAACTCCATACCTGTGGAATGCGAACGGTTCAAATTGGCAAAAGTACTCTTCAAAATGACCTTCTCGTCGGCCGACAACTCTGTCCAACTGTACTGCTCCACCACATCATCCGTAAACTTATAGTATGCGGAGATTGTGTAGACATGTCCCTTCGGAGTAGTATGCAAATAGTTCATCTCTCCTGAGAACGCCTCCTCAGGATGCAAATCCGGGTTACCATAACTGATTGTCGTGGAATCCGACATGTTTGGATTAGGGTTCAAACGGAAACCACGCGGACGTGTGATTCTACGGATTGCGCTAAACTGCAACTCGTCGTTCTCTGTAGCGTTATACGATAAGAAAAGTGACGGGAAAAGATTGCCGTATGAGTCAAGTTCATCCGACGCTCCTGTGTTGTGCTGAATCCACGAGATATCCGACAACTCTCCACGCAAACCGATCTTGTATGATAATCTCTTCACTTTGCCGCTCCACATTCCATACCACGCATATACATTCTGTATGTATTCAAAATCGTTTGTAAGGTTGTCCTGACGCACAAAAGGATGTGTTCCGTCTATACGCTGAAAACTCTCCGCATCATTTCTTTCGTTTGTCAGATCTATATTTATACCTAATTCCAAATTGCTGATCTTACCTACCGGAGATGTATAGTCGATGGCAAACTGGTTCTTACGTATTTTTCTCTCATTTGACTGCTGCTGCTCAGAATAGCTTACACGATTATGCAGTGTATCGAAACGCGACTGATAGTAAGTGGCGTCGTTGTCCTGACTATTGGATGCCGTCTGAGCCAAAAATGACAATTCTCTTCCTTCAGAAAAGACATGTTTATAATCAAACTTGACTGTATACATGTTTCGCGGACTCTTCGCACTTGCGCTACGATTGGAAGTGGCTGTGTCGATACGAGTTCCACCCAATACCTTACCGAACTCATAATCGAAATTCTCCTCTCTTCTGTTTTTTCCTAAAGAAAAGACGCCAGACAAACCGATTCTGTTTTTATCATTTATCTTATAATCCAGACCAAGTCGGGCAAAATATGAATTGATGATAAAGTCTCTTCCTCCATCCGTAATGTTGTAGACGGTATCTCTTAACAATGAGTCTCTACGTAGAAACTGCTCACGATCGATATCGGAAGTTCCTCTGAATGTGCGACGCTGGTATCCCAACGAAGAAAGAATAGTCCATTTGTTTTTTGTGACGTTGACAGATGCTCCCAGATTACCTCCTAGCTTTCCTTCCGACGGATATGAGATTCCAGCAGTCACATTACCAAAGACACCTGCCGGTGCATCCTGTTTCAACACGATATTGATGATTCCGGCAGAACCTTCAGCCGAGTATTTAGACGATGGATTGGTGATAACCTCAATTTTTTCAATGCTACCAGCAGGGAATTGCTCAAGCATCTCACCCTGAGCTTCTCCTGATAGGCCGACGCTTCTTCCGTTGATGAACACTTCCACATTTTCATTGTTACGCAACGACACATTACCATCCATATCCACATCGACAGTTGGTATATCACGCAACACGTCTGTGGCAGACACACCTACAGTTGTGGCACCCTCATTGACCAGGAATGTTTTCTTATCCACATCCATCTGGAGCTGCGTACGTGTACCGACAACCTCAACCTGACTCAAAAGAGCAACGTCTTCACGCAACTTGATAGTTATCTTGGCTCCACCTTCACGCTTTAGAAATTCAGGAGTGATTTTACCGTTATAGTCAGAATAACCCACAAACGAGACAATCAACTGATATTTAGCTTCTTCTACACCTTCCATGATAAAACGACCGTCGTCTCCAGTAAACAAACCCTGAACTGACTTAGAACCGTCTTCCGATTTAAGCTCCACATTTGCATAAGGAATTGTCTCCCCGGTTTTGGCATCGATTACCCTACCTCTGACCGTATAGGCTTCTGCCACTGCTGTCAACACAGATGACAGTAAAACCAAAAGTGAAAAAAATCTTATAATCATAATAATAATTGTTCTTTGTTTAACAAACAAGTTAATTACATAATAAGGTATTAAAAATGCATACACTCATTCGAGTGCATGCATTTTTATCAATTCTCATCTTGTTTCTCTTCAGTAGCATCTGGAACATTCTGTGGTTTTTCCTCATCATTGACAACTTCAGCTGTCTCAGAAGAATCTTTTTCGTCCTTGCTATCATCCTCACTCTTGCTCTCATTCTCACGCATAAGCTCCTCATTGCGAGATTCCCACTTACGCTTACCAAAGATTCTTTCCAAATCTTCAGCAAAGATAACTTCACGCTCTACAAGCAACTCCGCAAGCTGACGGTGTCCCTCCGCGTTTTCACGAAGCACCTGTTTAGCTCGTTCATACTGACTGCTGATCAATGCCTTCACTTCATCATCAATAAGTTTGGCTGTCTCCTCAGAATATGGTTTTGTGAATGAATAGTCCGCTTGAGAATCATAGTAGCATAAATTAGTAAGTTTGTCGCTCATACCATAATATGCCACCATTGCGTATGCCTGCTTTGTGCTTCTCTCCAAATCGTTCACAGCACCCGTACCGATAGTACCAAGTGTGATTTCCTCTGCGGCACGACCTCCAAGCAAAGAGCACATCTTGTCAAGAAGATTCTCTTTTGTGATTAACTGACGCTCTTCAGGCAAATACCATGCAGCTCCCAGTGCCATTCCACGCGGAACGATAGTCACCTTCACTAATGGATCCGCATACTGTAACATCCAGCTGATTGTGGCGTGTCCTGCCTCATGAACAGCGATAGACCACTTCTCAGAACGAGTAGTAATCTTGTTTTTCTTCTCCAATCCACCGATGATTCTATCCACTGCGCTCAAGAAATCCTCTTTATCAACCTTCGTCTTGTTGCGACGCGCTGCGATCAAGGCAGCCTCATTGCAGACGTTGGCGATATCCGCTCCACTGAATCCCGGAGTCTGACGCGACAAAAAGTCGACATCTATATCTTCTGAAAGCTTCAACTTAGCCAAATGGACGTTGAAAATAGCCTTTCTGTCGTGTACATCCGGAAGATCAACATGAATCTGACGGTCAAAACGTCCTGCGCGCACCAAAGCCTTGTCTAGAATATCCACACGGTTTGTAGCGGCCAAGATGATGACTCCTGAATTCGTGCCAAAACCATCCATCTCAGTAAGAAGCTGGTTTAGTGTGCTCTCACGTTCATCGTTACCACCACCCATGCTGGCGTTCTTACCACGGGCACGTCCGATAGCGTCAATCTCATCGATGAAAATGATACATGGTGCTTTCTCCTTGGCCTGGCGGAACAAGTCTCTTACACGGCTGGCACCGACACCGACAAACATCTCCACAAAGTCTGAACCAGACAACGAGAAGAATGGAACGTCAGCCTCACCTGCCACAGCCTTGGCAAGAAGCGTCTTTCCTGTTCCTGGAGGGCCGACCAAAATAGCACCTTTAGGTATCTTTCCTCCAAGCTCTGTATAACGTGATGGGTTCTTCAAGAACTCCACAATCTCTTCAACCTCCTGCTTAGCCTCGCTCAATCCAGCGACATCCTTGAATGTCACCTTGTTAGGATTATTTCCCTTCTCAAACAACTGAGCCTTGCTTTTGCCTACATTGAACACACCGCCTGGTCCGGCTCCACCGCCACCCATTCTCTGCATAAGGAATATCCAGACAAAGATAAGAAGCAAGAATGGTCCAAATGTGTAAAGGAAACCTTGAAAATAGCTTGTGTCTTCAGAGAAAGTAAGATCCACTTTCTCCACTCCTTCAGCTTTCTGCCACGTTGTAAGATCTTCAGTGAAACGGTCTGCCGAAGGAATTTTTACATGTACTTTAGGATTTTTGGCAAACTTTATGGCGTCAGACCCGAACACATTGTTAATCATTTCGTCCTTAATAGTGGCCTCCGCATATTTCTCATTCGTCACGACAGATATCTTGGACACAGAGTTAGTCTCAATAAGATACTTTATCTCATTATATCCAATCTCCTTTGTCGAAACGTTATCATCGGAAAAATATACGCCCACCAAAAAGACCAGCACCAAGCCATAAATCCAGTAAAGACTGGACGACTTGAAATTCGGCATCTTCGGCCTGTTATTATTCTCTTTAGCCATAAATTATTAATCCAAATCAGGTATTTCTGTTATCTTCGCGTCTTCCCAAAGTTCTTCGATACGATAGAACTCACGCATCTCCGGAAGCATAACATGAACGATAATCTCCCCATAATCAATTGCAATCCACTGTCCGTTAGCGTAACCGTCAGCCACAATGGAATGAACCTTCAACTCTTCTCTCACATAGTGCTTAACAGAATCTGCTATACTCACCACATGAGTTGACGAATTGCCTTCACATATTACAAAGTATGGACAGCTGTAGCTCTCCAACTCTGTCATATCTACAGTAACGATCTTCTTCGCTTTTCGCTCCTGCATGCCTTCAACGATCTTTTCGATGATCGTCTTTGTATCTACTGTCATTAAATCTATATTATATTGCCAATAATTTTTCTTTAGCGGCCTCCACCTTACCAAAGTTGAACTCGGAAATTGTCTTGTTCATTAGGTTGGAAATGCCATCGTTGCACAGGTTGCCGATGCTTCCCTGATGAGTGTGGTTGATATTCTTGTTTGGCTTGAACTCTCCTGCCTCACATGCCAAACCAACCTTCTTGTAAGCGTCTCTGAATGGCATACCCTCAAGAGCCAAACGATTAACCTCCTCAACACTGAAGATGAAATCGTATTTAGGATCGTCAAGTATGTGCTCGTTGATCTTCACGTCACTCATGATGTGTGTTGTCATCTTGATACAATCCAAAAGTTCACCAAACGAAGGCATGAACACCTCTTTGATAATCTGCAAATCACGGAAATAACCGCTTGGCAGATTGTTGATGAGCATCATGATCTGTGACGGTAGGCTCTGAATCTTGTTGCATTTAGCACGAGTCAACTCAAACACGTCTGGGTTTTTCTTGTGCGGCATGATACTTGAGCCTGTTGTACACTCGTCTGGAAGCTTGATGAAACCAAAGTTCTGCGATGTGAACATACATGCGTCAAACGCCAATTTTGAAAGTGTGGCAGCGATACCAGCCAAAGCGAACGATACCGTCTTCTCCATCTTTCCGCGGCACATCTGCGCGTACACAACGTTATAGTCCATAGTGTCGAATCCCAGCAAGTCAGTTGTCATCTGTCGGTTCAATGGGAACGACGAACCGTATCCTGCAGCCGAACCAAGAGGGTTTCTGTTAGTCACCTTCCATGCCGAAAGCAAAAGCTCCATGTCGTCGGCAAGACTCTCCGCATACGCTCCAAACCAAAGTCCGAATGACGACGGCATTGCAATCTGCAAATGAGTGTAGCCTGGAAGAAGCACATTCTTATACTTCTCACTCTGCTGTATCAAAACGTTGAATAGCCCCTCTACAGCCTCAACCACGCTCTTGATTTGCTCTCTTGTCCACAATTTCATGTCGACAAGGACCTGGTCGTTACGCGAACGACCACTATGGATCTTCTTTCCCAAGTCGCCAAGATTACGCGTTAGCATAAGCTCCACTTGAGAATGGACATCCTCTATTCCCTCCTCAATTACAAATTCACCACGATGTGCAGCCAAATAAATCTTCTTCAACTCTGCAAGCAACACTGGAAGCTCGTCCTTGGCGATCAAGCCTATCGACTCCAACATAGTGATATGTGCCATTGAGCCCAACACATCACACTCTGCCAAAAACAAATCCATCTCACGGTCTTTTCCAACCGTAAACTTCTCAATCTCCGCGTTCGTTGCCTTGCCTTTGTCCCACAACTTTGTAGCCATAACCGTAATTTAAAGGGAACTGAAATTACTTACCGTTTCCGATGAACATTTTGTTAAGGAAGATGTACAAACCTACACCTGCTAGCATCAATACTGCTGAAACTACCAAAATAGCGTTGTCAGTCAACTCCGCTACCTTGTAGACAGCCAACAACAATACTCCCAACAAAACCACAATAGCCCCAAGGCTTCTCTTTAATTGTTCCATATTATATTCTTTCCTTTATACACAATTATTCCGCAAATTACGCATAATTTTTTTTCATACAAAAATATATGCCCAAAAATTTCTCCGTTTTTATTGGCAATAGGACAAAAATGCTTTGACTGAACGATAAAAAACAAATATTCTTTTCATTTTGTTCCTATCTTAACTCCGCTGATCTTTGCAAACTCGTTCCAATAATCAGGATATGATTTCGATACAACTTCTGGCTCGTTCACAACAAACGATGCATGACGCAACACAATCGGCGCAAATGCCATCGCCATTCTGTGATCTTTATATGTGTCGACGGCAATATCCGCGTTTTCATCGCATTTTTCACCGTTCCATTCTAAAGCTCCTTCAGCTGGTTCCGTAAGTATATAGCCAAATTTCTTCAACTCTTGTTGCAATGCCAAAATTCTGTTTGTCTCCTTGATCTTCAGGCTCTTCAGACCTGTGAATCTAAACTTACGGTTCAACACACAACAAGTGACAACCACTGTCTGGGCCAAGTCAGGGCAATCAATGAAATCCCATTCAAACACATCAGTCTCATCTTTCACCGCGCTCTTTCGTAGCTTGACTCCTCCGTCGACAAACTCGGTTGAGACGCCAAGATGCGAGAAGATGTCGCCCAACACACCGTCTCCCTGCATGGTCTTCTCAAATAGAGCAGGAAGGTATATCTCATCCACGTCAGCCAAGGCCGCAATCTGGAACCAATACGATGCTCCCGTCCAATCCGACTCCACGACATAGTTGATCGGCTTATACTTTGTAGGCTTTACCTCTATAGTATTTCCCGAAAATGAAGCGTCGGCTCCAAACTGGTTCATGATCCACAATGTCAGGTTGATATATGGCACAGACGCTACTCCGTTCAACAGATGTATGCGCAAACCTTTTTTCAACATTGGAGCGATCATCATAAGCGCTGAAATGTATTGGCTGCTTACGCTACCATCAATCTCCACGTCTCCTCCCTCGATCTCTTTTCCTCGAATCTTCAACGGTGGGAACCCCTCATTTTCCGCATACTCTATGTCAGCTCCAATAGAACGTAGCGCATCCACAAGTATCTGTATCGGACGCTCCTTCATACGCTGTGAACCTGTGATTGTCCACTCGCCTGGCTGGATACTCAAAAAAGCAGTAAGGAAACGCATCGATGTGCCGGCAGCACCTATGTCGACAAGGTGTGAATCAGAGTTCAGCGCCTTCACCATAACATCCGTATCATCACACTTGGCAAGATTGGCAACACTCTTGTCGCTTCCCGATAGCGCGTTGATGATAAGCACACGATTGCTTATGCTCTTTGATGCAGGCAACTCAAATCTTCCTCCAATTTTCCCCTTTTGGGTATACTCAATCTTATAACTCATCTTTTAGAAATAGTTATGCAAGACCTACCGTCTCTCTATAGAAATCAAGCGAATCAAGAATATCTTTTTTGGAAACAGCAACATTTATCTCGATTTCACCGATATTTTTTAGCAAAGAGAACAGAATTCTTCCGTCTCCCTCATTCTTCTTATCATGAGTCATCAACTCATAAAGATGATCGTAGACGTCGCACTTGATAGGCAACGCTCCATAATTCTCTTTTATCATTCTGACTGCTGTCGACAATGTCTCTTTTGGGAAACCAAGAAGCTTATACGACAAATAAAGTTCTGATATCATACCCCAAGCCACCGCGTAACCATGAAGTTTGGCATCACCGATCTCCATTGCATAGCTCTCAAAGGCATGGCCTACAGTATGTCCGAAATTCAACACCTTACGCAATCCCTTTTCAGTCGGATCGATCGCCACGACCTTTTCCTTAACAGAGATTGACTCAAGAAGCAACTCTGACAATCGGTTGAAATCAATATTGTCCAAATCAAAAGAGATGGTGTCGTTCCAGATCTCTGTGTTTGAGATCAAACCATGCTTGATCATCTCGGCATAACCTGAGCGTAGGTTCTCAGCGTCAAGCGTACGGAAGAAATCAGCGTTGATGACAACACTCTTGCTTGAATTGATCACTCCTATCTCATTCTTCAAACCTCCGAAGTTGATACCTGTCTTGCCACCGACCGCAGCATCAACAGCGCCAAGCAACGTAGTAGGCACATTTACGTATTCCATACCACGCTTGAAAGTGGAAGCGGCAAAACCGCCAAGGTCAGTCACCATTCCACCGCCTAAATTAATCATAAGCGACTTTCGTGTAGCTCCACCTTTCTGCAAAGCTGTCCATACACTTGCCAGACTCTCCAATGTCTTGTGGTCGTCGTTCGCCTTGATCTCAATCACCGTCACCTTGCCGAAAAACTCATCCTTCAACATCGCAGGCAAACAAAGTCTGCGAGTATTCTCGTCCACCAATATGAACACTCCATTGGCAGCACGTCCGTCACACTCCTTACGCAAATCCTCGATAAGATTGTGTGTTATATATACTTTTTGATTCATATATCTTTATTATTTTCCAGAATTAGCTTTGAAAGAGGCAGCCTCATCATATTCAAGATATGTCTTGATCGACTCTCTCTTATGAATGAATCCTATCACAATAAACACAATAGACATCATAATAAATCCATACAACAAAGAAAGAGTCAACACCTTTGGCGACTGTGCTGTGATAGCGAAGTCACGGTTGAAATATACACTTGTGACCTTCTTCTTCAACTCAATCTCGCAATCGAAACTCTTATTCTTCAACTTGATGATATCATCGTGGAACAACTGGCGGTTGCTCTCCGACACGATCATCGGACCGTCAATCTGCATTGTCTTCTTTCTGTTTAGGTCAGAGAAATACTCTTGTCTACGCAATGAGTCAAGCACCTCTGCCTCAGCGTCATACTGGACAACCATCTTCTGTAGCATCTCGCGTCTCGACTCATAATTTCTCTTTACCTCATCATTGGAAGAAAGATAGTGAACCAAACCATTCTTAAGAATAGGCACTGTTCTCAAATCAGACGTCACGATCTCAATCTGAAGTCTGTCATAAATTCTCACCACAGAAGTATCCTTCAAATATCTCTCTGTCTTATCTATTTCTGTAGGGGCACCTGAATGACGGTCGTCAATCCAGAAATATGGAGTGATTTTCTTTAGCTTAGTAGCGTCCTCCAAAGTGATGTCCATCATCTCTGCCACCTTGTCATAATTCTTCTTCTTGCAGAACAAATTAAGTGACTCTATCAAGTCGTCACACACATCTGCGCTTGTCGTCTTCAAGAAAACAAGCGATTCCAATGTATATTTTGTAAAATACTGCTCATAATAGCTCTGTGCCACACCGATTGCTATACCTATTGTCATTGCAATAGACAATGGGAACTTTTTCTTCCACGCAAAACGCAAAATACGTCTGTACTTATCTCCACACCATTTTCCCGCATTTCCCATCTTTTCAAAGACGGCTCTGCATAGCCAAACAAGATCCAATTCTTCGTTGTTGTTCTGCTGCTCCATATTTTAAATCTTTTTCGTTATTATCTTATTTTAAAATTATCTTCGTTTCCAACCTTTGACCCACTCTTCCGGATTCTGCAACTCTTTCTCTTTCCATATCTGGAAGAACAACGTTGTCTTATTGTCGTCGTTCTCATCCTCGTATACACTTCCGATTCTGTCTCCAGCCGACACCTTTTGTCCTTTCTTGACGTACACATTTGTCAAGTTGGAGTAGACGGAAAGATAATTGCCATGACGTACAATGACTGCATTATTGCTTCCTGGCACCGAAAACAGCTGCGTCACCTCGCCTTCATACACCGCTTTTGCCACGGCCCCCGCTTCACTGGTCACGTAGACTCCTTTATTATTCGTCTTTACGTGACGCAACACAGGATGGAACTGCACTCCGAAGCGTCCTGTTATATGTGAGCTAGGCAGTGGAGACGGCAATGTCCCTTTGGCGCTCTCAAACGCTGTATTCTCGGTTTTCACCACATTTTGGGCCTTTCCATCACTCTTTTTTGCCATTCGCTTGGCTGCCTCCTCTGCCTCTTTCTCAATCAGTTCCTTGATGCGCTGATCAAGTTTTTCGGCAGCGGCCTGTTGTTTCGCCAATTCAGCGGCAAACTCTTTTTCCTTGTTCTTCAAAGATTCGAGCAGACGGTTCTGTTCGTCTTTTTCCTCCAACAGCTTCTGGTTTTCAGCCTCACGCTCCTGAACAAGCAAAGTGGACTCTGCCTTCTTTTCAGTAAGCAATGATCGTTTCTCTACAAGCTCATCCCTGTTGCTGGCGATTTCATCCGCATGCAGTTTACGCAAATTTGCGAAATTCTGTATGTATCTGAATCTACGGTATGCCTGGCTGAACGACTCCGCTGAAAGCACAAACATAAGTTTGCTGTAGGATGAGTTCTGCACATACGCATGGTAAATCAGATCCACATATTTCTCTTTGTTGCTGGCATACTCCAACTCCAATCTGAGAATGTCCTTTTCAAGAGTTGAGATATTATCCTGAAGTGATAGGATCTCCTCATTCTTGTTTTGGATCAGTTTGCTTCTCTCCTCTATACCCTGGTCGAGACGTGACACCTCACGCATCGCCTTTTTTGTGGATAGCTGAGTATTCTTAAGACTGTCTTGAGCTCGTTTCAGTGACTTCTGCACTTTCTCCTGCTCACTTTTCAATGAGTTGATGCTCTTGGAAGTCTTGGTTGACGTCTTGGAAGATGTCTTTTTAGTCGTTTTACCCGATGTTTTTTGGCTCCATGCAGGTGTAGACGACATCATGCCGACACCGACAACCAGCGTCAACATAATTCCAGCAACCAGTTTTCCACACTTGCCCAACATCTCCCGTCTGCCTATCAATTTTTTAATATGACTTCAAAAAATCCTCCATTGAGATTTTCTGGTATGTCGATGGTATCTTGACCTCAAAGTTTCTGTCTTTGTCAAGAGAAATGTCTTCCACTGTCATTGTGATATCTCGACGCTGCGATCCCTTCTTTATAGAAAGGAATGTTGTGCGTGGATAACGGACATTCTTCACATTGAAATAGTCCTGATAACGCCACTCTGTAAAGTAGTCGGAACCTATACTGATTGATCCTGACGCAAGTTCTTTGCTGGAGTTATACTCAAACTCCTGAAGCACGTTTCCTTTTGTACGCATCAGCTTCATTCTTCCGTTCATTTCAGTCACACCAAAGTCGGACGCTTTAGGGAAATAATCCTCTCCATATAGGAACAGACGGTTTGTAAAGATTGCCTCAAATGCCGAATAGTTAAGCTCCATGCCTTTCTTACGCATCTCTTCATAAGACACCGACACAAACTTCTTGTCGACACGGTTGATCATCACAACTCCTGTCTTGTTGATAGCTATTCTAAAGAACTCCATTCCCGGCAATGGCATCACCGAACAGATGATCACACTGTCGCGAGCGATACGGATAGATCCCGAAGAGTTCATCTCTGTGCCTGCAAGGGTCAATGAGAAAGACATCTTGTCGATGCTCAAAGTCCGAAACACCTCACTCTTTGTAGACACTCTCTGCTCTTCAGTATTCTCTACTTGCTTTGTCTTACACGATGAAATGGCCAAAAACATCATCGCTGCCAAAAGTATTCTTGCAATCTTTATCATAGTTTATAATCCTTTTTATTCTACATATTCGCCCGAAGACGCCTTCTTTTGAAGGATGTCCGACGGCTTGATATTCTTCTTTGCGCATGTGGCCAAAGCCTTATTCCATTGTTCACGAGCCTTCTCCACATTACCAGACTTATACAATATATCTCCATAATGCTCGAGCAATTCGTGATTATCCTCTTTCATCTTTGCCAAAGCCTGCTCGATGTAAAGAAGAGCTGTCGGATAATTGCCCTGCTTGAAGCATATCCAGGCGTAAGTGTCGAGAAAGACGGGGCTGTTGGGATCAACGCTTATCGTCTTGCCACTCATTCTCTCCGCCTTATCCAAGTCTCTGCCCTGCACGGAAAGCATGTAGGCATAGTTGTTGAGCACCGACACCGCATTAGGATTAAGAGCTAGAGCCTCGTCATACACGCTCATCGACTTGGCCGTATCGCCCATTGCCATATAGATATCGCCGATTTCACCGTAGATTCCAGCAGCAAGATAGATATCCGTAGGTTTTGCTATCTCCGCAGCCTTACGCAAATATGGTTCAACCTTTGCTGTATCTCCTTTCAAGAAATAAAGTCGTCCCAGACGGTAAGCGAAATCACTGTTGTTAGGGAAATAGCTTGATGCCGACTTTAACGCGTTCTCCGCCGCTGTCATATTGTTGTCGACAGCATACTTAAGGATCAGCGTATTCCACATGTCTTCCTGATATGGATCGGCCTCCAGGCTTTTCTCAATTAAAGAGTAGGCCTCTTCCGTACGGTTGTTGGAAGAAAGATAATCCACAAGCAACGCGTACGTCGACGATTCATGCGGATACATAGAAATCATTTTGCGCAGACGTTGTTCGGTCACCAAATGTCTGGCCGTGGAATCTAGCCAGAGTGTAGCCGGAAGAGACATCTTCTGATCATACTCCAGATCACGGCTTTCCAACACTGGATCGATATACTTGTCGCATTTCTTCAAGTCCTTCTTTCGATAGAGATAGAATACGCACAACTCATAACGCATCACGCCACTGTCAGGGAACTTTTTCAATCCTTTCTTTAGCGTCTTCTCCATGTTCTTGAAGTCACCAAGATATGCATAAGCGTCAGCCTTCGCCTTGATATACTGCGGATCTGCAGGATAAGCGGCAATCAACTTGTCGTATTCGGCCAAAGCCTTTTTCTTGTCATGGAACCCTGTAAGCCAGTTGGCATACTTGTATTTCGTAATCTCCAACGACATTCCCATCTGCTTCTCCAACTCTGTCCACGCATCCAAAGCCTCTTTGGCCTGATGGTTCTCCCCGTAAAGAGAGGCAAGCATAAGGATGTAATAGTTTTTGTCGGGACGCAACTCATGAATCTTCTTCGCAAACCCAATAGCCTTTGGATAGTCTTTTGTCTCGTAAGCGAGATTCATGGCCATATCGTAGTAATACGTTTCTGTGGAATCAAGTTTGATCGCCGTCTCAATCTCCTTCAAAGCCTGCGGAAGCTGATTGAAAGTCACATTGACACGCGCTTTTTCGAAATGAACCTGCGGATTCATCGGATAAATATCCTCACACTTGTTTAGAAAGTAGAGTGTACTGTCGAATCTGTTTGCTATCTTGTAACGTAACGCCTCATAAAAATAGTAGTCAAACGCCGCATCGGGGTGTTTCTCGGAATACTCCAGTGTGGACTCTGTCTTCTTGAGATCCTGCACTGCCTGTTTTGCCGCCGACAAAGAAAGCGCTGACGCAAAAAGTGTAATTATGAAGAATAAGTTCTTTTTCATTCCCTAAGCAATAAGTTTAGTTAAACACCAGTGTGGCCAAAACCTCCTTCGCCACGTTCTGTCTCGGATAGGCTCGTCACCTCTTTCCACGACACCGTCTCGTATCTTGCCACAACCATCTGCGCGATTCTGTCGCCATCGTTCACGGTGAAGTCCACATTGGAATGGTTGATCAGGACAACTCCTACCTCGCCACGGTAGTCAGAGTCGATTGTGCCTGGACTGTTGAGCACTGTAATTCCATGCTTCAGCGCCAAACCACTTCTTGGTCGCACTTGAGCCTCAAACCCAACAGGAAGCGCAATTGAAATACCTGTAGGAATCAAACGACGTTCACCGGGTGCTATCACAACAGGTTCTGAAATAGATGCACACAAATCAAAGCCTGCCGACCCTGCGGTTGCATACTTAGGTAATTCTCTTGTGGAATTGCCAACTCTCTTTATCTCTACTTCTACCATATCGCGCTTTTAAACGTTGTTTAGAAAGCGAATATAACAATTTTTCCTGTTATTTTATATGAATAGAAAATAAAAATTGAACGACCAAATTTCTTAACAACACAAAATACATAGCAAATCGTTCCAAAAATGGCATTTTCACCGCATATTTTCACTTTATCAGAAACAAATAAAGAAGGTGTATAGACAGAATCATCAATCAGCACGGATTCTGCTTTTTCATGCTGATCGTTTTATCTTTTATAACTACTACTCTCTCCATCTTTTTCCTGACAGCGTCGTCGTGCGTGATCCAGATCACAGTTTTGCCCTTCAAATGAGTATCAAGATTGTCGAGTATACGAGACTCCGTCGACTCATCAAGGGCTGAGCAGGCTTCATCGAAAATATAGATTTTGCCACGCTGAAGAAGCGAGCGTGCTATAGCTATACGTTGCGCCTGACCTTCACTTAAACCGTTGCCTTGCTCAGCGCACGATATATCTAGGTTTTCCTCACGTCCAAACACGAAATCTGCGGCAGCAAGTCGCAAGGCATTCTTCATCTCTTCCTCCGTTGCGTTTGGATTTCCTAGCAACAAATTCTCTCTTATCGTGCCGCTCATCAGGCTGTTTCCCTGTGGCACGTAACAGAATAGATTTCTATACTGACGGACTGGTTTTAATCCTTCGCCACTATCTTGATCGTCGTAAATGCAGACGCTTCCTTTGTCTGGCTCAAGAAGTCCAAGAAGGATTCTTATCAGTGTACTTTTACCAGCTCCCGTCTCACCCATAATGGCAACATGTTCGCCAGGCTTAAATGTCTCGCATAGATTATCTATTGTTGGCTTCGGATTGCCAGGATAGGTATACGAAAGATTCTCGATCCGGATACCATAGTTTTTATCCGGATCACATTGTATCTCACCTTTTTCATCCATTTGTTCAGCTTCGTCTATATCTTTCAGACGGTCGATTGAAGAAATGGATTGTATGATCTGAGGCAAGAAATGGCTCATGTTCACTATCGGACGCTGCACTTGGTTCACAAGTTGCAAAAATGCCGTCATCATTCCGTATGTGACAGTGCCAGCCATGATTCCGTACGCTCCCCAGCAAAACGTGACGCTATAGCCAACCATAAAACCAGCCTGTATAAACATGTTGGCTCGTGTGGTATAGTTGACGCGGGAGATCACCGTCTCCCTGAGCTCATCTTGCCGACAACAGAGCATGGAAATCGAATCGTCTATCCTGTCCATGCAGATTAGCAGAATGCGTTTCAACAAATGTTCCTGGATATGGCTTTGGATTTCGCCTTCCTGACTGCGCACTCTATCTGTAAGTCGACGCAATCGTCGAAAAAAAAGTTTGCTGACGATGATTGCCACTGGCATGATGACAAGCAGCACCCAAAGCAGGGATTTTTCAAGAAGAAACAGCACTACAGAGGCACAAATGAGCTGTACACCCGACAGCACGATATTAGGGATTTGATCGCAGACGGATATGGAGACAGTGCGTATATCCTCGCTGAGTCTGCTCATCGTATCTCCCGTGTGAAGTCTGTCGCGTCCGTTCCACTTGCCACGCATCGCCTTTGCAAATATCTTTCTTTGCAGATGATTGGTGATCTCAATACGATTGCGTTCCCTGATACGTCCGTTGACAAGCGACACCGTCAGCTGTAGCACCACATAGCCTGCAAGAAGCATAGTCCAATGTTGGATGTCGCCCGACACAGCTCCCGTAGCAATATCAACGATATGCTTGCATAGATACACAAAAGAGAGCGACAGGGCAATCCTCAGGATTCCTACCGCACAATTCAACGCAATGCGTCGTCGTTCACCGTCGACGCTGCGCCACATCCATACAAGAAGATTTATTTCACGACGCCACATCTCTTCATATCGTCAAGAAGACGGTTGACCGACTGCAACGCCTTCTCTTCAGTGATATTGTATACCTCACAAGTCTTCTTTGCAATATCTTGGGCTTCAAATTCAGCGTCACCCATTGCATCCCACATAAAAGCCGCAGTTTCATTCAGCACAAGCATCTTGTTGACGTCGATGCTCTCCACTCCTGTGGCAATAATGACCTTTTCACCGCAGATATCTCTTAGTTCATATCCTTTTTGTTTCTTCATGACTGTATCTTTTATGAATTCTTTCCAAATAGTTTCCTCTTCGTTCTTTCTGTCCCGTATTCGACCAAAAGAGCGAACGCATAAAGTGATTCCACACCTATTGCAGGATACATTTTGACCGTATTCATCACCATATAGCACAATGAAATCATTTTTCTCACCACCCAGTGACGATTTGTCTTTCTTTTGTAATAAGATTTACGGAAATTTCCGCCTTCCAGTATCATTTCCCATACCTTCTGTGCAATCTCCCCATATTTCTCAGAATAACATGGCATCTCCTCCTTAGGTAAGCCAAACTTATTGACAGCAAGCCAACCTATGATCTGCCATCCACGGAGCATCTTATAGTCACGCAGATCTCGGGATAGTTTTTCAGTGTCGATCTTGCCGTATGCGTCGTGCAGCAACACACACAAGTCGCAAATATGACGGAATCCAATACCGCTAGTGAGGAAATGGTGCCAAAGATGGAAGAATGTATAAAGTGAATTAAACTGTCGTGGCGGCACATTCACCTCTTTACCCAGAATCATCACCTTATCGCAAGACTCCGGCTTCAGCCAAGCTTCCGAATCCTTGATATAACGCTCTCTTACAGAAAAATAATGATGACGTTCGGTAATTCTATGTATCTCTATTGGAATGTTTCCATAATGTGCATGCGCATGCTTAGGACTCTCCAGATTCTGATCCAGGCCATCCTCTCCGACAAGTTCTGCTATACATTTGGTGGCACGTTCACAATTATCCCTGCCGACATAAACGTCAATATCTCCACACTGTCGCAGTATAGGATTAGGATAACGTGCGGCTGTGCCCTGCCCTTTCAATAGCACCGCATGTATTCCATGAGATTGGAAAAGTTCCATTATGCGGATGGCGACGGTATTGAGTTTCTCATGTGTCAGTAGAGACTTTCTTAGTTTTGCTGTCAGGTCGTCGCAAACCTCTTTAGTCGGTTTCATATTATCAGGCAGACGTCTGATAGCATCGATAGCGAGCCCCATCAGTGTCTGACGTTTAGCCAAGTCGAGCACAGCATTCCAACGTATGCCTCTATTCGCTATTATCTCTTCCGCTTTTTCCGTGGACTCTCCCCAAAGAGAGATGCGCGTAAGAGCAAGTAGCAGAGCCTCTTCTGCCTCAGTCGGTGTGATGCGTGAAAGATCCTTGAACGACCAAAATAGCATATTGTGCAGAGCCAGACAATAGCGACGCACAACAAGTGGCAAATGCATCCATATCCATGAATAGAGTCTGTAGGCCAAACTGTCCGCGCTTTCTATCTTATCCCTACCCTTGCGGATAAAACCAACCGCTTTGCCATGGATATCGTCGACGTTGCATTTCTCGCAACTCATATTGCCGTCACCCATCAGCGTCACATCATCACCGTCGACCCTCACCACACGATGCGCCACATGACGGTCTGCAGCCGGAGTTGCAAACACCACGTCTCCCACATTAATGGAATCCACAGGAGCAAGAACAATCTTGTCGCGTTCATGCACCAAATAAGGACGCATGCTGTTGCCGCGCCCAACAATGCTGACCGTACGACCTTGTCGCAATAACTCTATGGCAAAATCTGTTTCTTTCATATCAGTTGACCTATACGTCAATTACTTATTGCATTATGGCATACCACTGCGCTTTCTGGATCTGCAGTGCAATGCAAAATATAATTGTCGACCTGGGAACAGACCGCAGAGACTGTGTCGCAGATGCCAAGGTGCTTCTCCTTATCACATCGCAAAACGGAGCAGGATGACAACAGATGGTTGAAGCCGACCAGTTTAGCCACCTTCTCCACATAGTTTGCAGTATGCCGATCTATCTTGGTGACGGCAGCCAATTTTGCCTTCACCTGTCTATAGCAGGGTGTCTTGCCGCTCCACGGTGTGCCATATATCCAGACAGCACCGTCTACAACACGCACTGCAGGGTTATCATCGTTCATCAAGTCGCAACCAGGAATTGTCTTCAGCCAGTTTTGCGTCTGCGTGCTTTTGCCTGTGCCGCTACGAGCCACGAAAGCATAGCCCTTCTCATCATGACGCACCACAGAAGCGTGTATCAAAATTGTATGTCGACGTGCGCCAGCAAAGGCATATGCAAGCATCATGGCATTGTTCAATCCAAATTGACGCATTTTTTCATTTCCATAGACACGGCATCTATCCACGCTGAAATCGTGGTTGCCATGCATCACCGCACACACGTCACCTTTTATATTCTTTATGACAAATTGATAGCTTCCATCATGGAATCTGTTCACCACTATATCCCCGTTCAGTGTCTGCTCGACAGAATTGTATTCACACTCTTTCTCAGGCAACGTCGGCAACTGCTGATCCACAGTCATTTCCAATAATGGTTCGCTATTTGTATCCGCAACACAGAAATTTTGGAATGAAGGCAGCATATCCATACCCGATGTCCCGTCTGATTCGGAGAAACAGACAGTCACCTTCCATTCCGCTATGTCGAATATATATGATTGCATTATGATAAATCTTACCCTATTTAACGCATACAAAGATAATGAATTTTAGATAATACATTTCCTCAGCATAAAAATCCCTTGAAAGCGGATGCTTTCAAGGGATATGTTCGTCATCTGCTATATGCAAATGATTGTTTCAAATTTTGTCAATCATCAAGGTCTTCATCTACATCTCCAAATCCAGGGCCTTCAAATGAACTTCCGAGAATATCCTGAGACTCAAGAACTACCTCTTCTAGAGTAGGTTCTATAAATTCCTTTTTGCTTGCCATATTACTTATTGGTTTTAATTACTTTCTTGCCATTAACAATATAGATTCCAGTAGGAACATTGTCAAGACTATTTAGTCTAACACCATTGATAGTGAAAATACCAACATTGTCGTTAACATCATCAAATGAAGGTGCTTCATCAATGTCCTCACCAAGAACCATAATATTGAATTTTAACGCTCTTGTCTCTGCATCGATTGTATGACCTCCATGACCATATCCTATGGATTCCGCATGCATATACCATTTATTTGGTTTAAGCGTTGCAGATGATCCTGAACGATAACTGATATTTCCACTTGATGCTATGTAATAATTGTTATCACCCTTCTTTAGTTCCATATTATTATAGATACCGATCAAGGTATATACAGTACGAGAAGTTGAAAACTCCACATAATCAGCTTTGTCTGAACTCTCCAGAGTCGTATTCTCTGCTACAATTACATTAGAACCAGATTTCTTAGGACGAATCAAGTATGGCACATTTGAAATGGTTTTGCCTGATTTGATAGGTGATATGATCATAATCAGATCATCACTACCATCCAATTGGGCATCTCCATTTGTATCCTTAGTTGGGCAAATCGTAAATATCTCAGCTACATCAAAATCAGTGTATTTTGTAGCGTCAATTGCGAATGGTACAAATAGAGGCTGCCATGCCTTATTTTCTATAACTGTTGTGCTGAAGTTACGAGTATAAGTAATCTTCTTAGCCTTTACATCATACGGATTTGAGTAGGCAACAGCATCTGTCAACACGATATCATCGGCATACCAGTTGCCGTTAGCATCCTTGCCAATTACATTTGCTGGAAGTGTAACACCTGCTGTTTCTGTGTCGTAATCAACATACATCAACTGGTTTGGTTCAAGTGACTTAGCCTTGCCAGTAATATCAGTCCAAGTAGCAGTACCAGATGTTTGAGATGTACCACCAACAGTTTCATAAGACAAGCTTTTCACTGAGATTTCAGGCACTTCTGAAAACATGATTGTTTCGAAACCGCCATCGACAGCACCATTCCTTGAATGAACTGACAGGCTTGGCTCGTCATCAACCATGATGTCCACTACATCATCAAGGCTGAACACCTTTGTGTCTCCGTCCGCCGTGATTCCCGTTATCTTGTTCGCCATAGCGTATAACGGAAGAAGAGACATTATAATTAAGAACTTCCTCATTGTCTTAAAATTTTAATAAATGAAATCCTTGTTTTAGTAGTAGTACTCAATTGTCCAAGTTCCTGGGAAAGAAGATTCAACCTTACCCTTCAAACTTACTGGCACACGTGCTGTCTTAAAGCTCGAGCAACCATAGCATACATTTGGTCCGATATAAGTCACCGATTTAGGGATTTCGAGGCCTCTGAGGCCTGTGCAACCATCGAATGCATAGCTTTCAATTGAAGTTACCGAATTAGGGATTACTATGTTTATAAGGCTTTCGCATCCACTGAATGCAAACTCTCGGATTGAAGTTACTGAGTTAGGGATTCCGATGCTTTGGAGTTTTGTGCAACCACTGAATACCTCCTTTTCGATTGTAGTTACCGAGTTAGGAATTTCGATGCTTGTGAGTCTTGTGCAACCTTTGAATGCCCCAGAACCTATTGAAGTTACTGAGTTAGGGATTTCGATGCTTGTGAGTCTTGTGCATCCACTGAATGCAACCTCTCCGATTGTAGTTACCGAATTCGGGATATTGATACTTGTAAGATTTGTGCAATTTTGGAATGCATACTTTCCGATTGAAGTTACCGAGTTACCAATGACTACGCTTGTGAGGCTTGTGCATTTAAAAAATGCAAACTCTCTGATTGAAGTTACCGAATTAGGAATTTCGATGCTTGTAAGGCTTGTGCAATTTTGGAATGCTTCATATCCGATTGAAGTTACGGTGTTAGGGATTTCGACGCTTGCAAGGTATTCGCAACTAAGGAATGCCTTATAGATTGAAGTTACTACATACACCTTTCCGTCATACAACACATGCGAAGGAATTTTTACCTGTCTTGCTCCGTCATTTATAATGCCATTAACCTCTGCCGTCATTTTTGTTTTGTCGTACGAGAACTTCAAGCCTGTTTGGTCGGGAGAAACATACCACTTAATTTCACAATTTGATGGGAATGCAGATTCAACCTTACCATTCAATCTTGATGGCACAAATGCTGTATTTAATTTCAAGCATCCATAGAAAGCATTTTCTCCGATTGAAGTTACTGACTCAGGAATTACGATACTTGTAAGTGGGCTAAGGGCGAAAGCTCCATCTCCGATAGTTGTTACCGAGTTAGGAATTTCGATGCTTGTAAGACCTGCGCACATTGAGAATGCTATATTGCCTATTGAAGTTACCGTGTTAGGGATTACGATGCTTGTAAGGTTATTACTAGACAAAAATGCACTCTCGCCAATTGAAGTTACAACATACTCTTTACCACCATACAATACTACAGAAGGTATTATAACTTCGGTTACCGTCTTATTTTCAAATCCAGTCACACTTGCAGTCATTGTTGCTTCATCGTACTTGAAAGTCAAGCCTGTCAATGGGTCATACCACACAATTTCGCAAGTTGATGGGAATGCATTATTTCCAAGTTCACAACCCAATGGCACACGTGCTGTCTTTAGGTTCCGACAATCCGCAAACGCACTACTTCCGATTTTCTTTACCGAACTTGGTATTTCGATGCTTGTCAAGTTTACACAATATAAAAATGACTGTTCGGCGATAGAAGTTACCGAATTGGGGATCTCAATACTTGAGTAACTGGCATATGTAAATGCATTAAACTTGATTGAAGTTACATCGTATATGACACCATTATACACAACTTGCGATGGTATTTTGATCTCTGATGAATCACCATAATTCTTTATACCACTGACACTTGCAGTATTGAATTCATTATTGTACGAGAACTTCAAGCCTGTTTGGTCGGCAGAAGCATACCACACAATTTCGCAAGTTGATGGGAATGCAGATTCAACCTTACCCTTCAAACTTACCGGCACACGTGCTGTCTTTAGGCTTGTGCAGACATAGAATGCTTTCTCTCCGATAAAAGTAACCGAATTAGGAATTTCGATGCTTGTGAGGCTTTCGCAACCTAAGAATGTATAATTTCCGATTCTAGTTACCGAGTTACCAATGACTACGCTTGTGAGGCTTTTGCAACCTGAGAATGCATCCTCTCCGATTGAAGTTACCGAGTTAGGAATTTCGATGCTTGTGAGGTTTGTGCATCCACTGAATGCATCCTCTCCGATTTTAGTTACCGAGTTAGGAATTTCGATGTTTGTGAGGTTTGTGCAACCTGAGAAGGCATAATCAGCGATTATAGTAACCGAGTTAGGAATTTCAATGCTTGTAAGGCTTGTGCAAGCATTGAATGCACCCTCTCCGATTTCAGTTACCGAATTAGGGATTTTAACGCTTGTAAGACCTTCGCAATAACAGAATGCCTTTGTTCCGATTGTAGTTACCGAGTTACCAATGACTACGCTTGTGAGGCTTTTGCAACCTGAGAATGCATCCTCTCCGATTGAAGTTACCGAGTTAGGAATTTCGATGCTTGTGAGACTTACACAATTCTCGAATGCATCCTTTCCGATTGAAGTTACATCATACTCCTTACCGCCATAAAATACTTTTGAAGGTATTTCTACTGAAGTCACATCCTTATTATAAACTCCAGTCACACTTGCTGTCTTATTTGTGTTATCATACATAAACTTCAAGCCTGTTTCTTCGACAGGAATGGCATACCACTCAATCACGCAAGTTGATGGGAAAGTATTTGAAGGTATCTTACCCTTCAAACTTACCGGCACACGTGCTGTCTTTAGGTTGTCGCAATCCTCGAATGCAGAAGCTCCGATTGAAGTTACCGAATTAGGGATATTGATGCTTGTTAGGCTTATGCAGTTAACGAATGCAGACTCTCCGATTGAAGTTACCGATTCAGGTATTTCGATACTTGTGAGGCTAGTGCACCACGTGAATGCAGACTCTCCGATTGAAGTTACCGATTCAGGTATTTCGATACTTGTGAGGCTAGTGCACCAAGCAAATGCAGTCCTTCCAATTTCTGTTACCGAGTTAGGTATTACGACACTTGTGAGGCTTTTACAAGGAGAGATTGCATAGTCTCCGAATGAAGTTACATCATACTCCTTACCGTCATACGATACTTTAGAAGGTATTTCTACTGAAGTTACATACCAATCTTCAACCCCAGTCACACTTGCAGTCATTGCTGTTTCATCGTACGAGAAACTCAATCCTGTTTTTTCGGCAGGTACAGCAGCATACTTTACACTTATTCTTTCAATGTCATCAGCTAAATACTTAACTTGCGTACCGTCCTTTAGCAACACATATACCATTTTGGGCGGCTGCTGCGCAAAGGCTATGCACGAAAGCAGAGCCACACACAACGATAGTAAAAACTTTTTCATACTTTACTCGTTATTATAATTTTTGTTTAGTCCTGTTCCCTACGGATGAAAAAAGATAAATCCTTCTCACATAGACACAAAAAGCGTGGGAACTTTTACCTTGTTGCTCTATCTAACATGTTAGGCTCTGGAAAAACCTTTAAGAGTAAATAAAGCAACGGAAAGAGACCCACGCATTCAGTATATCGAAATCCAACGCTAGACCATACTAATATATAGTAAGGTCACACGAAGGAAAGACATACACCCCCGCAGTCATCTACCGTAACTTTGCCCCTTTTCCTTAAAATTTTCCAGATTTTAGCTGTAGGTAAGCAAAGCGAGTAAACGCTTGTCATGTATATGTAACACCACCCTATTGCCTAACAACACCCACAAGTGAGTCTCTTTCAGCAAAATAAAGTAATGCCGGCGCAAAAGTACTACATTTTTGAAACATACAATGCAAATTGATTAACAATTATTTCCAAAATTTCTTGCAATTCGAACAATAGAACAATCATTAACCTCTCTGAAATTTAAAATTTGGCAAACAGAACTCTACCAAGTATTTTGAAATTTAAAATTTGGCAAAACAGAACTCTGCCAAGCGTTTTGAAACATTCAATTTGACAAACAGAACTCTGGCGTTCGATTTGCAAAATATTAAAAGGCTTGTTCAGTCTTTCATTTCGCAAAATTCTAGTTTAAATTACCAACCAACAAAAAAGAGACTGAATCTCACGGTTCAGTCTCCTTTAAGTTGTTTAATGTATTCGGCGAAGTCAAAATAAAAACATCCCTTGAAAGCGGATGCTTTCAAGGGATATGTTCGTCATCTGCTATATGCAAATGATTGTTTCAAATTTTGTCAATCATCAAGGTCTTCATCTACATCTCCAAATCCAGGGCCTTCAAATGAACTTCCGAGAATATCCCGAGACTCAAGAACCACCTCTTCTAGAGTAGGTTCTATAAATTCTTTTTTGTTTTCCATACTACTTATTTGTTTTAATTACTTTCTTTCCATTAACAATATAGATTCCGGCAGGAGCATTGTCAAGACTATTTAGTCTCACACCATTGACAGTGAAAATCATATTTTCTGTGCCAACATTGCCGTTAACATCATCAAATGATGGTGCTTCATCAATGTCTTCTCCAATAACCATGATATTGAATTTTAACGCTCTTGTCTCTGCATCTACCGCATGTTCTCCATGACCATATCCTATGGATTCCGCATGCATATACCATTTATTTGGTTTAAGCGTTGCAGGTGATCCTGAACGATAACTGATATTACCACTTGTTGCCATGTAATAATTGTTATCACCTGGCTTTAGTTCCATATTATCATAGACACCAGTCACAGTATATTCTGTATTAGAAGTTGAAAACTTCACATAATCAGCTTTGTCTGAACTCTCCAGAGTTGTATTCTCTGCAATTATGACATTAGAACCAGATTTCTTAGGGCGAATCAGGTATGGCACATTTGGAATAGTCTTGCTAGATTTAACAGGAGATATGACCATAACCATATCATCATTATCATCTAATTGTCCATTGCCATCTGTATCCTTAGTTGGACAAATCGTAAATATCTTTGCGACATCAAAATCAGTGTATTTTGTGACATCAATTGCGAATGGCACAAACAAAGCCTGCCATGCCTTGTTTCCTACAACTGTTGTGCTGAAGTTACGAGTATAAGTAATCTTCTTAGCCTTTACATCATACGGATTTGAGTAGGCAACAGCATCTGTCAACACGATATCATCAGCATACCAGTTGTCGTTAGCATCCTTGCCAATTACATTTGTTGGAAGTGTAACGCCAAGTGTTTCAGTGTCGTAATCAACACACATCAACTGGTTTGGTTCAAGAGACTTTGACTTGCTAAAAATAACAGACCAAGTGGTAACACCAGAAATTTGAGATGTACCACCAACAGTCTCATAAGACAAACCTTCTAGATTTACTTTAAGCACCAATGCACATTTTGCAGAAACCTGTCGTCCTATACCATCTGTCACAGTAAACGTCACATTTTTCAAAACATTTTTTGTTATAAATGGGATACCAGAAAGCACTCCAGTAGCAGCATCTAACGAAAGGTTTAATTCAGTTGGCAAACCTGTCACGCTATAAGTATAAGGTTTAATTCCGCCCTCCACATAGTCAGCAACAGAGAATGACATTGGTATTCCATTGTAAAGAGTTAGTGCCTCTAATTCTTCAGTAAATCGTACTCCTCCGTCAGCAGCAAGAAGTTCCTTGTCATTCTTGATATGAATATACTTAGAAGCATCCTCTGTCGTCTGAGGAAGCAAAATCCAATCATCCACACTTAATTTGCTGGTGTTGGAATAATACAAGACATGATCATTTGGAACTGTGATCTTTCCGTTTTCGCAGACACCAATTTGTCCACCAAACTCTATTGTAGCATTGTCAACAATTTCAATATCACCCTTTACCACATGACCTTTATCAGGAGAAGCTACTATCATATGCAAGTCACCATCACCAGTAATCTTTATGCTATTAGGGAATCCGCAGGTAATATAATTGGTTGTAATAACGATTTCGCTTGTTCCAGTTACATTAACTGTTTCTACCTTACCTTCAGTATCAACAAAAGAAGTGAACGATGAAGATGTATATCTAATGTGAGTATTGTTAATCATCAAAGTTTTACTCTCAGGTTGATAACTAATTAATCCTCTACCATCGTAGATTTTGTCTTTATTGATTTCAGTTACATTAACTCCAGCCACCTTAAACTCATAGTTCTCGAACACTCGACCAACATATATCTCGATAGATTCACTCTGACCAGCAGCATCTGTAAGAGTGATTGTTGCTGTTGAGGTTGTATCTTTAGTAGAAGTAGGAGCACCCGAAATCACACCGGTAGTAGCATCAATAGTCACTCCTGCAGGAAGACCTGTTGCGGTATATTTACAAGGAGACACCGCATTGGATACAGCACTTGCACAATTTATAGGTGTAATCTCTACTGCACGAACCATTCTATTGTCTGGAAGGTCAAAAAAGTCGTCATCAGCAAATATCATCTTTTCACTTACCAAAGGCGTTGTATATGTACCAGTTGCTGAATTACCAAGGAAATCAGTCACCTTTATCGTTACAGTTTTACCTCCAGCATCCGCAGTTGTATATGTACCGCTGATCACTCCTGTCTCACTATCAATAGAAAGTCCTGCAGGAAGACCAGTTGCACTATAATAGTATGGTGTCTTTCCACCAGCCACTGCCTTCAAATCCACGTTCACACTCTTACCTATGTAGCCTAGAGCCTGCAATGCTTGTTTAGATCCAGAATTAAACACAAAAGTTGGTTTAGCATAAGTGGATGCATCATAATATCCAAAATTTGCATACCTCTTGTTCAGACCACCTACAGTTGCAGAAGACAGTGTGACATTGGAAACTGGCAATGTATTTCCTGTAGCAACAAAATAATTTGTGGTGTTTTCTAGATTAAGAGTCTTTGTTCCTACCATCACATTATTTGTAGCACCGTCTTTACCTGTTGATGTCTTCACAGATAGATAACATTGTTCAGACACTTCAATATCATCATCAAAAGCATAAGAATCACCGATAGTATTATGCACTGACAGTTTCAAAGAACCTGTACCAGAGAATGATGCACTATATCCCGAAAAAGCAGAATACGAGTCTCCAAAAGCAGAAACTTCTATTGAATTTGAACCATATAAATTTATATCCGAAATACTACGCGTTGATCCAGAGTATGTCACATTATTTCTGACATCTTCAGCAATACCATCATTAACATCGTAATACACAAATGGTTTACCTACGCTGCTATATTTAATATTTGCATTTGTAAAAGATAGAGTTTTTCCTGAAAGTTGTACAGTTCCATCTCCAAAAATATCTCTATAGTTAGTGTAATCTACCTGCTTACCCGCAACATACAAATTGGTTTTTTTTAGAGAATTAACTCGTAAATACTTATAGCCATCTGTAGTGGAAAAAGTATGTGAGTGTCCTTGAAGAGTAGCTGACATTATTGATGAATTTGTCAGTGTAGAATATCTGACATTGGGGTTGCCACTTGCAATCATCATGTGATTATCAGACACAATAGCATTTCCGCTGCCAACCATTCTTGCATTGGTAGCATTATCAGTACGGACAAATTCTGCATAGCCTGTGAAAGCAGAAGAAACATTTATTCCATGCAATGGGGTGACTCCTTGAGCATCCGGATACTCTGAATTAAAAGTAGCACTCAAGCTACCGCTTCCCGACAAAGCGACATCATCAGCAAATCCCATAAGACCAGAGCCCAAAGGTAATGTAACATCTATGACATTTGAACCCTCTAACTCTAATATAAGAATATTTGATTGAAGAAGTGTTGTAGTTGTTTCACCTTTAATAAAGTACTGCCAGCCATAAGGTACTTTACTTTTTAATGTAACATTCTTAAGTGTTAAATAGCCATTATTGTAATAGATTTCTCCAAAAACAGAGCCTGCTCCTAACTTTTCATTCAATTTCGGAACAAGGTTCCTTTCGGGACCAACTTCGCTGGTCACGAAATCAACACCGCAAATGCTGATTCTTAGTGAACTCGCTCCCCACGCATGCGAAATGCAGAGCAGCAACGTCAAAATAAATAAGTAAAATCTTTTCATATGTTTTTATATTTTTTTAGAAAGACACAACAAGCTTAGGACATTGCTGTCATCCAACTTGGAATGTATATTTATACCTTTTAAAAACTGTTTATTTACACAAAAACCAATCTCTAATGAGAATTCAAACAATTAATTATCAATATTATCTGCATTATCTAGTCCTTTGTGCCAGTCCCAATATCGACAAAAATACAAAAAAAAGGGAGTTTTAAGGGGTTTTAACATGAGTTTTTAGCATTATTTTACAAATAAATCCGCAAAAATATTTTTTTCAAAGGACTATGTAAAACTCAAATTACTAAAAAGTTTGCTGGTTATTGATTATCTCAAAAATATAGCCGTTTCAGAGTCTTAACTGAAACGGCTTTGTTCAAAAAAATGACAAAATGTAAGTTCGAAATTTGTCTTTTACATTTTGATTCACCTATAATTCTGCATTCAGCATTTATAATTCTGCATTCTATTTCACTCCGTTTCTCTTCAATAGAGCATCGATTGTTGGCTCCTGGCCACGGAATCTCTTGTAAAGCGTCATTGGATGCTCGCTTCCTCCCTTCTCCAACACTTCACGACGGAATCTCTCTGCAGTCTGCTGATTGAAGATGCCTTCCGCCTGGAATGCCGCAAACGCATCCGCGTCAAGCACTTCTGCCCACTTGTAACCGTAATAGCCGGCTGAATAACCTCCTGAGAAGATATGTGTGAAGTTAGCGCTCATCAAAGCCGACGGTACTGAGTTCAACAATTGTGTCTTTGCCCAAGCCTGCTCCTCAAACTGCTTGACATCTCCTGCGTATGGTGTTTCAAGCGTATGCCATGCCATATCAAGATAGCCGAATGATAGCTGACGCAATGTGAAGTAGCCAGTGTTGAAGTTTGCTGCCTTACGTATCTTCTCAATCAAATCAGCAGGGATCTTCTCTCCCGTCTTATAATGTTTGGCAAACGAATCAAGATACTCCTTCTCAAGAGCCCAGTTTTCCATCAACTGTGATGGCAACTCCACGAAATCTCTATACACATTTGTTCCAGACAATGATGCGAAACGCGAGTTGGCTACCATTCCATGGATTGAGTGTCCAAACTCGTGAAGGAATGTTGTAAGTTCGTCGAATGTCAGTAGAGACGGTTCATTCTCTGTCGGACGGGAGAAATTCATCACGATTGAGATATGTGGACGGGAATTAGTACCGTCTTTCTCTATCCACTGAGGCTTAAACTCAGTCATCCAAGCTCCTCCGCTCTTTCCTTCACGTGGGTGGAAATCAGTGTAAAGCACAGCAAGGTATTTGCCATCCTTGTCGATAACGTCGAATGCCTCAACCTCTGGGTGGTAAACCTCAATCTTGTCGTTCTTCACAAACTGCAATCCATACAATCGCGTCGCAAGGCCAAACACTCCCTTCTTCACATTTTCAAGCTCAAGATATGGCTTGATCTGCTCATCATTGATTGAGTATTCTTTCTCACGCAGTTTCTCCGAGTAGTAGCTCCAATCCCATGGCTGGAAATCAGTCTTCGACACCGGAGTGGAATATGAAGCGGCAAAATCCTTCACAGCCTCAACCTCTTTCAAAGCTGTCGGCTTATAAGCGTCAAGAAGCTGGTCCAACAGATTATATACATTCTCTTTCTTCTCCGCCATACGATGACGCAAGATCTTGTCGGCATGATTCTTATAGCCTAGCAAGTTAGCTATTTTAAGACGAGTCTCTGTGATCTTTCTAAGCACCTCCACATTACTGCTCTCGCCAGACGTAGAACGTGAGTTGTATGCCAAATAAATAGTCTTTCTCAACTCACGGTTGTCAGCATATTTCATGAATGGAATATACGACGGTGCTTTCAAAGTAAAGACGTATCCATCGAAGTTTTCCTTCTTTGCCTCCTCCTTTGCAGCGTCAAGGATTGCCTGTGGAAGGCCACTCAACTGTGATGCGTCAGCAACTTTTAGTTTATATTCATTTGTCGACTTCAACACATTCTGCTGAAACTGCAATGTGAGCGATGAAAGCTGTTTGCTAAGTTCAGAAAATTCCTTCTGCTTATCAGCAGGAAGAGTAGCTCCCATATTCTCGAACGACTCGTATGTATCTTCAAGAAGTTTCTTCTCCTCAATAGAAAGATTAAGCGTTTCCTTCTTATCGTAGATTGCCTTCACGCGAGCGAAAAGAGTAGCGTCCTGATAGATGACGTTGGTATGCTCCGTCTCCTCTGGGGAAATTTCTCCTGCAATATTGTCCAATTCATCGTTGGTTTCTGCGCTCAACAAGTTATAAAAACAGTATTGGATATTTGATAGCATGTCGCCCGACGCCTCCAAAGCCACAATTGTATTTTCAAAAGTGGGAGCCTCGGGATTATTCTTGATCTTCTCAATCTCCTTGTTGTGCTCCTTCATAGCAAGACGCATAGCCTGGAGATATTCTGATGCTGGATACTGAGAAAATCTTAAAGTATTATGTGGAGTGTCGAACACCGTCCACTTCTTGATCAATTCATTTTCATTAACTTGTGCAGTCATAACAAACCAATTAAATAATAATAAAATGCTTAATAGATTCTTCATAGAATATTTATTTATCGGGCGGGTTTGAAACCGCACCCTACGATGCTTAAACGATTGTATGAATAATACTCATTCAACCACCACAAGGGCTGTCGACCGTATCGCGTTATCGCCAACAGAATAATTCACCTCTTTCACAATCCCGTCGACGGGAGAAAAGATTCGATTATACATTTTCATCGCCTCTATCGTAGCAACGACGTCGCCCTTCTTGATCTTTGTGCCAACGGAGATGATATCAATCACCTTTCCTGCGATGGGAGGGAAAACCTCTGTTGCGTGGGTTGCGTGCTTCGAGTTATAACTCGAAGCACGCAACCCACGCAACAGAGAATTCTCCCTTACGAAAGTCTTATATTTTATTCCGTCAATCTCTATCTCAACCTGCTTCATAAGCCATGATTCAAATTACGCCGGCGTCAATCCATGTTTTTTATTCGGACGCTCCACCTTCTTGCCTTTTAACGACGCGAACGCATCAATCACACGGCTGCGAACATCCTTAGGATCAACAACGTCGTCAATATAACCTTTTGCACCTGCCTCATAAGGATTAGCATACTCGCGACGGTACTCTTCAGCCTTCTCTTTCTTGAATGCCTCGACGTCGCCTCCAGCCTCAACAATGGCTTTAATCTCCTTATGATAAAGCACCGACACAGCACTCTCAGGTCCCATCACCGCAATCTCAGCAGTAGGAAGGCAGAACACGTAATCAGCACCGATATGTCGGCTTCCCAACGCCACATATCCACCACCGTAGGCTTTTCTTAGCACCACAGTAATCATAGGAATTGTAGCCTCTGCGTAGGCATAGAACAGTTTGGCTCCATGACGCACGGCACCCGAGTGCTCGCCATCAACGCCTGGAAGACAACCTGGCACATCCATCAATGTCAACAATGGAATATTGAAGGAGTCGCAAAAACGGATGAATCGTGACGCTTTGTCGGCGGCGTCGGCATCAAGCGCTCCGGCAAGATAATTAGGCTGGTTTGCCACAACACCCACCGTCTCACCATTCATTCTGATAAATCCGCATACAATATTAGGAGCAAACATCTCGTGTACCTCAAGGAACGAATCCTTGTCGGCCACACATTTCACCACCTCACGCACATCGTACGGTTCTTTTCCATCAGAAGGAAGAATTGACGCTATATTATTAGGGAAATCATCCGTAGAGACGCGAGATCTCGCGTCTTTATCAAATTCAATATCATCAGCACTCTGTGGCAGATATTCAAGCAAGCGTCTCACCTGAGCAAGACAATCTTTCTCGTTTTCAGCGAAGAAATGGGCTGTTCCGGCTTTTTCTGCGTGGACTCTAGCCCCACCCAAATCCTCCTGTGATATGGTTTCGCCCATCACCGTCTCCACAACGGTAGGGCCAGTAAGGAACATCTTGGAAACTCCGTCGACCATGAAGACGAAGTCAGTCAACGCCGGAGAGTAAGCGGCTCCACCAGCGCATGGACCCATCACCACAGAGATCTGCGGCACCAATCCCGATAACAGTGTGTTGCGGTAGAAAATCTCGCCGTAGCCACACAATGAGTCGACGCCGTCCTGAATACGCGCGCCACCAGAATCGTTGATGCCGATAATAGGGCAACGCATCTTAGCCGCCAAATCCTGTATCTTAGTGATTTTTCTCGCGTGACGCAAACCAAGGCTTCCTCCAAGCACCGTGAAATCCTGAGCAAACACACAGACGTTCTTGCCTCCGATCTTTGCAGTTCCGCAAACGACACCGTCGCCTGGAGCATTGTCGCCATCCTTATGGACAAACATGTCCGTCTCACGGAACGAATCCGCGTCGACCAATAGTTCTATTCTTTCACGAGCCGTAAGCAAGCCTTTGGCATGACGCTTCTCTATAGCAGCCTCACCACCACACAATAACGCTTTCTCGCGTCGACTTTCAAGCTCAATAATCTTCTCTTTCATACGGAATTTTATATGGCAGGCACAAGGCGGTTTCGTTATTTCGGAGCACGCCTATATAAGAATATTGCAATAAATAGGAACACAATATTAGGTATCCACACCGCTACTCGTGGACTTAAGCCTCCACTAATGGCAAATGTGGCTGAAATGGTATCAAACAAGATGTATGAGAAACTGAGTGCCAAACCTATTCCGAGGTTCATACCCATTCCTCCCTTCACTTTCTTGCAACTGACAGCAAAGCCTATGGTAGTCAGGATAAACGCCGCAAAAGGGAAAGAGTGTCGTTTTTCATACTCGATCTCAAACTCCTGAATACTTCCGACGCCTCTCGCTCGCTGCTTGTCGATATAATGCACCAGCTGAGCATTGGTCATCTGCTGCTGCATCTCCTTATAGACGAAGAAATCCTCCGTATCCACATTGATAGTGGTATCAATCTTTTCGCCAGTCACCATCGTCTCATGCATGCCGTCAAAATCACGGGTCACATACTTACGGAGTTCAAAATGACCAAGAGTGTCGTAGTCTGCGAACTGAGCAGTAGTACGGGAAACCAGCGTCTTTCCGTCAAACTTTTCAAGAGTCATTCTATAAGCACGCTTCAAACGCTTCTCGTATGTGCCAATATACAGAATCACACCCTTCTCCACTTCCAACTGAACGTTTGAAGCATTCGTCTCGCGTTTATAAGCATTCTTATACTTTGCCAAGAAATCAAGTCGCACCTCATTTGCTGGCGGAATAACATAGCTCGAAAGCAAAAACGTCATAGTGGCAATCACAGCCGCAGACATCCAGTATGGCACCATTATACGATGGAAACTGACTCCCGAAGCATACATCGATATAATCTCCGAATCATCCGCCAACTTCGACGTCACAAAGATGACGGCAATAAAAGTAAGCAGCGGAGAGAAAAGATTTGCGAAATAAGGAGCGAAGTTCATATAATAGTCGAACACAATCTCTTTTAAGGTTGCGTCGGCAAGCGTATCGATCTTTTCTGAAATATCAAACACAATTGCGATACTGATCAGCAAAACGATCATAAGGAAGTATGCGCCAAGCACCTTCTTGATAATATAAAGGTCGAGTCGCTTCAGCAAAGGTGTAGATATAAAAGGCAAATTACTCATAGTCCGTTTCTGTTTTTACAGTCTGACGCTTAATTTCTTGACCATCTCCGCCTTCCATGTGGAGAAGTCGCCCGCTATAATGTGCTGTCGGGCCATCTTCACAAGACGAAGATAGAACGCAAGATTATGGATAGACGCAATTTGCATAGCCAACAATTCGTCGCTCACAAACAAGTGACGAAGATATGCTTTCGTGTAAACCTGATCGACGTAGCAGTCGCTTTCCGGATCAAGTGGTGTGAAATCGTCTTTCCACTTCTGATTCTTCATATTCATAGTGCCGTTGGCAGTAAACAGCCATCCATTGCGTCCGTTTCTTGTTGGCATAACGCAGTCGAACATATCCACACCACGCTCGATAGCCTCAAGAAGATTGGTAGGAGTACCGACACCCATCAAATAACGAGGTTTGTCAGTAGGAAGGATCTTGTTGACCACCTCAATCATCTCATACATCACCTCCGCTGGCTCACCCACCGCAAGTCCACCGATAGCATAACCCTCACGATTCTTTGACGCAACAGCTTCAGCAGCCTTCTCACGCAAATCCTTGTAGGTGCATCCCTGAACGATTGGGAAGAATGTCTGATTGTAGCCATACAAAGGCTCCGTCTCATCAAAATGTTTTAATCCACGGTCAAGCCAACGCAGAGTCATATCAAGACTCTTCTTTGCATAGTTGTAATCGGCAGTGCCTGGAGTACACTCGTCTAGAGCCATAATGATGTCAGCTCCAATCACACGCTGTGTGTCAACAACGTTTTCCGGAGTGAAAATATGTTTTGAGCCGTCAATATGCGAACGGAAAATACAGCCCTCCTCAGTAAGCTTTCTTTGTCCTGAGAGAGAGAACACCTGGAATCCACCACTGTCTGTAAGGATTGGTCGGTCCCATCCGTTAAACTTATGAAGTCCACCCGCCTTACGAAGTACGTCAAGCCCCGGACGAAGGTAGAGATGATAAGTGTTGCCAAGAATAATCTGGGCTTTGATATCGTCACGCAGTTCTCGCGTATGGACTCCTTTGACAGAGCCAAGCGTACCTACAGGCATAAAAATTGGAGTCTCGATTGTGCCGTGATCAGTGGTGATTACACCAGCACGCGCTTTACTATTCGGATCAGTATATTGAAGGTCGAACTTCATGTTTTTATATTTTCATTCTAATTTATGCAAAGTAACGATTTTTTTGCGAGTTGTGCAACTTAATGAATTTGGTAAATGAAGAATGAAGACTCTCTTAAACAGAAAAAGGCAAATGTACCAACATCTGCCTTTACAAATATATATATTTATGACTAATTACATCTGGAATAAAAGACGAGTCAGTTTATCTGATACCATTCTTCTTTTTATACTGTCTTCTTTACTAGTAATGATGCAATTCACATTTTCTTTACACTCAGATATCATCACGCCATCCTGATAACTTGATGTCATTGAACTGACTCCTCTTTTCGCAGATACATTTCCTTCTGCATAGCTTCTTTGGATACCACCAAATTCCAGTAATCCAGCAATTCCACCTGCCAGGCACCCAGAAGATGTAACGTCACCTTCAAAATAGCAATCAGAAATACCTCCATAGCTTGCGATTCCAACTATTCCACCACAACAACCAACTCCTGAAACATTTCCTCTTGTTTTGCAGTCGTTTAAACATGTGCGATATGCATATCCACAAATGATGCCAACATTACGATATCCAACTACCATATCTGTCACTACATTAACACCTGTGATCTTTGAATTAACTGCATATCCAATCAATCCGACATTATTGGCAGCCTCTGACTTTCCAATTCCACAACATGTTATGGTATGTCCGTTACCATTAAATATACCAATAAATGGGAATTCTTCAGAACCAATAGGAGATAAGTGCTCGTCTACAATCGTAATATCATTCTCTAGCGAAACAGACAAGGGAGACATCAAAGAGTCATTGATATGGAATTTTCCTGTATTGTAGTCACTCACGAAAGACAAATATTCCTCCGTGTTTGTAATAATCAATACGTTTTCTTCGGACGCCTCCTTTTTAGGAGCACATCCTTGTAAAAGCATAACGACCGTTGATACCAATAATAAAAAACAAGCCCTATTAATCATACCCTAACTTAACTTAAAGCCTTTTGCAACACTGAAACCATGCTGTATCCATAATATCCCATCACAAATCCCAATCCGTACGCCGAAATGAAACTGACGAACGAGACATTCCTACGATACACTAGGAAAAAACCCAAAATACCCAACAAAAATAAGAAAAAAGATATAACATACAAAATATTTCTGTAAAAAAATACCAAGGCGGTCCATTCTGTCATCAAATGAATAGTGTTTCCCACCAAAAAAGCAGCAGCAACAGTGAATCCACTTATGTAAAATCTGTTCTGAAAAGCTATCCTATTGATTATGGACACGAAAGCAAGAATAAGGTAAGAGAACGACGTCATCAATATACCCAACTGATAGAATTTAGGCACACTGTTACACGACAACACTGGCAGATCCTGTACTTTATTGAGACAATGAGACAGAAAACACAACGACAAACACAAAAACATATAAAGAATCACTTTATTGTCTTTTGCAAACACCTTTTTTAGAATCCAATACAGGAATATCACAATCAACGACCAGACAACTAGTATCAAATGCACCGTCAACGGCATATTTTGCGGATAGTAGTTATGGCTTATTATAATGCATAGCTCACTCCATACACTGGCTAAAACAATATGACGAGCCACTTCATTACGCCACGAAAAATAGATCAATGTCAAACAAAAAAAGACTGTAAGCGTATTGGATATTATCTGTCCCATTTAATATTTAAGTTCTTATCTTAGAATTCTTTTCTGAATTGAGCCTTCGGTATGCCCAGCTGGTCGCGATACTTTGTGATAGTACGGCGAGCAAGCGGAATTCCTTCTTTCTTCATATACTCCAAAATCTGCTGGTCAGACAATGGTTTTCTCTTGTCTTCCTCCTCCACACATTTTGAGATCATGTTCTTTATCTTGGCCACACTGTGCACCTCTCCCTCATCAGTCTCCACCGACTCTGTGAAGAAATACTTCAATGGGAAGATGCCAAAGTCTGTCAACACGTATTTGCTGTTGCATACACGAGAGACGGTGCTGGTATCGTAATTGGTGTCATCAGCTATCGTCTTCATGATCATCGGCTTTAGCTGCTCGTTGTCTCCTGTCTCAAAAAAGGCTCTCTGACGGTCGATGATGGCACGCATAACCGCCGTCATTGTCGCGGTACGCTGCTCAACAGCTGAAATAAACCATTTGGCAGCGTCTACCTTCTGCTTGATAAACATTGCCGCCTCTTTTTGAGATCGAGACTGATTCTTTCGGTTTTTGGCATACTCCTCAAGGACTGTCGCGTAATGATTGTTGACCTGCAGTGTTGGCGTATTGCCCTGATTAAGTGTCATGACAAGTTCACCGTCATCAAAATGTACGGTGAAATCGGGGATAATTGTCACTGCATTATCCGTAAACTCTCTTGAGACGAATGGGTATGGAGCCAGTTTCTGCAACACTGCAAAGGCTTTCTGAAACTCCTCGTCCGTCACTCCAAGAGATTTGGTCACCTTATCAAATCGTTTGTCAGCAAGATCCGATCCGCACTCCTCCAGTATGCGAGTGGCAAGTTTGACGGAATCTGTCTGAGGCTTTCTTCTCAACTGCAAAAGAAGGCATTCCACAGAATCTCTTGCCCCGACGCCCGCAGGGTCCAATGTCTGCACAATGGAAAGAGCCTGCTCCACTTCTTCGGGAGAGATCATTTTTCCAGCGATGAAAGCGAAGTCGTCAATGATTGACTCAATATCACGGTCGAGACGTCCGATCGGGCTAAGGCATCCAATGACATAAGTGGCCACCTCCCTTAGGTTGTCAGGGATATTTGGAAGCATCGCCAACTGCTTGTTCAGATCTTCCATAATAGTGTCGTCCACCTGATAACTCATTTCAGGTCGACGTTCCTGCTCCGTCATATCACTATACTGGTAAGACGGTATATCATCGTCACTCACATAGTCGCCCAACGAGAAATCCTCATTGCTGCCGTGGTCGAAATCCATTTCATCGTCACCAGTATTGTCATCTCCTTCTTTTTCGTCGTCATCATCACGCGATTCGGATGATTTGGGCATATCCAGCTCACGGTCGTCTTCAAGCTCAAGCGCAGGGTTCTCCTCAATCTCCTGCTCCACTCTCTCGTTGAATTCCTGAGTAGTTTGCGTGAGAAGCTTCATCACCTGTATTTGAAGAGGTGACAATTTGAGCAACTGCTGCTGTTGTTGGGTTAAAGACTGACCTATCATGTAAGCGTCAAACGTTTTCTGTCAAATATTTTTGTGTGCTCTCCCAAAGTTGCGACCACTCCTCTCGTGTGAACATATCCGATGGAAACTGCTTGATCTGGCAGTCGAAATATGTCACTCCAGTGGTCTGCGGACGATTGGAGAGAAGATACAATACCGTCTCTGCTCCTTTTTCCGGCGTACGAACGAACGGACTTAACAAAGAATCGGCAATGCCTTCAAACCATCTTCCTCGTGTGATCATCACCGTGTTGACGATGCCTGGATCAACAGCGTAGACAGAGATGTTTGTATTATCGTATTTACGTGCCAAATGTTGTGTATAGGCATACAGCGCAAGCTTTGAACTTGCGTATCTGCGGAATCTGTTGAACCTTTCGTCCGGCAAAAACGGATTTCCTGAAATAGTGCCCCAACGCATAGCAAGTGATACCATATTGATGATTTTGGCATCATGTGCCAATGAATATTGCAAACTCTCAATCAGGCGGACATTGCCTAAATAGTTGACCGTCATCGACATGTCTATATCATCTTTGCTCTGGCTTTCATACTGGCACAACAAACCCGCCGCGCACACCAATTCACTGACGATATAGCATTTCTGCTCGATTGTCTCGGCAAACCTCTTGATTGAACGTCTGTCAGATAAGTCTAGCATGATGGATTCGATAGATGCGTGAGGAAAGGCCGACTGCAAATCATCCAGCAAAACCTTGGATTTAGCCAAACTTCTGCAAGCAATGACTAAATGTTTGCCCTGTCGCACAACCTCTTCGGCAATTACCCTTCCGATTTTTCCGGTCGCTCCAGTTACTATACTTATTCTACTACTCATCTATCACATTGATTTTTAACCTCTTTTTCTCATCAATTGGTTGGTTAATCAACTTGATTCCATTTTCATGAAACTCAACATGCGAAATTACTTAACTTTTCAACAATATAAACATCAGCAATAAATGTTATTGAGCATGTTTTTTAAATTAGGCACTAATATGCACTGTGTAATGCCTCCTATGTTATACTATTGACAAAAAAGCCGTTCTTTTTATACGGCCTATAAGATTCTGAAATATTGGAATACTATGCCACACAAAAAAGTATATAGCTTAAAGAGGCTATGCTGATTATAATCCATAACAGCACTCCCTGTATCAAAGGCCGGAATCCTACCGACTTTAATGTGGCTTTTGTCAATCCGGCTCCAATAAAGAAAAGTGACAATGTAATCAATTGCTTTGCCAACAGGTTAACGGCCCCACTGAACGCTGTGCCTACTTCAGCGGCATTTTCTCCGATCAAATCGCCATTTGAAAGGACATACGTGTTGAAAAGAATTGCAACAACAAACCAGATAATAAACGTAGGAATGGACTTATACCATGGTTTTTTAGCCTCACCTTCGTTATCCTGACGGAAGAATAGTGGTGTGACCAACACCAATCCTACAATCCATAACGCACGAGTAAGTTTGATAGTTGTCGCAACTTCCAATGCGGAAACTCCCTGTGTAGCTATCAAATCCGCATGGGCATGATCGTAAGCAGCTCCAGCCCCCACCACTGAACTTGTGTCGTGGATAGCGATGGCAGCCCACATGCCAAACTGTTTCATGCTCAATCCGATGAAGTCGCCAATGACAGGGAAAATGAATAATGCTACAGCGTTTAGAATAAATACGACACCAAGAGCAACTGTCATTGATTCCGATTTGGCTTTGATCGTCGGACCGACTGCAGCAATTGCCGAACCTCCACAAATGGCTGTTCCTGATGAGATCAAATAACTTGTCTGTGAATCTACTTTTAGAATCTTGCGTCCGATAAAATAACCTATGGCAAGTGTGCCGAATACACTCACGATAGTGAAGAGCATTCCTTCACGTCCGGATGCGATGGCCTGGTTGACATTCATTCCGAATCCAAGTCCAATCACCGAGTACTGAAGCATCTTCTTAGACATCAGTTTGGTAAAGTCTGCGTACGTCGCTCCAAAAGTTAAGGCAAAAACAATACCTAAGAAAAGAGCAATTGGCGACGTCACCCATGTAGCAATCCATGATAATGATCCTAAATCCACTCCAAATTGCTTTACTACAAAACCCATTAATAGCGAAAATGCAAGGATAGACACTATCGCTAAGTAAACTATCTTACTCATCTTGTTCATTATCTTCTTTCTTTATTTTATCATCTTCGTCTTTTATTCTAAAAGGGAATTCTCCCATTACTTGCAAATCTTCATCTTCTGTAGGGCAGACAGGAGTTTCAGGAACTTTTCCTTTTATCTCTGGTCCATAATTATCAGGATTACACGAAGTCATAAAGGTCATAGTTGCCACCATTCCCATTATTTTGATGGTTTTACCAGCTGCCTTTCGAATTGCAAGTTGATTTTCTATATAGCGTAATTCCCCTTCACACTTCGGACACGTACCACTGCAATCTCCATGGTAGTTACATTCAGAAGGAAGGTATTCGATACCGTTTTCATCGGCTATTTGCTTACGAATACTCTTTAATGTGTCACAAATATCTTTACCTTTCCCCATATAGTATCAATTATTGTTATTTCTCAAATAAATCACAGTCTGATACAAACTTCTTGTCGCAGCATATGAAAGAAATGCTATCCATAGGACATTCGGCCCAAGCGTCGCACCCATCATGTTATAGATTGTGAAGAAGACGCCAGCCGCCAATAAGAGCGAGATGCTCATATGTTTCGACCATAGTTTGCCTACGTAGATTCCGTCCCACAAGAACGCTGCAAACGACATTATCGGAATCAGCATGGCAAAGAGTCTCAACTCTTTCGATGCTTCCCTCACTGATCCGTCATCTGTAAGCAAGGATACTATCGGCGTCAAACCTACTCCATAGATGATAGCGAATGATATCGCCATAACAACTCCAATATTGAATAATCGCTGCACTGTGCGACGTTGCTCATCCATCTGACCGGCACCTTCCGTCTTTCCCACTATCGCCTCGCCCGCAAAAGCAAATCCGTCCATGAAATAGGAGAAGAAGGTGAAGAATTGCATGATGCACGCGTTGACAGCCAAAACTAATTCGCCATATCCGCTTCCAAAAAGTGTAAAGCATACCGTCACCGCAATCATGCAGAGATTACGGACAAAAATAAGCGAATTGACTTTGAAAAAATTCAGTATTCCGTCGAAAGGACGGCTAAAATCGGCGTATTGACCGATCTTTTTGTATGCAGTGAGATAAATATAGACACAAAAAGCAGCGCCTAAATACTGTGCGACGACGGTGCCAAGAGCAATACCTTCTATTCCAAATCCACAGGCAAACACGAAGATTGCGCTCAACAAAACATTCAACATATTCTCCCCGACTGCAATATACATCGTCGACTTTGTGTTCTGCATGCCGACAAGCCAGCCCTTGAACGTGTAAGTGGCAAGCGACGCTGGCGCTCCAAGCAGACAGATATTGATATAGCGTGATGTGAGTTCCTCCGTCTCCACTGACGCCTGCGAATATCTCAACACCAAATCTATAATCAGATTCTTTATTCCAAGAATCACCAAAGCTCCTATCATCGCTATCACAAGAGCACGGACCAGCACTTGGCAGCAAACACCAAGTTTTCTCGCACCCAACGCCTGTGCTGTAAGAGCCGTTGTGCTCATACGGAGGAATCCGAAATTCCAATAAAGCAAACTGATCATCGCAGCTCCAAGACTGACTGCAGCTATATAGGGAGCGGCTCCGATATGGCCTGCTATCGCCATGTCGGCAAAGCCAAGCAACGGCACACTGATATTGGTGGCGATACTCGGCAACGCTATTCTGAAGATTTTCCTATAGTTGTCAGACATAATCCTAAAATTGTAACTAAAGCTCCCAACACCAATAATTCATAGCCAAACTTATAGCCATACTGGGTAGACAAAGTATCAACATAATACATCACAAATGGCGTGAGCAAACAGATGACCGGACTGGCTTTATCCGTAATCTCCCGTTTCGTGAATATTCCAAACATGAACATTCCCAAGATCGGTGCCATAACATAAGAGACTATCGTATAGATTATATTTAACGCGGATGTCTGGGCATTGGCGTTGAATACCAAAATCACACCCACAAGCAAAAGTGCCAATACTCCGTGGATTATATAGTGCTGTGTTCTCGACACCTCAGAAAGGTCTTTATGCATAACATCTGTCAGCAGACACGTTGTCATGCCGACAAGCGCCGAATCAGCCGACGAAAACGACGCGGCTATCATGCCAAGAGAAAGACAGCATACAGCAACGTCACCAAACTGATTACAAAACAAAGGGACGATTTCATCGGTTTTTTCAGGCAAACTTATGCCTTTGGCATGAGCCAAGTAGACTAGTGTCGCTCCCAACACAAGAAACATCAAATTGACCGGAGTAAACATCAATCCCGACACTACCATATTCTTCTGCGCCTCTTTAAGATTACGGCATGTAAGGTTTTTCTGCATCACGTCCTGATCCAAACCAGTCATCACAACCACTATAAAAGCTCCAGAAACAAACTGCTTTATAAAATGTGATTTATTTGATATTGACTCGAAATCAAAAGTTTTGGACAACCCTTCACTCGACGCATAGTTAAAAACATCGGTGAAATTGCCATCTACAGCAAAAAAAGCCTCAACAAGTAGCACAACAGTAGCAATTAGCAGACAGGCAGTCTGCACGCAATCCGTCATCACAACACTCTTAACTCCGTTGCGGAATGTATAGGCATAAATGACAGCGACTACGATCAGAGTCGCCAGTTCAAAACTGACACCATGATTTGCAAACACAAAACGATGCAACACCAGCATCACCACATACAATTTCACAGCCGAAGATAGCATCTTGTTGACTAGAAATAACACCGACACTACAAGTCGGCTATTCTTTCCAAACCTTTTATCCAGATAGCTATAGATGGACACTGATCCCAATCTATAATAGATTGGCAAAAGGAAGTAAGCCGCCACCATATAGCCCAGGATGAAGCCAAGAACCATCTGCATATAGAAGAACGATCCTTTCACCACCATTCCTGGCACACTGATCAGCGATATTCCTGATATCGTGGCGCCTACCATACCAAAAGCCACAGCCGGCCAAGAGGAATTCTTGCCGGCTGTGAAAAAATCTACGTCGCTTGTCGTCTTTTTCCTATTGGAAACAATAAACAACAACGTCACATATAAGATAATGCAAATCTCTTGCATTTTGTGTATCTATTATCAAATGGTCAACCACAAGAGTTGACCCTATGTATTAGTTTTGATTCTGATTCTTGTTTTGCTGCATTTTCTTCTGAGCCTCCATCATCTCTTTCTGCTTCTGCTGCATCTCCTGCATGCGTGCCATCCAAGAACTCTGGCTCTGAGGCTTTTGCTGGTTCTCCTTGATCTTTCTCAAAAGTTCCTCCTCATTCACTGTCGATTTAATTACAAAGTTCATTCCGATAGTGATCAACAATGAAACGAAGTAATAGTAAGTAAGACCCGAACCATAATCATTGAACATGAAGAAGAACATGAATGGCATAAAATACATCATATACTTCATCATTGGCATCTGCTGGTTAGCTCCTGTATCCTGCATCTTTGAGTTGAAATACATATAGACAATATTTGTTATTGTCATCAAAACACAGAACAAACTCAAATGGTCGCCGATTAATGGATAATCACTACCGAACTTGATCACATCATCGTATGACGATAAATCTTCAGCCCAAAGGAAACTTTGTCCACGAAGGTCGATCACTGATGGGAAAAAGTAGAACATAGCCACCAAGAACGGCATCTGGAGCAACATCGGCAAACATCCTCCCATCGGATTAACTCCCGCGCGAGAGTAAAGCTGCATTACCTCCTGCTGACGCTCCATCGCTTTTTCCTCAGGAATACGTGCGTTGATCTCATCAATCTGTGGCTTCAAGACACGCATCTTGGCCATAGAAAGATATGATCCTCTTGTGAACGGGAACACCAACGTCTTGATAACCAATGTCACAAGGAAGATGATCAAACCGTAGTTGCTTAAGAAAGATGAGAAGAAGTTGAACAACGGAATTGTGATCAACTGATTAACCCAACGCAAAGGACCACCACCGATTGGAACAATACGATTTAGCAACACGTCATCGTCGAGCTTCTTATCATAATCATAAAGAATATCATAGTCGTTTGGTCCGAAATACAAATGGAAATCCGCAGTCGCTCCATTATTCACATCAAACGGCAACTTCATCTTTGCCTTGAACTCCTTCAAAGCATTTGTCTTGTCCTTTGATCTTGATACTGTGGAAACCAAATCTGCCGACTTAAACTTATTGTTCTTGTCCGCAATAAATACAGATGAGAAGAACTGATCCTTAAAGGCAATCCACTTTATATCATCAGAGACCTTTTTCTCTACATCTTCACTTTCTGAAAGATAGTCTACACCACCATCCAACTCCTTATAGTAGAGCTGCACATAACGATTCTCAAACACACGTCCTTTCTCTTTCTGCTCAATTGCCTGCTCCCAATTGATAGTCACCTCTGAAGATGGCTTAAGCTGATTTCCAATACCTTTGGCAACCACCTGGAACGACATCATATAATCATCCGATGGCAATGTATAGATGAAATCGATCGATCCTGATTCCGGACGAAGGGAAAGCACTACAGATCTGTCGCTCTTTGATACCACCTCAAAACACATATCCTCTGTGTTGAGATTTTGTAATGACGCTGACTCAAATTCAATATTGAAACGTGATATATCACTTTTGTTTAGAGCTACAGGTTCTGAACTTCCATACATGTTGTACTTCTTCAACGTAGCTTTTTCAACAAAACCACCTATTGTAGAGATATCTATCTTCACCAATTCGTTCTCCAAAGTTACTGTATGGTCCGATCCTAATGCTTTTGAAGACGCTGCTGAAGACGCAAATGCACCATAACGTCTCTGCAACTCAAAATTTTTGATTTCTTCAGACATAGCATCGTTCTCTGTATAGACAGGCAACTTTGTCTTCGCAATCGAATCAGCGACTCTGGCCAACGAATCCTCATGCATCTTCTTTGCCTGAACCTGCTGCTGATAGTAAGCCTCATCCTGGCTAGACTGATACATCATCCAACAAAGAGAAAGACCTAATAATAAAATGAATATCAACGAACGGTTATTATTCTCCATGATTATAATTAGTTATTTATTTTCTTGTTTTTAAAGCTTATATAAGTTCTGTAAATATCACGTTTGCCCAAAATATGGATTTTCACGCAAAAATAAGAAAATAAATGCGAATTGCGAAGGAAAAGAAAATCAAATGCAAAAAAGGGCGTGCCAAAGACGACACGCCCTCCCTTTTTACGGTAATTTTACATTATCTCTAAGATCTTAATGTCTTTCACCTCTTGGACCACCTGGATGTCCGTGACGCATTCCTCTCTTGTGAAATGGCATGTGGTTCTTATGATCAAGAAGCTGCTTCTGCTCCTCGATAGATAGCTTATCGAAGTTAGCCCACTTCTCGTCCATCTCTGCTTTCTTTGCCTTTCTTACTGCCTCCATTGAATCGATAGCAGCTTTTCTCTCTGCGATTAGAGCTTTCTGCTCCTCTACCGACAAACTATCGAAATTCATCCACTTTCCAATCTTCTCAGCCATCTCTGGATTCATATGATGACGTGGACCACCCTGGTGTCCCTCGTGGTGACGCGGACCCTCTTGTCCATCATGGTGATGTCCTGGACGACCTTCGTGATGACGCGGACCTTCTCCCTTGTCACACTTCTGCTCACACTGAGCGTTCTCCTTATTGCAGTTGCAATTACACTTACAACAAGAAGTCGCTACAAGCATCCCCATAGCTATAGCCACAATACCAAATACTTTTTTCATATTCGTAATATTTCTGGTTAAAAATCATCACAATATAAGCATTAAACTTTATTCTGCATTATATTAAGACAATGTTTTAACAATTTTTAAGAATTGTTTTCTATCTTTGCCAATATTCCGTAACCAAACAAGAAGCCTATGGAACAGCTATATTCATCTTTTTCGGAAAAATTGACGGAGCTTATGCTTGGACAAGAACTGATGGACGATCTTCCTCGTATCTATCTTCCTCTTGCCAAAATGATCAGTGTGGGGTTCAACTCGCGTCCGATGCAAATCATCGGAGTTAACGGAGCTCAAGGAGCAGGCAAATCAACATTTTGTGAACTGTTCAAACTGGTGCTTGAGACACAGTTTGGCAAAAAGGTTGCGGCATGGAGCATCGACGACCTTTATTTAAGCAGAAGCGAGCGTCAGCGTCTTGCAAAGGAGGTTCATCCGCTTCTTATCACACGCGGTGTGCCTGGCACCCACGACGTCAAGATGGGTATTGATCTGATCAACGCTTTTCGCAACGCAAACGATAAGACGGTGACATACATTCCACGTTTCAACAAGGCTATCGACGACGTCTGCCCAAAATCTGAATGGACAAAGTTCGTAGGCAAACCAGACGTGATTCTGTTCGACGGATGGTGTATGGATGCCAAACCTCAAGACGAGTCGGAACTTTCAACTCCCGTCAACGAGCTGGAGGCTAATGAAGACCCAACAGGGGAGTGGAGAAAATTCGTCAACGACCAACTCAAGAATGACTACAAGGCTCTTTTCGACAATCTCGACTTCCTTGTGATGCTTAAAGTCCCTTCTTACGACAAAGTGTTCGAATGGAGAAATCTTCAGGAGGAGAAACTGCGTCTTGCAAGTGTGGGCAAACCAGCGACACATATCATGGACAGCGAGGGAGTGAGACGTTTCACAGCTCATTATGAACGCATAACACGCCACATCCTCGCAGAAATGCCAGAAAGGGCAGACATGCTTTTGAAGGTTAACGATAATCATAGAATATATATTTAAAAGCTTTATAACCAGTAGTTTCCCATAAATGTTGAAGCAAAGTGTGTCGGTGGTGATACCGATGATTAAGGAAAACAAAAACATTACTCAGGTGATTGATTCTGTCGTCACCTCATTGGAAAACTCATCTTTGGTGCAAGATAAAGAGATAATCATTGTGTCGCGCGACGCATTGAGCAAACAGACGGAATTTGTACGCGAGAATTATCCCAACATCAAGATATATATATCCAATTCCAGGGCTTCCTACGGTGAAGTATCCAACAAAGGATTGTTCAAGGCGACAGGTAACATCATAGTTCTCATAACTGAAACCACACTTCTTCCTACGGACTATTTTGACGTAGTGATCCCTCAATTTGAAAAGACAAATATATTTGCGGCAAGCGTGGTGGCACGTTTTCCGGAAGACGGAAGATCGACAAACTGTTATGCCCCGATATTCACATCACGACATGTGAACTATAAGACTTGCGAAGTGCCGTCAACGTCATACACTCTGACTTTCGACCGCAGCAACGTGGCTATTCTTAGAGAGAAACTCATACAGCTCGGAGGTTTCAACCTTCTGTTTGCTCCAGACGCAAGCGGCGATACGGACCTGTTCCTTCGCGGATGGATGCACTGCTGGAAATCCTGCTTTCTCACAACAACACACTGCGACCTGCTTGAACCAGTTGACAGTCATCTCGTAAGGGGAGCAACCGACAAAATCAGAATAGAGAGAGAATACAACGATATGTTGCTGCGTAAGCTTTATCTTCCACAAAGACAGCAACCTCTACTTATGATACATAATATATTGCTTTTTATTCTATCAATAGTCATACCACTTGATATATTCAAACCTACCAGAATGGCAAGTCTCAAATATATCAAGAACTACAATAAAATTCTTTCATCCAAAAGATGGCGTTATTCAACTTTTGAAATTGATTTACCATTGTTAAATCAACGCTTTTTCTAACCAAATGTTGATAATTTAAAAAGAATTTCTACCTTTAGAGAAAATTTGATAAAATTTAGGCCATGAAGAGAAATTTTAAGTTTTTAGGAATTTGCGGACTATCCGCGCTTTTGACAGGATGTTCAGACAGACCACAGCGTGTAAATGCGGTTGATATGGACATTCCGCAGATTTTCAGCATGAAATCTGAGTTCGTTCCTGCTGGTGGTGAGGCCATAATATATGGATCAAACCTTGCCAACACAAAGGTTTATTTTGAGACACAATTCATCAACGACTCCATACAAGCAGATGTAAAAAAATCGACAGACAATATGATAGTCGTGACAGTGCCAGACAAAGCATGGACTGGTAAGATCAAAGTTAAGAATCCTGCCGGTGTTGCCACATCCAACTTCTATTTCAGAGACAACCGTAACATCATCTTGGACTTCGACTTGTGTCATCAGACATGGGGAGGTATAGATCCGTTTGATGAAAAAGGGAATCTGATTCAAGGACACATAGATAACGGCACACTTATTCCATACAAGGGCACTATCGATAAAGGTTGCTCAGGCAAGTTTGGATTGCTTTACGATGAGTATCTTGCAAGTCAGCCATACAGATATATGAGCGACCTTTGGTTCCAATACATGCATAGTTATGAAGAAGGAGGACGTGGTGCTGTCTCTATCGCCGGACTTCCTTTCTGCGACTACAAAGTGGAGGATTTGGTGTTGAAATTTGAGTGTAACATCCCTAAGGAGACTCCTCTAAAGAATATTCCTGTAGAGTTTATCGCAGGATACGCGTCAGCAGACTCAACAGATAAGATCGGCCGAAAGATTTCACCAATCTGCCGTTGGGAGCCAAGCACAAATGAATCCAACTACTTCGTTGCCGGAAATAACGAAGGCAAAGACCTTTCAAATGGTTTCTACACTGATGGATGGGAGACGGTGACTATTCCGTTGACAGCCTTCAACTACGTCTACAACGAAGATAAACCTAAAGAGGATTTGAAGCTTGACTTGAAAAAAGCCATCAATTTCTCAGTTATGGTATTCGGTGCTCCAAAAGAAAACACTGACGTGATGATCGGCTTCGACAACGTACGTATTGTGCCAAAGGCAGAATAAAAATTTAAATCTCATCCCCAATGATTAAAAAATGTTATAATACGTGTTTTTTATGAGTTGAACTCTTGCGTCAAGATAAAAAGAACATTATATTTGCACAAAAGAAAGCAAAGAATAACAAGTTTAAATATTAGGGGTATGAAAAGAGTAATAATCGCAATCTGTGCAGCGTTCGTAGCTATCGCAGCTTCTGCAGCAGGTGCTGGCATAAAGTTTAATGAGGTAGTTCACAATTTTGGTTCATTCGACGAGTCGAAAGGTAAAGTGACTTGCGAGTTCACATTCACAAATACTGGTTCTTCTCCATTGGTTCTTCAGGAAGTGAAGGCAAGTTGTGGTTGCACAACTCCAGAGTGGACAAAGACACCTATCGCTCCAGGCAAAACAGGTGTTGTTAAGGCAACATACAATGCTACTGGCAGACCAGGTGCTTTCAACAAGACTATCACAGTTAAGTCTAATGCCGGAGAAAGCAAGCTAACTATCAAGGGAGAAGTTACTAACGGAAAGAAAGCTCCTGAGGGAGAAGACTTATAAAGTGTATAATAGAATTAAACAGAGGGTGTTCATGATGGTTCATGAACACCCTTTCTTTATATCAATTAGACACTGCTCATAAATAATACGTGTGGCTTGACAATTTCTGGACTCTGTCTATAAGCTCTTCATACGCGTCGTCAGACAAATTCAGATTACGCAACAAAGGTATCAAGCCTCTTCCCTCTTCACCTTCATAGAAAAACAGTGTGTTGCTTATCCTTGCTCTCTGACTAGCCCGCGGTTCACGGCTAAACCCGTCTCTGTGGCACCTTTTCCCTGTTTGGCTGACCTCCGTATCCAGGCATTCAAACACAGGATCAATAGCGACGTCTACACAATCAAAAAAAGCCACAACTTCTTCTTCCGACATCGCAAACATCTCCGGGTAACGAAAACTTGTCTTTGCACCACGACGCCCTTTCTCCTTTGCAAACATTCTTGGATGCAGAGAACCTTTGGGGTTGGAAAGGACAGCAAAAAATAGGTTCTGGAGCACAGCATTGTAATAGGAAGACGACATCATATCGAACGGCTTAAAATTTCGCAGCATCTTATCCAGAAACTCAATGGAAAAAATCTCCGTCGGCACTTGTCCATGCTGCATGAGCCGCCTTACCTTTATCATCCTGACAAACAGCAGACGGGCAAGAAAAGTCTGCTCTTTCCTCTCCACATAATCTTTCTCCGCAACTGTCGGCACTGTATATCGGCTGTCGACTAAACTTGGAAACTGGAAGACTACTCTTCCACATTCAATTGCTGCAAGGATCTTTTCCAATCCTGCAATGGTCTCATTTATCATATTTTTGTACTTTAAATCCTTGATCAGAAAAGAAAACAAGTAAGGGAAGGCGAACCCTCCCATACCTTAATTTGTCTTCTTTGAGCGACCTGTGATTCTATCGATCAACTCCTGTTGCTCTCGTCTCTTTCTTTCCTCCTCGGTCTCCTCCTTTGGAGTTTCAGAAACAGGAGTCTCTTCTGGAGCCACCTCCTCTTGCTTCTTCTTCTTCGAGCGTTTGCTCTCCTTTGGTTCTGAAGCTTCCTCACTCACAGCAGGAGTCTCTTCCGGAGCCACCTCCTCCTTCTTTTTCTTTGAGCGTTTGCTCTCCTTTGGCTCCGAAGCTTCCTCACTCACAGCAGGAGTCTCTTCCGGAGCCACCTCCTCCTTCTTTTTCTTTGAGCGTTTGCTCTCCTTTGGCTCCGAAGCTTCCTCACTCACAGCAGGAGTCTCTTCCGGAGCCACCTCCTCTTGCTTCTTCTTCTTCGAGCGTTTGCTCTCCTTTGGCACAGCCTCTTCAGCAGCAACAGCCTCTGGCGGTGGAGCCGACACATTCTGCTGCTCTTGTTGCTCCTGCTGCTCCTGTTTAGCCCTTGAGCGACCTGTGATTCTGTCGATCAAAGCCTGCTGTTCCGCCTCATCCTTACGGCGTTGGATCTCTTCCTCAGTCAATGCTTCATTTACAGGAGTCTTATCACCGTCAGAACCCTCCGGATTTGCCTCTTTCTTCTTGAAGAAACGTCTCCTTTCTTTCGTTTCTGGTTTTTCCTCCTCAATGATCACAGCATTAGTGCCAGTGGAATCAACACTCTCCGCTTTCTTCTTCTTGCGTCCAGTGATTCTGTCAATCAATGCCTGACGCTCACTCTGTTTCTGCAGACTGTCAAGCACAACAGAAGAGGCAGTCGCAGCAGTACGCAAACGGTCAAGAGAGTCTGTCATCTTAACCATAGTCTCATCCACCACAGAATCCTCCATAGCCGCAATTATAGAATCCCACTGAGCACCATCAAGTTCTTCTATGACCTTACGCTTATTACGGGTATAGAACTTAATGTGGCCCAAAGGCTTATTGTCTTCAGCAGTAGGCTGATACTTGGCATGTATTCGTTTTTGTCTACGTTTCTTGTAATAGATCTTAATCTCTCCTGTGGCCAAATACTCAAGGTTCAGCTCCGTCATGATAGAATCGACAAGAGTATCAATTGCAGAGTATTCAGGCAACAAAGTCGAGACAGAGTCAACCACAGTATTTAGCAGCACACGTCTGTATTTAGTGTTACCCACAAGATTCATGATCTTGTCCGCAACTACTCTGACTGTATCCGTACGGTCATAGAAACGTTTCTTATGGAAATAGCGTTGGTGCCAATAGTACATAAAGAAATCGTAGTCGTAGATAAACTTGAACTTATTTCGATCGTAATGCACCTCATTCAAATAACGGCACTTCGGTATTCTGATCTTCTTTACAATCTCTTCACCACTTCCCTCTTTCTGCGCCTTTTCCGCAGCCTTGAGTTCCTCCATGTTACGCATTTCCTCCTCAAGTTCAGCAAGCTGCTGCGCAAGAAGTGAACTATCCTGAGCCGCAAATTCCTTAAGCATCTCTAGATCGATATCCTCATCAAGAGAATCCAATCCCAAAGTATCTGGTTCAGACGCGATATAAGAAGACGCGGAAGTATCTTTCTTCGTAGTATCTTTAGCTGCAAGAGCGGCAGCCGCGGCTTCACGTTTCTTCTTAATAATAGCTTCAATTGTTCGACGAGTCTGGAGTTCCTTCTCATCGATAGGTTCTTCTATAGTTGCCTCCGGCTCAAGCTCTCCATTTATGAATGTGTCCTTTACTAAGATTTGAGGCAGTTTTTTGCGTCGCATCTTGCCAGCAAGTTCTATAGCAGCGCTGTCTCCACTTGCCATAGCTGCGGCAAGTTCCATTAATTCAGCATTTTCTGCCTCTTCCTCCTCAAGTTTTTCAAGACGTTTTCTTTCCTTTTCCTCTGCTTTCTGCTGAGCCTTTCTGACCTTTGTCCTGCCCTTCATGATTTTTTGGGCCTGTTTTCTAGCTCTTGCTACAGCCTCTTGTTGCTGCTTCTCGATCAAAGCGGCCTTTTCTTCCTCTTTCAGCTTTTCGTTCTCTCTGATCTTACGCAATTCCTCGGCCTCTCTACGTTTAGCGACGATTTCAGCATGGGCGGCACGTTTTTCTTCCAACTCCTCACGTCTTGCGGCCTCTTCCTCACGTTTAGCGGCACGGGCAGCCATCTGCTCCTCCATTCTTTGACGTTGGCGTTCTCTTGCCTGCGCACGCTTCTCAAGCTCGTTAGCCTTCATTTCGCGCTGTTTCTCAGCCTTCTTCAAACGTCTTTCCTGTTCAGCCTGACGCTCTTTCATCTCACGAGCTCGTTGAGCCTGTTTGATTTCCTGGGTACGACGTATTTGCTCGGCACGTGCTGCGGCAGCCTTTTGTCTAGCCTCAAACGCAGCCTGACGCTGAGCCTCCTTCTGTTCAGCCTCTTTCTGCTTTGCATCCATCATCTTCTGGCGTGCGGCAGCCTTTGCCTCCATATCGCGCTGCTTCTTATTCTGCCAGTTTTCACGTTCCTTCTGTTTCTTTTCCAGTTCTTTCTGGCGACGCAATTCTCTATCCGCCTTCTGTTTGGCGATTTTTTCAGCGGCTATCTCACGTTGGCGGGCTTTTCTTTCAGCCTCACGTTGTCTCGACAGACGTTGACGTTCAGCCACTGCCTCAGCTCTGCGTTTCTGCTCCTCACGGATCTGCTGCATACGGATCTCTCTCTCGGCGCGTATTCTCTCCGCTTCCGACGCGTATACCGGTCCGGCAGCCTCAGCCTCACGCTGTCTTTCCTCAGCCTCACGCTGCTCCTGAGCACGCTGGATATTTTCTAATTGGTGTTTTCTACGTTCCTCTTCGGCACGCTGTTTGCGCAGATATTCCTCACGTCTTTTTTTCTCTTCCTCAACCCTTCTCTGTTTTTCCTGTTCCTTGGCTCTCGCCTCAGCCTCTTCCGCCTCCCGGTCAGCCTTTTCTTCCGCCTCTTTTCTTAATCGACGTTCTTCCGCCTCCTGCTTTTTTCTTTCAGCCTCCTGCTTTTTTCTTTCTTTTCTGGATAGCTTGACCTCTTTTGAAGAATTTTCTTCCTCATTTTCCGCAACCTCAACATTTTGCACGTCAACATCTTGAGCATTCACCTTTTGAGGCAAACACCCGATGCTAAACAGCACAGTCAATATGAGTATTATTTTTTTCAAAACTATCCTTCTATATTGTTCTATGATATCAGGCACACAAACTTCATGCAAGTTATCACTAAATTGCAAATTTAGACAAAATTGCTTTAATTTAAAACTTTTCCGTACTATTTATACCATCAGAAATCCCATAAAATTTGCCTTTTATGGCATACCCCACAACTAATAATTATCAAAATGGAGTAAGTTAAAAAAAGTAAATCTGCACGCTCTGTGCATTTTTTTGTTTTACTTTGTGAAAAGAAAGAAAGACAATATAAATTTTACTGCTATGAAAAGAAATATAATATTATTGATAGTCAGTCTTTTTTGTGGACTCTCTTCAATTTTCGCACAGGGTTTTGATCAAAACCGCTACGATAACGGACTACAGCAGATTGCAGAAGCTAACCGCAACTATTTCCGCAATCAAGGTTGGATAGAGAACAACTGGTATCAATTGTCTAACTGGTATCCCGACGTCCTTCTGATCAACAATGAAGAGAAAGCATTCGTGGCAAAAGCCATTTGCTCGGAACCTGTGATGAGGAGATTTGCAGCTCTCAACCGTATAAAGAAAGACGGTGCCTTGCCAACTCTACGCGAGGTTGAGGATTTCAACCGTATGCTTTGGGATATCATTGACGCAGCTGTTGACAATCTGTACAGAAGATAATAAGGTTGTATCCTTCAACTTTATAAGTATATTAGATAATTGGAGACGCGAATATTCGCGTCTCCTTTTTTATTTGAAAATATGACAATAAAGCCATTTTATTAAACCATTGATTTTCAGAAATAAAAAAATGTACAAATAGTGAATCAATGTTCATAATGTGAATTTCATAATCTGTCCTTAATCCTTTCCTTTCTTGTCCACCCAACCTCATTACACTGACCTACTTTTGCAATGTCAACAGGAAAAACAACAACTGATGACAAAACAAAACATTAACTAAAATTTAAAATTTACATTATGAAAACAAATTTTTTCAGAGCACTTAGCTTAGCAGCAACATTCACATTCTGTTCGTCATTATTCGCAAATGACTTTTCATTCGAATCAGTAGAAAAAACTTATGTAAAATGCACTATGAATGAAAAAGGTGAGAGAGTACCAAACTATTATATAGTGGTAGACGGTGTAGCCCGTCAGACAGATGTACGAACTTTTGCACAAATAAAGAAACAGAAAATGGAAATGAAGAAAAATGTCAGCTGCGACGCTGCTTATGAAAAAAAGTGATTTTCGCCGGTTATACTATAAAAGGTAATTATATAGCAGTGGTTGTGCAAAATGAGGATTGTTAAGGGCGGAACGCCCTAACCCTTCCCCAACGCGAGCCCGAGGGCGAGCGTATAAAAAATCCCTATGAATATTACTTAATAATTTTTATAATAATGATTTACAATAAAATACGCACTTTTTCAAAAATTTATTCTCAAAATTGGCATAGTTGGCACGATTTTTGTAATAGATATAGTGACGATGTGAATCGGTAATTTGTAGTTTAGTCCTAATATTAAATCCTTTTATGCTATCTATGATAGTAAAAAGCAGAAATTTTAACTTTTTGTTAGAATTTCTGCTTTTTGTTTTGTCAATTTCCAAATAATATATATTTTTGTGCCGTAAAACATAAAACAAGTGGTCAACACAAGTATAAATGATCGGTTTTTATGTTATAGAATAGATCTTCATATCTAAGTTATCATATTTTAGGTTTAGGCAGATCCCCAATTGTTTGGCGGTCTGCTTTTTTATTTACCCTCACTTCGTGAAATAGGACTGCTCCTGATTTCGCATTTAGCACTCATAATTCCGCATTTAGCATTCCGCATTTAGCATTTTTTCCTACTTTTGCATCAATAATTATAATAATATGGAAAACACTAGTTATTGCTCGTTTAAAGAGAAATTTTGTTTTGCGCTTGGAGACGCGAGTGCAAACATCGCATGGAGAGGTGTCGCTGCCTTCTTGACTATCTTTTACACCGACGTATTTGGTCTTACTCCAGCTTCTGTCGGAATGCTAATGTTGATCTGCCGTTCGAGCGACGGTGTGAGCGACGTCGCAATGGGTATGATCGGCGACCGTACTAAATCTAAATATGGCCATTTCCGTCCTTGGGTGCTTTGGACTGCCATTCCTCTTGGCGTGATCCTTTCTTTGCTTTTCACTGCCCCCGACTGGAGCTACGAAATGAAACTTGTGTATGCTTACACCACTTATATTCTTTTCACTCTTATCTACACTGCCAACAATATCCCTTACGGTGCGTTGATGGCGGTTATGACTCCTAACGAGAATGAGCGTACTTCACTTGGCTCTTTCCGTATGATCGGTGCCTTCACAGGTGGTATGCTTGTGCAGGGTTCTCTTCTTGCTTTGGTGGCTTACTTCGGTAACGTCAACCCAACAATCGAACTTGAGCAGAAGGCTCCTACTGAATATGTGGTGACTGTATCTTCTCCAGAGGATGTCAAAAATGCCAAAATCGCCACAACACACGGTCTTCTAGGTAGCGTCGCCAAATTCCAGATGGTAGGCGACACAGCCGCTCCAACTCTTGGAAAGAGTTTTGAGATGAAGGCAAACGAGAAATATACTTTCACAATCACTGGTGAGAGCGACCTTACTAAAGAAAATATCTCTCTAATCAACCAGAGCACTGGCTATAGCAAGAGTATGTATATCATGAGTGCTATTCTTGCTCTATGTATGTTCCTGACTTTCTGGGGTACAAGAGAGCGTGTGGCTCCTGCAAAAGACCAGCAGGACAATCTAAAACAGGATTTGAAAGACCTTATGAAGAACAAGCCTTGGTTTATCCTAATCATCGCTGGTCTTGGATATAATATCTACAACAACATGAAGACTGGTATCATCGCCATCTACTTCACTCACTACGTCGGAAACGCCGCTCTTGCTGGCATGTACTTCGTAGCGTTGATGCTAATCAGTATTGTGGCAGCCATGATCACTCCGTCTTTATGTAATAAATTTGGAAAGAAGAACGTATTCATCGGTTCGATGGTGGCAACATCATTCATCAACGTTTTGCTTTACGTCTTCGGACCAACTCAGATTCTTATGATCTTCGCAGTGGGTATGGCATCAGAGTTGTTTGCGGCCATCCTTCCTACCCTATTCTTCGGAATGCTTGGCGACGCTGCCGACTACGGTGAGAAGATGTTCGGACGCCGCGCCACAGGACTTGTCTACTCAGCAGGAAGCTTCGTTACAAAGTTTGGTGGTGGTATAGCCTCAGCAATCATTGGATTCGTGCTTGACCTTTACGGTTACGACGGACAGGATTCGTCAGCTATCCAGGGAGCCATGCCAGGAATCATCAATCTAATGAGTTGGATTCCAGCTGTTATCAACCTGGTATTTGCAGTATCGATGCTGTACTATCCAATCACATCAGTGGCAAAATCAGAATCAACATCAATTGCGACAAAAGAAGATTAATTTGCGGGAGGGTTTGAAACCCTCCCCTACAAAATCCAAAACGCGAAGCGTTCTATTTCTGAATAATTCGTGTTCCGAAATTTTCGATGGAGATTATATAGCAGTTATCCAAAATGAGGATTGTTAAGGGCCCATGTCTGATTTATTTTGGCCCTAACCACTCCACCAACGCGAGCCCGGAGGGCGAGCGTATAAAGAAAAAGCATGTGTTTGACAACTCGTATATAATTAATTGCCTTTTCAATTCATTTTCGGAAATTTTACGTTCCCATTTAAAATAAAAAATGATGAATATTAATAAAATCATTATAGCGACAGCCTTGGCAACTGGTCTGTCTGCTTGTTTCTCACAAGGAGAAAAAGCGGAGGAATCGGCAAAAATCGCTCCTAAAAAAGAAATAAAGGTTAATTTCAACGCTGACAGCGCGTACAGCTACATAGCCAAGCAGTGTGAATTCGGCCCACGTATTCTTGAGAGCAAAGCCCACGACAGCTGCGTCGCATACATGACAAGCGAATTGCGACGTCACGGAGCCGATATAGTCGAGGTGCAGAAATGCGAGGTGGTGGACTGGGAGAAGAAGACTCGCAAAGCGGAGAATATCATAGCTCATTTCAATCCGTCGGCAAAAAAGAGAGTGATTCTCTTCTCTCACTGGGATTCTCGCCCATGGGCAGATCAGGACGCAGATGAAAAGACGCGAAGAATTCCTATCGACGGTGCCAACGACGGTGCGAGCGGCGTCGGCGTCATTCTGGAGATTGCGCGCCAGTACAAAAACAGCGGTATAAACGCAGGTTTGGACATTGTTTTCTTCGACGCAGAGGATCTTGGAGAACCAACATTCATTACAGGACACGGCAACAATGATTCATGGTGTCTTGGATCACGTTATTGGGCAAAAAACTACAAGGCTGACAGCATAGCAAAACCAAGATACGGCATTCTTCTCGACATGGTGGGCGATGCAAACGCCACATTCCACGTAGATTACGCCTCTTTCAAACTAGCAAGCATAGCAGTCAACAATGTTTGGCAGACAGCCAAGAATCTTGGATACAACAACGTCTTCGAAATGCGTGAGAGCAGCTCACTTATTGACGACCACATCAACGTGAGCCAATACGCTGACATACCAACAGTTGATATCATAGATTTCAATGCACAAAGAGGTTTCCCAGAGACATGGCACACCCATCAGGATGTGATCGGCAACATCAGCAAAAGCACTCTTAAGATCGTAGGAGAAACTCTCATGACAGTGTTAGCGAAGGAATAATTTATAATGCTAAATGCGGAATGCTAAATTGTCGGCATATTCCAAAATACGGAATATGCCGATTATTTTTTCGCCATGCCAGAATGTCAATTCCGCATTTTCCCTGCCTGAAAGGCAGTACCGAGCGAAGCGAGAGTAACCGGGCACGCTGTGTCCGGCCAATGCCATCATGAGACATCTGCCTGGAGGGCAGTACCGAGCATTTCTCAGATAATTCAGCATTTATAATTTCGCATTTCCCAATCATCCATCACACGCACGTCCGTGCGTCTCTACGAGTTTTCTCCCCTGGAATATCCATAATCAGGAATTATTCCGCATTTTTCCAGCTGTTTCGTTCCACGAGATATTGTCTCGTGGCATTCACCTTTATCATAATTCCGCATAAAAAAAGCGGCATTTCTGCCGCTTTTTGTTTTGTATTTAGTCTTCGTTATATAACAACGCTACTATTTCCGATTTAAGCAAAGGAAGATGATTGATTACAATTGACCATAAAGATACTTTTTTATGTTATCCTGCATAAACCAATGTTTTAGTTGCATTAACACTATTGATAAAATAAGGATTTTTTAATGACTGACTCTCTACTAAATCAACATCACGATTTAACAAATCCTCCAAAGCCTCCTTCAAATCAAAATAATTTGAGAAATAATCAGCAATTTCTTCTTTCTTAAAATCAACCAAAAAATCTACATCACTCTCTGCATTAAATCTATCTGTAAGGATTGAACCAAACACAAAAAGATTCTTAACCTTGTATTTTATACAAAGTTCATTTATAATGCCGATATATCTCTCTATGATTTTCATATTGCAAATGTAATAATAATTCAGCATTCCGCATTCATAATTTCGCATTTCCCAATCATCCATCACACACACGTCCGAGTTATAATCCAACAACGGAATGAACTCCATCGCTGGCACGCACCGACAATTACGAATTATGAATTGATCCCGTTTCCACGGTTCGCTCGTGGCATTTATCCTGCTGTTTCGTTCCACAAGATATGTCTCATGGCATTTATCCTTTATTCCCAATTCCGCATAAAAAAAGCGGCATTTCTGCCGCATAAAATCATAAAGACGACCGAAGCTGCCTTTACTAACATATTATTTAAAATAATCCTTACCTAATTGCCACAAATACCTATCAAGTTCTTTATAAGTACAAGACAAACTATAAAACTTCATAAAATCATCTATTATCTGCTTATATTTAGAATAGCCTTGAACTTTGAGAGAATCTATAAATTTAGAACCTATAGATAACGATGTAAACTTGTCTCTTTGGTTCAATTCTTTCAACACCTTAATCACAAAACTATCTAAAATGGGGAATGAATTAGGAATATGATGACTGCAATATTTACTCGCAAAAGAATAAAAGACTTTTGTTTGAGAAGAACTGATACTGACCTTAGCTATATCATCAACCAGAGTTTTATCTCCACTTTTCAATCTACTATCAATGTTGGGTATTCCAACGATTTTAACAGCAACAGGATATACGGAATAAATATTTGTACTGTAAAAATCATTAAGAGTAGCAACCTTTACCAATACTTCATCTAAATTTGTATTATTCGGATAAGCACTATACAACATTTTGAGAGCACTTTCTTGTGCAACATAGTTTCCAAGAGTTGTCCAATGAGTTAAATATTTTGAAATCTCAGTCATAGTGGGGAGATACCCACTAGGAAGGTATCTTTTCGATTTCTTTATCATACCCTAACTTTTTTATTAATCATAGAGGCTTTCGCCCCTATGATTTGGTTAAACATTTCTTTTGTTATTTTACCTCCTGGGCGAGACGCACACTGCGACCGTAGTTGCGGTAGCTTTCGACGTTCGTGTACACATTGCCACCGAAGACGAAGCTGTAAGCGTTGCGGCCGCTGCTGTAAGTACTTGACCAATAGTAGCCGTACGAGCCGACATCGATGACCGTAGTACCATCGCGGCGACCTGCGGCAGGCAAGAATACTGCACCCTGTGCCTCTAACACATTCCACCTTAACGCACTATAAGTGTTTGTAGTGAATGCACCTGCATCCAACCCTACTGATATTCCCTCTGGCTGCTCCCAATTATCAGGGAAGAAAATATATCCAGCCACCCCCTCTACTGTTGCCTTTGTTCTCAAACTGGCGGCGTTTGCTCTTCCTGAATATAAGTATGTCCACTCATCTTTTGACAACACTCTCCACTGCCCTTTCTGATTTCCTCCATTTGAAATGGCATTGTAAACA
>JAKSKU010000011.1 GCA_024401565.1 Paludibacteraceae bacterium
TATCCTTCTTTGGAAGATCGCTCTTCTTAGCATAATCTGCTAGTGATTGATGCTCGGTCAAATAATCACCTTTTGGCTGGTAGGTTGTAGAAGCCTCGGCCTTAGTCACATAGCCAGCTAGGGATTGATGCTCTGTCAAATAATTGCCCTTTGGCTGGTATGTTGTAGATGCCTCGTATTTGCTCAATAGGCTATCCTTCTTTGGAAGATCGCTCTTCTTAGCATAATCAGCTAAAGATTGGTGCTCTGTCAAGTAATTGCCCTTTGGCTGGTATGTTGTAGAAGCCTCGGCCTTGCTTAATAAGCTATCGGCTTTTGGCAATTCGCTCTTCTTGGCGTAATCTGCCAATGATTGATGCTCCGTCAAGTAGCCTGCGTCGTTTGTAAACGACGACACTTTGGTTGGAACAGTTGGGATATCGCTCTTCTTGGCGTAGCCAGCTAGTGATTGATGCTCTGTCAAATAATTGCCTTTTGGCTGGTAGGTTGTAGATGCCTCGGCCTTGCTCAATAGGCTATCCTTCTTTGGCAATTCGCTCTTCTTGGCGTAATCAGTCAATGAAGGAACCTGCACTGTAGGAATATCAGCAGCTGTGATATAACCTGCATCATTTGTTAACTCACTTACTTTTGTTGGTACTGCAGGCAACTCTTCTTTCTTAACATATTCTGCATCATTCACCAACTCACTTACATTGATTGTTTTCAATGTAGTGTTGATGCTACTTTCTGTAACATAACCTGCATCATTTGTCAACTCACTTACCTTTGTTGGAACGCTTGGCAAATCTGTTTTCTTGGCGTAGTCAGCAAGAGACTGGTGCTCTGTCAAGTAATTGCCTTTTGGCTGGTATGTTGTAGATGCCTCGGCCTTGCTTAATAGGCTATCCTTCTTTGGAAGATCGCTCTTCTTAGCATAATCTGCTAGTGATTGATGCTCGGTCAAATAATCACCTTTTGGCTGGTAGGTTGTAGAAGCCTCGGCCTTAGTCACATAGCCAGCTAGGGATTGATGCTCTGTCAAATAATTGCCCTTTGGCTGGTATGTTGTAGATGCCTCGGCTTTGCTTAGTAGGCTATCTGCTTTTGGTAATTCGCTCTTCTTGGCGTAGCCAGCTAGTGATTGATGCTCTGTCAAATAATTGCCTTTTGGCTGGTAGGTTGTAGAAGCCTCGGATTTAGTCACATAGCCAGCTAATGATTGATGCTCTGTCAAGTAATTGCCTTTTGGCTGGTAGGTTGTTGATGCCTCGGATTTGCTTAATAGGCTATCCTTCTTTGGAAGATCGCTCTTCTTGGCATAATCTGCAAGTGATTGATGCTCTGTCAAGTAATTGCCCTTTGGCTGGTATGTTGTAGATGCCTCGGCCTTAGTCACATAGCCAGCTAGTGATTGATGCTCTGTCAAATATGAACCCTTTGGCTGGTATGTTATAGATGCCTCGGCTTTGCTCAATAGGCTATCGGCTTTTGGCAATTCATTTATTGTTATATAGTTGGCATCATTCTCCAACTGCGATACTTTTGTCGGAACTTCCGGTGCATCCTGAATCTCAGAATAGTTGTAAACTGGTTTATCTTCGCTCTGTGCCCATGTCGGCAATGCCTCTGGAGCAATATTTTTCGCATATAGGGCGTATGGCACGCTGTTCATCTGCGACGTGCTGCTCAACGTGTAATTCTCGCCTCCATCAAGATCGATGTCGCAACGTAGGAAATAGCTGTTGTCCGCCCACGCTATATTCGACAATGTGTCCGACGTGATGCCATTCGCGTCGCCAATGGCAAAGGTCATCAATCCGTTGACGTTGGTTTTGACGGTGCGTGTCTCTGTGTAGACGGAATGTCCATTCTCATGCTCCTGCAAAATTGTGATTCGCACTCCAACGTTTGTCTCACGTAGCAATCGTCCCTGATTGTTTCTCACAACAGCCTGGTAGCTGATTGTCTGTGGGGCCTCAGCCCAAAGTGAGAAGGCCATCAAGAAACTTAATACAGATGTAAATAGTCTCTTCATATATTAAATCTTTTTATTTCTTAATTATTTTGAACACCGAATTGTCGTCCTTTCCTTCACCACAAACTATCTTCAAAAGATAGGCTCCGGCTATCAGTTTCGACGTGGGGATTGTGGTGTACTCTCCCTGCAACTCTCCTTCAAACAGGATTTTTCCGATCATATCGGTCAACACGTACGGATATGAGGCATCCAACACGTCGCACGACACATAAAGGTCTGCCGACGTGGGATTAGGGAAGATTGTCAGTTCCACCCCGTCGCAATTGGTATGATATGCGGTGTTGTCGTCAAACGGCTGCTGCACTCCGGCAACGGCATTGCCATTTGTCGACGAGCTAAACAGGTAGTCCACCTGGCCGACAGTATAGGATACACTGCCATTCGCGCTTCGAGCTGTTCCTCCACTTGCCGGCATAGTGGATTGCGCACATAAAGATCCTACCGTGAGGCTAAGCCCCACAGCTAACAATATTCGTTTAATCATATATAAATTCTTGATTTCTAAATTGGTTGACACACAATAATCCATCCGCAACGTCGAAACACTGCGATCTTTGAATAATATGCTTATAGGAAGTGGATAAAAGTGTGTGTGTGTGTGTGTGTTTATACAAACAAACGAGACCGCCAAATTTATTGGCGATAAAATCTATCGTATTTACAAAGTAGTTTTTCATTAGTCCCGTATATTTTTATCCTTTCGTTTTCAAAAATAGATAAAAATATTGGAAATACAAATTTTAATGCATAATTCACAATGCGGAATTCATAATTGTCGGTATATGTTAATCTGCGAGGGGAAATTCAGCATTTAGCATTCCTAATTCCGCATATTGAATTTAATTTAGGGCCGTCAAATCAATCTTGTAAATATTTTGAGATGTAGTATCCTTTTTATTTTTCAGAAACATAATCATATAAATAGGAACATACAGCACCTTATCATTCTTTTTAATATTATCCTGACAAAAGACTATAGCTTTATTTATTTCGTACTCTTTATTTGAAACAACATTTTTCAATGCATTATGACGCTCATAGTCTTTTCCTGATTTCACCTCAATAGGAATTATTTCGCCTTCAAATTCAAGGATAAAATCAAGTTCTCCTTGCTTTTTGCTATTAAAATAATAAAGAGGAAATCCATTTGCAGTCAATTCTTGAGCAATGAAATTCTCAAAAATAGAACCGAAATTAATTGTCGTTTCTCCACTTAATATTTTGAACGCCATTCCTGAGGCATATTGAGACGCTAACAAACCCACATCATTCAAAAATAGCTTAAATAGATTCCTTAATTCACTCAGTTTTAAAGGCACACGTGGTTCATCAACGTTGTATGTTGGCAAGGCCACACCTGCGTCTTTTAACCAAAGAAAAGCATCCTCATACCTGGTAAAACGTGCATGTTCATTAAGATTCTTCAATATAAAACGTTTATTTTTTGCATCTAATTCTGATGGAATCAAATCAAAAATTTCTTTTATATTCAGTTTTTTTTCTTTGTCATACTGACTAATGTCCCATCTATACAAAGATACTATCTCTTTCTGCTTAAGAAGAACTTTATTCAAATCGTTTGTATCAAGATAGCATTGGACTACAGCAGGCATACCTCCAACTATCAAATAAAGATGAACTATTTTCATCATTGACTTATGAACAACATCATCCACTTCTTTACAGTCATTCAATGAATTTTCCAATGTTTCTAATATAGAACTGCTTACTCCCAATGCTTTCGCAAATTCCATTAAGTTAAGAGGATACACTTCCTCTATAGACATATATCCCACAGGTATGCTACGTATGTCATTTAGTTCAACACCCAACAAACTCCCACTTAAAGCATATAAGAAAGATCCTTCGTCAACAAGGAACTTAATCATAGTAACAGATTCTTTACAACGTTGGATTTCATCAAAAAAAATCAATGTTTTACCTGGTACAAGAGACATATTTAACCACGCTGATAATCTTTGCAATATGTCTTTCGCATTTCTAACATCCTTGAATATATTACAAGCTTCAGGATCTGCAAGAAAATTAACTTCAACCAAATCCAAACCCTTTTTCTGGGCATACTTTCTTATGGCAAAAGTCTTTCCTGTTTGTCTTGCTCCAGTCAAAAGAAGGGCAGTTTTAGTGGTAGCAAAGTGGTTTTCAATGATATAATCAATATTTCTATCTATCATGAATCAATAAATTTTGGAAAATTTACATTTTTCTAAGGCAAAAATCACTATTTTTTGACACTTTTCCAAGGTAAAATAGACCATTTTTTGACACTTTTCCAAGTTTTTCCGTCATTTCTTCCTGTTCATCATCAATATCACAGAGAAAGATAAAACAATCTCTGTCAAGACGGTAAGGTCGAAAGCCCACACTGCTCCTCTTACTCCAAACTGTTCATTGAGGAATATTGTCGACACAATGCATACCACTAATGCGATAGCCTCAACGATTGTGGCATACTTCTGCCTCTGCACCGCATATAATCCCTGCACCGTAAGATATAAAGAGGTGGTGCAAAGAAGCGGACAAATGGAGTAGTATCGCAACAATTCCGTCGACTCTTCGAATTTGTCTCCAAGCAAAAGCGTCACTGCCAATGGTGAGAAGACATACATTCCGACACTAAAGCAGAATGCTATCAAAACGACTATCTTCAGAGTCTTGTAGAAATATCTGATGCCTCCTTCCCTATCCTTCTCGTATTCTCTCGCCACTTTCGGGAAAATCGCCATCGAAATCGGCAAATTACACATTGCTACCGCAGCAAACACAAGTTTGAAGGCTCCCGAATAGATTCCTAAATCATGTTCAGTGGCATGGCCGGATCCAAGATAGGTGATGGCATACGCCTGGGTAATCGATGAGAAGACGGATGCCAAGAAGACAGGTAAAGAATCGCCAAGCAAAGTTTTGACGGTATCAGCTGTGACGCTGCCTCTTCCCATTCCCTCTTTTCTGACGCAATAGATGATTGTGATCAAACCACCCGCTATATAGGAGAAAGAGAATGAAGCAAGATAGTTGACACTATCCTTTTCCTCGCGCACACAAATAACCACTAAAACAGCTCCTGCCGCCTTGATCAGAAAATTGGCGACGCTCATTATATTGATTTTCTCAACGCCCTGAAAATACCACGATGGGTAAAGCCACCAACCAATGTTGATCATCCACGCCGCAGCATACATCACAAATTCAGCGGTGGATTGGCTATTATTATAAGAATATGGAATGAAGACGAGAAGCGACACCACCGTCAACAACATCTTCGCATAGATGGTGCCCCAGAAGATAGAACGCAGTTTCTCGGGATTATCACGGTTGACGGCAATAGCTCGCGTCGAGGTGTATTCAAAACCGAAATTGATGAAGAAAGTGGCATACTGCGCGATAGTCTGCATATAGGTCACCTTGCCAAAACTATCCACACCAAGTATTCTGCTAATATAAGGGATCAGCAGGATTGGTATCACATAGTTGGCTGCCTGAAACACTGCCATCCATGCCGCATTCTTTACGACTCGTTTGTTTTCTCCGTCCATGTGTTATTTTTTTAACGTAAAATGTCCGTAAAATTTTTTCGTAAAATTCTCTTTTGGAGTTTCTTATTGGCAATTATATATCTGAGGATTGTTAAAGGCGGAACGCCCTAACCCCTCTTCAAAGCGAGCCCGTAAGGGCGAGCTTCATTGTTCTTTAATTTTACGTTCCAATTAAACTATGCAAAGATACCTATTTTTTGAAAATATGAAAAAGAGAGATATCTTTGTAAAAAAGATAATGATATGAAAAGATTTATTTCCTCTATAGCTATAATGGCGACGGTATTGTCCGTGTCAGCTCAAAACCAACTCTTTTTCAAACACATGTTTGAAAACCAGACTTCGGATGAATCGATCGTTGGCCATGGTTATCGCGATGACTGGGGCTTCTATAAAAGCGACGACGGCAGGTTTATTCTCGTCGACATGGCTATATTAAGCGCAGTGGAGCCGACGGCTGGCATTATCTGCTGCAACATGACTTTTAATGGCGAAGGTTGCAACAACGAGGAGGAAGCAAAAAAGAAACTTGAATCCAAAGTGAAGCCGGCAATAGAGTCGCTGGCCAACGATAAATCCAACAAATCAGCTTACGTCGCAGCCACATTAGATAGCTCGAAACTTGAGATCTTCGTCTACACTTATAACACCAATGAATTAAAGAAAGAAATTGAAAAATCGAAATTCGTCGGTAAAATCGGCAAGAACATGAGTATTTCTTTCAATAACGATCAAAATTGGGAGATATACCAACAGAAACTTTTTCCGGATCAATGGAACTACCAGAAGATCCAAAACCAACGTATCACTGAAGATCTTCAAGTTAAAGGAGACGTTGACTCAAAACTCCACATCGTGTCGCATCTAATCTCTTTCCCTTTAGATAAAAAAGCCGACGCGGATAAGTTTGCAGCCAAAGCAAAAACCTGGAAATATTATGTCGACGAAGTTGTGGAGGAAGAGGGAGTTGTAAAGGCAACAATCTCTAAAAAATCCAAAACAGACCTTGAAACAATCACCACCGTCACAATGGAAGTGATGAACCTTGCAAAGGAATTCGGCGGTGAATACGTGGAATGGAGCACAAGAGTAATGAAAGATTAATTATCCTCCATGTTCTTCTGTGTATCTCTTCCATGCAATCTTGACTTTGACACGCGAAACATTAAGAGGCATCACCTCCATCATACGCATATACTGTCCATCCTCAGGCAGTGAGGCAAATACCTTCTTGATTTTCTTATATTCCGAATCACTCAATACACTTTCCTCAGAAATGTGTCCCTTCTCCACAAACTGAATGATGTCATCAGCAATAACCGTCGGTGGCTCCTTCAAACGGACCGCGATATCTGTCAACGGTATATTGTCAATATACAACGCTTTCACCGTGTTTTTTCGATCATTGGCAGACAATCGTGCTCCAACAATTTTGCTCTTCTCCTTGCTGCTCCAATGATAATAGATATCAATGATAGCAGACGATACTCTTCCCTTGACACTTTTTCGGATATCCTCGATGCTGACGTCGTTTTTCTTCGACAAAATCTTATCTATGGAATTCAAAAAGCTCCTATCCATCACCTTTTCCGCGTCTATCTCACAATTATAAACCAATTTGGAAAGATGGTTTTCAATAGTGCTGACAGTCAATGATCTTTCCGTAGCAATCTCTTCTATCGACTTACCATCTTTGAATAAGGCCAACGTCTTGTGATAAGTGTCTGGCTCACCCGATTTTGCTGAAGAACTCTTTTTCTTCTTTTCGCTTTTTGCAATCAATTCCCTCTCTTCATCAGACAATTTGTCTTCCCTCTTGTCGGCAAGATACGTTCTGACTATAGATATGATTTCGTCTCCATATTTACTGATTCTTTTCGTTCCCAAACCAGGAATAGTCTTCATTTCCTCCGTACTTCTTGGAAGACGCGCCGCTATTTCCTGCAGAGTCTTCATGCTCATCACGTAAGCTAGCGGACCACCGTCGGCCTTATCCAGTCTCCATCGAACAAGGCGATGTTGAAGCACAGGATCCACTCCTACCACAGTCATGTCTGCCTTAGTACGCTCCAGTTTGCCCATCTCTATATCCAAAGTGGCTTTAGCTCTGGCCTCAAGAAAAGAATTTGTATTGAAAGGACGATCCTTAAAAGCGGACAACAACGCCATCTTGATTCTGACAAGTTTCACAAATTCCGATGTATGGGAATTGTAAGCGTCTTCCACCGAACGATTATCTAACTCCACATCCTCATTGTAAATATCAATGTCAATATCCTCAATTTTACCGAGGAAATAACCTACTGCCGCATGAATTCGTTTCTGAAGAGTATCATCAGTGTATATATCAGACGCAGCGTCTACCAAAGCAGTGTACTGGCCCCTGAATCTTGCGGCCACATCAACCAAATCGGAAGTCATGGAATAGTATTCAGCACTCACAAGCTCACACAATTTAGGCATCAGCTTATGAAGCGGATTTCCTTCCTGAGCCATATTGAACACTCTTCCAAAGACACTTTGAATCTCCACAAAGTCGAACAACTCGTTAAGCAGCACAATCATATATCGTTTCTGTAAAGCTGGCATCACCTCCTCTATGTTTGCCGCACGTTCGCCTTCATACTGCATATAACGGGTGACGTTTAAATCCGTTATGATTGATTCAAGCTTTATCGGTGATTTTAGCACCATTCCATCGAGACTTTTGCATCGGCTCAACGCCACATATACCTGGCCGTGTGAGAAAGAAGCCATAGCGTCGATGATGGCTCTGTCGAAAGTCAAGCCCTGACTTTTATGTATTGTGATTGCCCAAGCAAGACGAAGTGGAAACTGTGAGAATGTACCCACAATCTCTTCATATTGTTCCTTTGATTCCTTGTCTATCTTGGTCTCCGTATTCTCCCACGTCTCACGCTCCGCCTCAATCGGATTCAAATCACCCTTGCATTTGACAGTGATCTTATGTTCCGACATATCTGTGATGGTTCCGATCTTACCATTGTAATAGTTTGCCTCCTTGTTGTTGCGGGTAAACATCACCTGCGCGCCCACCTTAAGTTCAAGAGCCTCATCCACAGGATACATGGCTTCCGGGAAACGGTCCTTTATGATAGCGTTGTAGACGGTAGGCTCCTCTTCCAGCTCATTCAGTTTCTTATTGTTGAACGAATCAGCCACTTTATTATGCGTAGTAAGGAAAATCTCACCCTCTTTAGGCTCGTATTCAGGCAAATAATTTTTGTTGAGCTCGTTAAGCGACTCCATTGAAAGATGGTTGTTGCGAACCTCGTTCAATATGTTGATGAACTTTTCATCAGCTTGACGGTAGATCTTTTTGAGCTCTATTGTGACGTAGGACGACTCCTGCAGTGCCTTGCTGCTGAAAAAGAAAGGTGTCTGGTAATGTTTCTGCATAACTGCCCACACGTCATCAGTAACCACAGGTGGCAGCTGTTGCAAATCTCCGATGAAAAGGCATTGAACTCCTCCAAACGGAGTATATTTCTGCTTACGGTACTCTCTCAGGCGGTCGTCAATGGCATCCAGGAGATCAGCTCTGACCATACTTATCTCATCGATTACCAACAGGTCGATAGATCGGAAAAGATTGATTTTATCCTTCTTTATCTGAGCATTCTCCTTCGCATACTCCGGTAGGAAAGGGGTGAAAGGCAACTGGAAGAAAGAGTGTATTGTCATGCCTTTAGCATTTATCGCAGCCACACCCGTAGGAGCAAGCACCACCATTCGTTTAGGGCTGTTCGCCCTGAGCAGATTCAAAAAAGTGGTTTTACCGGTTCCCGCATTTCCAGTCAAAAACACATTCTCATTGGTTGTCTCAATCAGCTTTTTAGCCAATTGCATCTCCTTGTTGATTTCAATCGCCATAAGTTAATTTTTGTGACCGTTACTAAGACGTTTTATACAATATTATATATTAATTCATTTTATATTTTGGATTCATCACTTAGCATTTCTTTTGTGTTTCCATCTTCTGTGAGTCCAAAGCCAGTCGGACGGATATTCCTGAATGCTCTTCTCAAGCAGACGCGCATATCTCTCAGTGGCAGCATACTCTTCCTCCTCCGCTACATTCACAGATAGCACAGTCAGGCGATACTTATAGTAACCTCGTTTGATACGTACCACGTCGGCATAAACGTAAGCCGATTTGAACATTTTTGCCATTCTTTCAGGACCTGACAAAAAAGGAGTGTCCTGATGAAGAAATTCAGTCCAATAATCAATATTGTTCACACTCGGAGTCTGGTCGGCAAGCAATCCCAGACCAAACGTCTTGTCTCCTTTTCTATATTTAAGAAGAGGGCGAATAATATCGTTTTTATCGACCAATTCCATACCTAAGCGGTTTCTGATACTTTTAAGGAACGCATTGATGTATGGATTTTTAGCAGGACGGTTCACCTCAACACCAACGAGGTTGGGGCAATCAAGCTGCCAATACAACGCTGGCATCCATTCCCAGTTTCCCTTGTGTGAGGATGCAAACATCATATTTCTGCCTTCCTTGATAAGATTCGCCATAGCATCGCGGTTTTCAAACTCCACATGCTTAAGGATATCTTCATAACTCATCCTATATGTTTTGATCCACTCCACAAGCATATCGCAAAAATGGTGGTAGAACTCTTTCTCTATAGTTTTTCTCTCGGCATCACTCTTTTCAGGGAATGAATTGGCAAGATTTTCAGCAACCACTTTTCTGCGATATCTTGCAACGTACCTTACAAGATAATACAACATATCTGATATAAAATACAATACACAGAAAGGGAGGAGACTAAACAATGAAATCGCCCCACGCAAAAAGTAGTAAGCCAGTTTGTTCTTCAAATCTTTCATTCCGTCTAACTTTTACATATCATCAAAAACGCTATCCAGATAATGGACACCGTTATACAATCACCTTTAAAAACATGAGACGCGAATATTCGCGTCTCATATATTATATAATCTCACAAGGATTACTCCTCGTAGATAGAGAATGTCACACGTCTGTTTTTAGCCTTGCCTTCATCAGTACCGCTCACATCGACAGGCTCCTTGTCCTTCATGTCCTTGACATCAAGCTGGTCGGCGGCCGTACCCTTATCCTTAAGGATATCACGTATGAAGAACGCTCGCTCGATACCGATAGCATCGTTATGATCCATCTCCATCTTATCGGCATGACCCTTGATAAGCAGACCCTTGCTAGGCTGAAGTTTCAAAAGAACCTTCATATCCTCGAACGCCACCTCCATATCTTCAGTAGAAGTGAATCCACTTTCATTGAATGGGAATGAGAACATTGTGCTCATCTCCTCGCTCAACATCTTGATAGCCTCTTCAGCGTTAAGCGCATATTCAGCGAATTTAAGGTGACGGCGCTCATTCCAAGTGATATCAAGTTTTTCAAATGAAGTCAAAGTGTCGTACGCAGTGATAGTGTTTCTATACTTTATCTTCTTCTCTTCAGTAACGTCCTCAATAACTCCAAGTTCTGAGATCAGTCTCTTAACCTTCGCCACCTCTTCACGAGAATAACGGATATAGACCAAAGAGTCAGGCAAGTGATGAATGCTGTCGCGAGCCATCAAAGCCTCCTTAACCTCTGGAGCAACCATTGGCTCCTGCATTGGCATCTCATTGTTTTCAGGCATCTCACTCTTCTTCTTCACACGGTCGGTAGGAAGAGTTACCGCCATTTTGAATCCGGCGGCTATTGTGCCCACTTTAGTGATCTGATCACACTCAAGCATGTTTTTGTAGACACCCTCTTGAGAGAAAATCTTGTTTACGGCTCTTGTGGCGATGATATCAGTGAATCCATAGTTTACATACAGACCACCATATAATCCAAGTTTCGACTGAAACCATTTTGTCAAACCGAAATCAAGGAAGAATGAGCAAGCCACATTTCTCTTATTATAATCGCCTTCAAAATCCAGCAGAGAATAATCAGTATCTAATGCTTGTGTTTCATTTGTATCCTCAGAATACATTGAACGCGACAAACTTCCTTCAGCGACTTCATAAGTGCCACGTACAGGCAAACCGACTTTCACACCAAAACCGGCAAGAAAATCAACACTATATGTAATATTGCTGCGATAATAAGCACCTATAGGGATTTCAAGCTGGGCATATTTTTGTTTTTCCTCCCAATTCTGGAAATGAGTGGCAAGGATATAGCCTTTAGTGTCCGTAAGATCTATTTTTTCATCATACGAACTGATTCTTCCGTAACTATTAAAAAAGGATACACCGAAACCTGTTCCGATTCCAAGGTTATCATTAAAGAAATGACGATAGTTCAAAGATGTTCCACCACCCAAACTAGCGTGTTGTGAAAGAGCCGCTGAATAAGCATCATATAATAAAGATTGTACTCCCCCGTTAACCTGAAGTTCCATCTGGTTACGTGAGTACTGTGCGTTGGCTCCTGCCGCAACGCAAAGTCCTAATAAAATCCCTGCCGCTTTTGTCTTCATACAAAATACATAAATGTGCCTTAAGCATTCAATTCTTCAAAGATATAATTATTTTTATGAATATTTAACATTATGAATAAAAATTTGTATGTTTGCAAAAAAGAATTGAAAATAACGTTAAAAAATAACAAAAATTTAAGGAGGTCTTATGTACTTACTAATGATTATTCTGTTTGTACTTGGTTATATAGCCATTGCAACAGAGCATCAGATTCACGTCAACAAAGCGGCTACGGCTTTGATTATGTGTTCCGTTCTTTGGACAATTTACATTTTCTATGCGCCGGAATTATACACATCACCGTTAGATCAGAACCATGCTGCAATTCAGAAAACGACTGAATATGTCACTCACCATGAACTTATCGAAGGAGTAGGTGAGGTTGCGGAAATTTTGTTCTTCCTAATGGGTGCGATGACAATCGTGGAGTTGATTGACGTACACGGAGGATTCAACATCATCACAAGACGAATCACAACAAGAAACAAGAGAACACTGCTATTTATCCTGACAGGTATAACATTCATCATGTCGGCAGTGCTTGATAATCTAACTACTACAATCGTTATTGTAATGTTGCTTAGAAAGTTGATCCAGGATCAGAAGGAGCGTTGGTACTACGCAGCCGTTGTGATTCTTGCAGCCAACGCAGGTGGAGCTTTCTCTCCTATCGGCGACGTTACAACTATTATGCTTTGGGTGAAGGGTAATGTTACAACAGGACATTTGATTCCTGAGCTTATCTTGCCTTCTCTTGCTGCAGCCTTAGTGCCAATGTTTATCATGTCAAGAAAGCTAAACGGCACATTGGAGACTGTTAGCAATACTGAGGAGTCAGCTCACGAGCCAACTGTTGCAGAGATGGTCACAAACCGTGAGCGTAACATCATTTTCTATCTAGGAATCGGTGCCTTGGTATTTGTCCCTATATTCAAAGCTATCACACATTTGCCTCCATATATTGGTGTAGCTCTAGGTCTTGGTATTTTGTGGGTTTACACAGAGCTTATGTATCATGAGAAGGGAGATTCAATCAAGGAGGAGAAGAAAGCTCGTATCCAGAAGGTTGTCAAGAGAATCGATATGACAACTATCCTATTCTTCTTGGGTATCTTGATGGCTGTAAACGCACTTTCATTCGCAGGTATCCTTCAGGATTTGAGTAAGGCGCTTGACGAGGCTATTGGAAATATTTATGTTATCAATATCATCATCGGTGTGCTTTCTTCAATCGTGGACAACGTGCCACTTGTAGCAGGAGCTATGAAGATGTATGCTCTTGATCCAGCAAATGCATATTTTGCTGTCGACGGTGCATTCTGGTTGTTCCTTGCATATTGCGCTGGTGTTGGTGGAAGTATCCTAATCGTAGGTTCTGCTGCAGGAGTTGTGGTAATGGGTCTAGAGAAGGTAAGCTTCGGTTGGTACTTGAAGGAGGTTTCACTGATAGCATTGATTGGCTATTTGGCCGGTGCTTTGGTATTTATCCTTCAGGACTCATACATTATGCCTTTGTTCAACTAATCAATAAAGCAACATGTGCTGGAAAGCAAAATTATCATACATCGCATTATGTGCCGTCGCTTTGACGGCATGTAAGAACGATGACCCAGAGGTAGATTCTAATATTCCACCGTTTAGCAACGCTGAATACGCTGTGTACATGGCTTTCACATACGATAGCATACCATCAGCTACAGCAAAGTCTATACAGTGTTCAGGAATATGGAGCAACGGTGCAAACGACAGTGATCTTCCTTCTGTACGCAAGCTATCACCAGGACGCGACGAAGGTGTCCAAGTGTGTGATATCTGCGTTGGTCCGGATAATATTTTGTATGCAGCTGGCTATTTCGGCAAAGCTGCTCTTTACTGGCAAGGAGACAAAGAAGTAGAGCTACCTGAAGGTCTTGCGGCAACAGGTATTGGTGTTGCTCCCGACGGTACTGTGTATACATGCGGTTTCGAAAAGGAAGGTTCTATTGAGACCGCAAAGATGTGGGTGGGAACAACCCCTACATTGCTAAAGAATGGTACTCGCGCCAACAAACTTTGTTTGTATAACAACAAGTGTTATATCGCCGGATATGGTAACAACCCTGAAAACTACGCAGAGGAGGCCAGAATCTGGATTGACGGACAATCATACAACAAACTGTCTCAAGATAAAGAGAGTATAGACAACACTGCAATCGCCAACGACATTATCGCCAACGAGCACGGATGGTGGTGTGTAGGACGCGAAAGATCATCTGTTGTTGGTTTTCTACCGAAAGTGTGGATCAACCGTTCCAACAACAATCTTATCCGCGAAGGTGCGGCTACTTCACTCAACTGCGTTGATTACGAAAACGATATCTACTATATCGCCGGAAACGATGGTAACCACGCCAAGTATTGGTCAGCACGCCAAAAAAGCGAAAAAGAGAACAGAATTGTCGACTGCGTTGAATTTGACCTAAGCGACGGTTCTACCTTTGCGACAGTTGAGGATATTGACGTTATCAATGGTATTGTGGCTTGCTGCGGATATGTGAGATCCAATGTCAACTCTTACATTCCAAAGTTGTGGATCAACGGCAAGGAAATTCCTCTTGGAGAAAAACTTAACAAATACAGCAACGTCTTACCTTGCGCTGTAGTAATCGTAAGAAGATAACACTCATTGACACCATAAAATGGATTTCAGCATTTCTATACCGTATTTCTGCTTTATGGTCTCACTTGTGGCGTTGGCCTTTGTGGAATTCAATCTCAAATCCCACAATCACAACACCAAATATGTTTTCATATTCGCCCTGACTCTGTTCACCCTTTTCATCGGATTAAAAGGATGGACAGGCATGGACGTTATGATGTATTATGAAAACTTCCAGGATGCTCCCACTCTTGGAGAATTCTTCGACGGACACTATTCCAAAGACTGGTATTCAGATTTTGAAAAAGGTTTCTCGGCAATGGTCATGATTGCCAAATCCCTTAATATGAGCTATTGGCAATTCCAGTTTGTGTACGTGCTTATAGACGCAATTGCCCTATATTACTTTTTCAAAAGGGAAACAGAATACAGAGTGCTTGTACTCCTGATCTACTTTGTATGGTGGGGATGGGTTTTCCACGCAGAACAGTTGCGTAATGCCAACTCTGTGTTATTATTCATGCTTTCACTGAAGTATGTCAGGGAAAAACAGGTTTTTTCATACGTTCTGATGAACTTGCTTGGCATGACATTCCATACCACATCCCTATTCTACATTTTAGCCTACCCTATGTTGAGATTCACACTGACTAAAAACCAGTTGTTGTGGATTTTCACGGTGGTAATGACCATTTTCATCTTCAGAATCCAGTTTATCAATATAGTTTTGTCTGGATTATACACTTACGGCGGACAACATATCGCGTCAAAAATTCAGAAATACTACATCAACGTTGTCTACGCTGATTCCTACTACGATTTTGGAATGCGCAAAATCATAGTATGTTTCACTTACGTTGCCTTTTTACTGCTTCCCAAATATTTCAAAGCAGGAAAGGATATCGACAATGTGACGAAGAATGTTTTTGTTATCTATTTCATTCTCGTCTTCTCACTATGCGAAATCAAAGTTTTGCAGGATAGAGCCTCATCTCTTTTCTGCATCGGAATCATACTGTTTTATGTGAAGTTTTATGCAAATATCCAGCATAAACTGGGGAAACAGATATACTGCATGATTGTGTTCGGACTTATGATCATTATCGGCTTGAAATATTTCAGTGTGGATGCCTACCGCTACCGCACATCATTCACTGCCGACGCCGACTACAAAAAATACGATGAACAGCTTGAAAAGAGAAAACTGGAGGAGTTTCTTGAAGCCCGCAAACGTAATAAGGACATAACCAAAGAAAAGAACGATCAGTTGAAAGACTTTGATAAAGTAAGAGCCAAACAAGGTATAGAAAAAGTAAAAGATCAAAAGCTTCACCGTCAGGACAAATATATCCAGAAGAAAAAGAAAAACAATCCTGACGAGGACAATACTGAAAACAATACAAAAACCAGAAGAAACAGAAGAAATGTCTCCAACAAAACAAATTTTGATGAGACAGATGAGCTTGATGAGTTTTTGAAAAAATAGATACAGAATAAGCCCTCAAGGCTAAAAAGTCCGTAGCATGGATAACACTATAGAGATTCGCCAAAAAGAGATTGTCAAGGTCACATTAATCGGGACAATTATCAATGCTATTCTGATTATATTAAAATTCACCGCAGGTATAATCGGTAACTCAGCTGCTATGGTTGCAGACGGTGTTCACTCCCTAAGTGATTTTCTCACTGATTTTGTCGTCATTGTGATGCTTAAAATCAGCAGCAAGCCTTCAGATGAGGATCATGACTTCGGACATGGCAAATACGAGACTCTCGCCACTACCATTATCGGTCTGCTACTGATCCTTGTAGGCGGAGGCATCCTTTTTAGCGGAGCGACAAAAATTTACGGATTTATCAATGGAGAAGACCTTGTGTCACCCGGATGGTTAGCTTTCGGAGCAGCCATAGCAAGTATTCTCTTGAAAGAGGGAATTTTCCAGTACACGATTGTAAAAAGTGACACATTAAAAAGCGAGGCTCTTGTGGCAAACGCCTGGCATCATCGCAGTGACGCACTATCATCTATCGGAACTGCTATAGGAATCGGCGCGGCATGTTTGCTTGGCGACAAATGGGCCATTCTCGATCCGTTGGCCGCAGTCATAGTCAGTTTCTTTATCTTTAAAGTAGCCATCCAGCTTATTAGAAGCAGTGTGAGTCAGTTGCTTGAAAGCAGTCTGCCTAAAGAGATTGAAGATCAGATCGAAACTATTGTGAATTCTTATCCCGGTGTGACTGAAATGCACGACTTGTGCACACGTCAGGTGGGAGTGAACTATGCCATTACGATGCACGTGAGAATGGACGGCAATATCACTCTTTACGAATCACATAAAAAAGTGGATTTGATTGAGAATGATTTAAAGGAGAAGTTTGGCCACCAGACGATCATCAGCATTCACGTCGAGCCTTGGGAATAACATATCACAGACAAATATGTGCCTTTTTTGAGCAACCGCAATATAATCGCCAAAGTTTATTATTGCAATTTTCCACAAAATACATTAACTTTGATTTTTGAACTTTACAAACATTAATTAGGGTTAACTATGGGATTATTTGGAGATATCTTGTCTACAGTGGGAAAAGTGGCTGTAGATGCAGTGAAAAATGGTAAGGCAGAGGATCTTATCAAGTCAATGGCCGGAGGTGCCAACGGAGGTGGTTTCGACGTAAGCTCAGGTTTGAAGGCTGCCCTTAAAGTTGGAATTGAGACAGCTGCAAAGAATCTAAGCGCGGAAGACGGTTATCTTGCAGACGCTGCCGTTCGCATCGGTTTGCCAAAGGAAGCAATCACAACATTCAACGCCGTACAACAGGTGTCAAGCAATCCAGCATTCAACTCAATGCTTAACGCTTCAGGCTTGAATATTCCTGATTCAGACACAATCATAAAGTTGTTCAACCGCGCTGCTGAAAACGCTGCTCCAAAATCAATCGACATATTCACAAACGCAATCACAAACATCTCGTTTGCAGACGCGGAGCAGTTGCTATTCGGTGCAGACAATGCAGCGACACAGTACCTACACAAGAACACATACAATCAGTTGACAGACGCTTTTGTACCGTCTATCACAGACTCTTTGAACACTATTCAGGTGGCAAACGTGACACCTACAGCAGCTTGGAACACATACGCTACATACAACAACAAGCTTGTGGAGCTACTTGACAACAATACAGCGAAGATGGCTCTTGAGATGGTACGTAAGCTTGGTATTGTGCCAGATGAGATTTTCGAGAAGTTGAGAACTATCGACCAGGTAAATCCAGACCTTTCTGGCTACATCACAGGCGAGGCACTGACAGGTCTGTTCACAAAAGTCGGCGACAAAGAGTATGATATCCGTCACAACGCAAGCGCACGTGTGTCAGATGTACTTCAGAGCGTGTTCGGCCGCCTAGACAGCAGAAGATAAAGGTATTTTCCGCCATAATAGTCGACCAAAGCAAATTATTATTAATTTTGCAAAACGCAAATAATTTTAAGGCTAACATAAAAATTTTAGAAATGAGCTTAATTAGTGATTTTAAAGATTTCGCCATGAAGGGCAATGTTGTCGACATGGCAATTGGTGTGATCATCGGTGGTGCATTCGGTAAGATCGTTACTTCTATGGTTTCTGACATCATGATGCCGCTTATCGGTACAGTTGTTGGAGGTGTTAACTTCACAGATTTGAAGATAACATTGAAGGAGGCTGTTCCTGCCACTGACACAACAGCTGCAGTAGACGCAGTCACTCTAAACTACGGTAACTTCCTACAGGTTACATTCGATTTCTTGATCGTTGCAATCTGTATCTTTGCCGCTATCCGTTTGATGGCTAAGCTTAACAAGAAGAAGGAGGAGGCTCCAGCCCCTGCTCCAGAACCACCAGCACCAAGCAAGGAGGAGATTCTTCTTACAGAGATCAGAGATTTGTTGAAGAACAAATAAGATTCATCAAAAGAGAATTCAAAGGATGTCAGAAATGGCATCCTTTTTTGTTATAATAACTTATTTTTCGTAAGTTTGTGGTTGAACAAAGGAATAATATATAGCAGTTGTCTAAAAATGAGGATTGTTAAGGGCCCATGTCTGATTTATTTTGGCCCTAACCACCCACCAACGCGAGCCCGTAGGGCGAGCGTATGAAAAATAAGCGTGTTTGGACATCTCGTATATAATTACCTGAACAAATTATTATTTTACAACGAAGATGAAATCCGTAGTAGATCTACATACTCATTCCATTGTAAGCGGGCATGCCTACAGCACGCTTTCCGAAATGATTGATGCCGCACAAAAAATCGGTCTCAAACTTTTCGGTGTGACAGAACACGGACCAAATATGCCTGGTTCTTGCCAATCAATCTACTACCGTAATCTTTGTGTTGTCCCACGTCAGTATGGCGATATGCGTCTGCTAATGGGATCAGAGATGAATATCATCGACTTCTATGGAAACGTTGATTTGCCAGAGAATATCACACGCACTTTGGATATACGTATCGCTGGACTGCATAGTCGTGCTTTCACAAACGGCACTATCGCTGAAAATACAGACGCTATAATAAACGCGATGAAAAGGCACGACGTCGATATTATTTCTCATCCAGTAGACGGAACTGCCGACCTTGACATCAAAGCTATCGTGCAGTGTAGCGCTGAGACAAAGACGTTGCTTGAGCTAAACAACAGCAGTCTTCGTCCCGGCCGTGACAAACCGAAAGCCAGAACCAACTTTATTGAGATGTTAGGTTATTGCAAGCAGATGAATGTGCCTATCATCTTGGGTAGTGACGCCCACATCACATACGACGTCGCCAACCACACTTACGCCTACGCTTTGGCTGAGGAATTGAGTTTTCCCGAGGAGCTGATCATGAATGGCGACGACATCAGATTCTTGAACTACTTGGAGGAAATGAGAAATTCCAAGCTATAAACAGATACGCGTCATCATTTCTCATTTAAGATTTCTCTAAGTATTTTCATCGTTTCGTCGGTATTTGCGACAACCATACTATCCCATCCATACTTGATTGCCATTTTCACGTTGAATTGGCTGTCATCAAAAAAGATGATATCCGTGCCGCTGAATCCGAATTTATCGTTAATACTCTGCCCCACAGTCTCGAAAATCTTCATTTCAGGCTTTTTCAGATGCAGTTCATGCGAAAGATAAAGAGCATCGAAATAATCGTGGATATCACGTCCTGCCACCTGACGGAAATGATTGTGCATCACATTGTCAATATGCGGTTGGTTGACGTTGCTTAACATACACACCGTCTTGCCTAACTCATGACGAAGGCGATAGATCATATTGAGCAACTCGACGGGAGTCTCACCAATCATAGAGTTCCACGCGTCGACAATATCCTTTCCTGAAATCCTTTTGCTCGACAAGCCAACCATTTCATCGCAGAATTTTTCTACGGAGATCAATCCATACTCCAAAGCACCGAAAGGTCCATTCTGCAAGCAATTACCAATCATTGCCGCAGCATTATCAATTCCAAGCTGACGGAAATTCTCCACACACTCCTTACGATAAAGGCTAACAAGCACCATTCCGAGGTCGAAAACAAAGACCTTATGATCTGATATATTCATAGATTTATTTTTAAACGTAAAATTTTCGGAATATTTCCCGTAAAATTTAGGAGATAATAAATTAGTCGTCAAAATGGAATTGCAAAAGGACCCGCATTTTGGAGCAACACTAATAAATTTTACGAATCATTTTACGGTAATTTTACGTTATAGTTCAAACTCTTTTTCAAATACCACGCAAATTTATAATTAACTCCACATTTTCGCAAATCGACAATTTTGATTACTTTTGTGAAAAATTTCGTAAAAAACTAAAAAGATTATATAAAAATGGCACTTCAATGCGGTATTGTCGGCTTGCCAAATGTAGGTAAATCGACACTTTTCAACTGCTTGTCGAACGCAAAGGCGCAGGCAGCAAACTTTCCATTCTGTACTATCGAACCCAACGTCGGCGTCATTACTGTGCCAGATGATCGTTTGGTGACTTTGGAAAACCTTGTTCACCCACAGCGTGTAGTCCCTACAACTGTTGAGATCGTGGATATCGCCGGATTGGTGAAGGGAGCAAGCAAGGGAGAAGGACTTGGAAACAAGTTTTTGGCCAACATCCGTGAGACAGACGCCATCCTACACGTATTGCGTTGCTTCGACAATGAGAACGTAACACACGTCGACGGAAGCGTTAATCCAGTGCGCGACAAGGAAATCATCGACACAGAGTTACAGCTAAAAGACCTTGAGACAGTAGAAAGCCGTCTGACAAAGCTTAAGAAGCAGGCTCAGACAGGTGGTGACAAGGCAGCCAAGGCAACATGTGACGTGCTTGAGAAATATAGAGCCACATTGCTTGAGGGAAAATCCGCAAGAGCAACAGAGCTTACAAAAGAGGAGAAGGAGTTGGTAAAAGACCTTTATCTTCTAACAACAAAACCAGTGATGTACGTTTGCAACGTTGACGAGGCAAGCGCAGTGACAGGTAACAAGTATACAGAGGCTGTTAAGGAAGCAATCAAGGACGAGAACGCAGAGATGCTTATCGTAGCTGCAGCGACAGAGGCAGATATCAACGAGCTTGAGACATTCGAGGAGAGACAGGAGTTCCTTGAGGCAGCAGGTTTGAAAGAGTCTGGTGTTGTACGTTTGATCAAGTCAGCATACAAACTTTTGGATCTACAGACATACTTCACAGCCGGAGTACAGGAGGTGAGAGCATGGACATTCATCCGTGGATCAAAGGCTCCACAGTGCGCTGGAATCATCCACTCAGATTTCGAGAAAGGATTCATCCGTGCAGAGGTTATCAAGTATGACGATTTCGTAGCGCTAGGAAGTGAGGCAGCATGTCGTGAGGCTGGTAAGATTTCAATCGAAGGAAAAGAATACGTTTGCCAGGACGGTGATTTGATGCACTTCAGATTTAACGTATAATCAAGAGACGTGGCACACCGCGTCTCCCTAACAAAATAAATTTCACAAAAGGAGAGAAAAAATTTGGTTTTGAAACAAATTATATCTACTTTTGCACACGATTTCAAAAAACTGACTTTCACTAGTCGGTTTCGGGCCTATAGCTCAGTTGGTTAGAGCAACGGACTCATAACCCGTGGGTCACTGGTTCAAGCCCAGTTGGGCCCACCCACGAATCAAAAAGAGACGCAATTCATTTGCGTCTCTTTTTATTTATCTCATTAGAGAATGTATTAGTATTTGGTCTCTCTATCTCTCTCCAACAATATAAATGCCTATATATATCAATTGAGACGGGTTACCCCGTCCCAATTAAATATCATTTTTTAGTCGATAAACACCTTTACAGCCACTTTATTTGATTTAGCTAGATAAATACCGTGTTCTACTCCTTTTTCTTTTAAAACAGCCTTAATATGAAGCTTATTAGAAGTGATTTCATCAATCTTGATACCTTTCATGTCAAATATCTCAAATTTCTGCACTTCATCAGCGTCAACCATATCAATACAAGTCATATCATACTCCGTGAAGATGAACTTGTCAATATTGATCCAGTCGCCCACAACCATCATACGCAATGTATGCTCGCCCTGTGGAAGTTTGCTCAAACTGCGCACTTTGGCTTCAAGGTAACTTTCGTAGTCGTTATCATTAGGTGCTGTCTGCAACATTTCTGTGATTTCTTCACCGTCAAGAAGAAGCTGAATTCCAGAATTTTCTCCTCCCGACGACAAAACAGCCGTGATGTCGTAATACGACTCTTTCTCAATATTGACAGTGTAATCCACCCACTCCTCTTTTTGAGCGTAACCAATTGCATACTCATTTGGCTTATCCATCAAAGGATATACATCAACACCTGTCTCTAAACGGTAACCCTCTCCACGGTTTTGTCTGTCTCTATCATGGTAAGAAATACCTTCGCTACCTTTGTCGAAATACTCTGCCTCGATAGTGCCAGGAATTTTAAGAGCCTGGTCGAAGAAAGGTGATCTAGGGACTGTCTCGCCAGCTGTAATATAGATACGATATCCATATAGATTACTTGTAATGTTAACAGGCACCACAATCTTTCCATTGTTGACGGTATAAGCACCCGTGGCAAGAGTTTGGGGTCCGGCCACCGCCTTATCCTTATTCTCCCAAGTCACAACCTCTACCTTCACGTCAACTTCACTTCCCATCCAATCAGGAATACCTTCGATAGTGACGTCGACAGAACCTTTGCAATTACCACCCAACACGATACTTGCCTCACGCATTTTCTTGTTTACAGCCGCAAAACCATCCAATCCATCGCTTTTATCGTTAGGCGGTGTGACTGCAGCCATATAACCTTCCATGTCGCCATACCATTTGTAGAGATGCCATCCTCCACCCTTCTCATTCTGGGCTGTAAGCAAACTGCCCAAACGGCCAGGAAGATTAGTGAACCACCACGAAATCATCGCACTTTCTACACCGTGACGCTCAAATTTGGCGATGAATGGGACTGAATAGCCCGGACAACCCTCATATTTCTGGTTAGCAGCGTCTGATCCAGCGCAATACTCATTGATACTGATCTTACGCGGAGAGACATTATACTTTTTCTCCATGCTGCGGTAATGATTAAGAGCATCAACAAATCCTCCCGATCCCCACTGGTGCCAGCTGATTACATCAGGCATACAATTGTTTTCTGAACAATACTTTACAAATGATTCCATTCTCGAAGAACTGTAGAATGCAAAGGAAGGTCCGATGATTCTGCAGCCTGGATCAAGTCGACGCAATAGATCGTATGTTTTTTTCCAAAGAAACGAGTGATAATCTCCATTTGCACTATTCCAAGTACCGTAAGGCTCATTCCAAATCTCGTATCCATCGAAGTTTAGATTCGAACTCTTTCTCTTGTTTACAATTTTTGTAACCTCAGATTCCCAATTATTCCAGCCATTCCATTTGTAAGGCCAACCAGGAAGGATATCCGCAAGACGGATATGAACTTTTGCAGTAGTGTTCTTAACTCTCTCGGCAGCCTTGAAAGCGTCACCAATAGGTTGCTGACGACCACTACCTGAGACAGCAGGATTAAGAAACGCATTTGGTTTTAGCGGAGCGACGTGAGCGGCAATATCAGCAGGAAGCGACTCTGTAAGTCCATATAGCGATCCAGAAGCCACATGAGTAACTGGGCGAATACTGTCGCCAAGATTAACCTTAAGATTTAAATCGGCAGCAAACGACATCGTCGACACCGCAAGTGCCAAAGAAGTTAAAAGTCTAGTCTTCATAGTATATAGGTAATAAGATTATACAATATTAATATTTTATGGACGCGTTTTGTTTCGTCAATTCTCACCGACAAAAGTATATTCTATGGAATTTAGACTAATAGAAAAACGTATCAAAGAGAGTTATTTTTGATTAACAGAAAAACAAAAAGGATTAACATAAACATCTAATTAGTTAATTGATAATAATATAAAGTAATTATATAAGAATTATCCAACATACGCTTTTTCTTTATACGCTCGGCCTACGGCCTCGCGTTGGAGAAGGGGCAAGGGCGTTCCGCCCTTTGCAATCCTCATTTTGGACAACTGCTATATAATCTACTTTTTAATATAATTATCCAATTTAATGCATCTCTAAACATATTCTACTTAGGACATCATAGTTATAATAAATGCCTAATTTATTTGAATGAACATAATTTGTCTAATTTTGTACATTTTCATCGAGTAATTTCAAAATTTGGATAGATTTATTCAGTTGACACATATTTTAACACAATGCATTTTAAATAAGAGAGTTCAAAAAAATGTTATAACTGTTGAAAAATATTATTATATTTGTTTGCACAATTGAAGTATATGTAAATTAGTCGATGAAAAAAGAACTTATTATGCTTGCTCTAGCTTTGTCTGTTGGCACTGCAAGCGCACAAAAAACTAAAACTTACACTACTGCGGAGCGTCTGTACTTTGAAGGCAAAGAGATGTACGACCTAAAGCAGTACAACACCGCGTTTCGTTATCTTGACGAATATCTTCAGGATAAGGATGTAGACAGAGAGGAATATTACGCAGAGGCGGAGTATTATCTTGCCTGCTGTGCTTACGAGATGGGTAGAAAAGATACAAGAGGACGTCTTGATAGATTTATAACTAATAACCCCCACTCATCGCATATCAGCAGAATTCACTTTTTGCAAGGATCACTTTGTTTCCAGAAAGGAAAATACAAGGAGGCTCTCAACGACTATTACTCAAAAGTGGATCCACGCAAATTAAGCAAGGAGGAGAAAGCTGACTATTTCTTCCGTCACGGCTATTGCAATCTTCAACTTCAAGACTACGATAAGGCACATTCATCGTTCTCTACACTTTGTGACCTTAACAATGACAACTATCAAAAATCAGGCAAATACTATCTTGCCTACATCGACTATGTAAAGAAAAACTACGACGCCGCATTGCCTACTTTCCTTAGTCTGCAAAACGACAGCGAGTATGAATCCATAGTTCCATATTACATCGCTCAAATATACTACCACAAGAATATGGACGAGAAGGTGTTCGAATATGGACACTATATCATTGAAAAATATCCGAACAATAAGAGCAATTCTGAAATATATCGTATCATCGGCGAATGCTACTTCAAGAAAAACGACTATAAGCAGACTATCAAATATTTGTCGGAATACGCAAAAACGACAGATCAGATAATGCGTAACAATATCTATATGCTAGGTACCGCATATTGTAAAACCCAAGATTGGAAAAACGCGATCGATAATCTGCAGAAAGTGACAACAGACAACGATGAATTGAGCCAGAACGCCTATCTCAACCTTGGAAACTCATATTTGAAAGTCGGAGACAAGACCAACGCAAGAATGTGTTTTTCCCAGGCATCCAAAATGGAATTCGACAAAGAGGTTCAGGAAGAGGCAATGTTCAATTACGCCCTTGTAATCTACGACCAGAGCTACTCTCCTTTCGACGAGTCGGTCACAACATTTGAGACATTCCTGGAAAAATTTCCAAAATCTAACTATAAGAACCGTATCTACGACTTCTTGCTCAACGTCTACATGACAACAAAGAACTATGAAGCAGCATACGCGTCTATCCAAAAAATCAACACAAATAATCCAAGCATACTTGAAGCTCGTCAAAGAATACTTTATTGTCTTGGTATTCAAAGTTTTACAGACGGTAACTACGAGAAAGCCAAAGATTACTTTACTAAATCATTAGTTGATAAGCAGTATAACTACAATACTGAATCGCTTACATATTTTTGGCGTGGTGAAGCAAACTTCCGTATGGATAAACCGACAGAAGCTCAGCAAGATTATCTTTCGTTTATAAACACAACGGGAGCTCGCCATAGCGACGTCTACAACCTTGCCCATTATAATCTAGGCTACTGTTACTTCAACAATAAGAGCTATACATCAGCTTTGACATGGTTCAGAAAATTCACTAACCTTGAAGACGCTAACAAAACTCTTATCGCTGATGCCAACAACCGTATCGGAGACTGCTATTTCATCAACCATGATTTTGAAAACGCAGAGAAAAGCTACTCGAAAGTATATGCTTTGAAGGGTTCGGGTGCCGATTACGCTTGCTTCCAGCAAGGTTTCGTACAGGGACTTCAGAAGAATTACAACGGAAAAATCGCTACTTTGAACCGTCTGATCGCAAAATTTCCAAATTCAGAATATATTGCAGATGCGATGTATGAAATCGGACGATCATACGTGATGCTCAACGATTACAAATCAGCAATCGCAACATACGATAAGTTGTCGAGATCATATTTTCACAGTCCGCTCAGCCGAAAGGGTAAGCTTCAGACCGCAATGCTCTACGATAAAATGGGCAATTTTGACGAAAGTACAAAGATTTATAAAAGCATCGTGGACATGTACCCATCAAGTGAAGAGTCGAAAACATCACTTGAAGGTTTGAAACGTATATATTTCGATCAAAACAACGTGTCTGGTTATGCGGAATATGTAGAAAGTCTCGGTGGAATCGCCAAATTTGAAATTTCAGAACAAGACTCTCTAACCTATTTGGCTGCTGAAAAGCTTTACCTTCAGGAGAAATATCAGGAAGCAATCAACAGTTTCAATAAGTATCTTGATAAATTTCCTAACAGTATCTTCAACGAGACCGCCCATTTCAACCTTGGCAACAGTTACTATAATATCAATGAGTATGATTTGGCAAAGAAAGAGTTGTCGCTCATATCTCAACAACTTGGATCCGTACATGCTGAGCAGGCTCTGCTTACACTTGCAGATATAGAATATAAAAAAGAAAACTACGAGCAAGTTGTGGAGAATCTTGAAAAAATGGTTGAGATCTCACAGAATGTAGAGAATAAAGATAAAGCCAAACTTCAGATCATGCGAAGCTACAGCAAGCTTGGTAAGATAGACGAAACTATAAACGCATGTGACAACGTGATAAAGGGCGACAAACTTGATCCAAACCTATATCGCGAAGCATTATATACCCGAGCTAAATGCTACGAGCAGAAAGGAGAGAGCAACTACGCTGTGGCTGACTATAAAACACTATCTTCAAACTGTATGGATGAATATGGTGCAGAGGCTAAATACAAAACTGCGGAATATACATTCCACGATGGTAATAAAGAGGCTGCCGAGAAGATAATCTTCGAATTCATCGAACAAAACACTCCACACCAATACTGGTTGGCTAAAAGTTTCGTGCTTTTGTCTGACATCTACGTGTCGATGGACCGTGAGTTCGAAGCAAAACAGTATCTACTCAGCGTAAGAGAGAATTATAAGGGTAAAGACGATATCGCTCTTGAAATCAAGGCACGTTTGGACGACATTGAGACAAGAGAGAAAAATAAAATCAAGGAGTAAAGGAAAGCACGATGAAAAGAATAGTTTTTAACATTGCTCTACTATCTGCGTTTTCAACAGTCATTGCACAAAACGCAGCCGACACAACAAATGTGGCTTCAGCTACAGACACCACTATCAAGCGTAATATTGAGGTGGTGAGAGAATATACTCCCGTCATCAAAGAAGCAGGTAAGATCAATACAATGCCTGAACTTAAAGACGTGAATACCAAAAAGATAGAAATTGATTACAAAGTTTGGACATCAACATTCAAACCAAAGACAGATATCATTCCATCTCTTGATTACGCTCTTGCATCACAGGAACATAACGAATATAGCCGTGAAGGATTCTTGAGATTGGGCGGAGGAAACTACAAATCTTTCCTCGGTGAGCTTTACACTCCTATTTATCGCAGTGAATTGTCTCTTTTGGACTTTTATTTGAAGCACAATTCATCATTCGGCGATATAACTCTTAAAAAAGACAACTATTCGGCCATTTCCAACGATGTTTTGAGCAAAGGATTGTATAACGACAACAAAGCAAGAATCTCATTCTTAAGAAGTATCAAAATCCGCGAAATCAGTTCATACGGAGAATTCGGATACAACCGTTTCAACAATTACGGACTAAACAACGATTTGATAAAATTCTCGGAAGCCAACAAAGACAAAGAAGAGCCTAAATATGAGAATGACAACCAGAAAAACTCACATTTGACAGCCGCTTTCAACTTCCGTTTCCGTTCAAAAGACTACATCTCGCAGTGGAAATATGATTTGCAGACTAACTGGCGTTTGCTAAAGACATATTATGACGTTGCCGAGAACACGATATACACTGATTTAGCAGCGTCTTACAGAATGCCTGAGTCCATTCTATCGTTGAAATTACAGATGTACAACGTGTTTATGTCCACTCCTAAAGACAGTATACCATATAACTTTAAGAACGCAGACAACTTCAACAACTTCACCGTCATCAAGTTCAATCCATACTATACTTTCGTAAATGAAATCGGACGTTTGAATCTTGGTCTGAAAGCATCTTTTGGTATCAATCAAGGAAGAAAAATTGCGTTTTCACCGGACATTACTGGTCAAGTACGTGTGATCGATAATATTTGGTACGTCTACGCAGGAGTCACAGGAGACTACAAAGTAAACACTTTGCGTTCACTTGAAAATATCTATATTTCTCCAGACGCACGTCCAGAAGATACTTATATTCCACTTGACATCTTTTTAGGAACAAAACTCAACATTGCCAAAAGTGTCAATGCAGACATCCACGTAGGATACAAAATCATCAACAACCAATACTTCTTCGTAAACAAGAAAGACTCCACAGGCATGAAGAACACCTTCGACGTGGTGTACGACAAAAACATCGGTCAATTCAACTGTGGAGCGGCTGTAAACTACAATTTCCGCGAAAAAGTGGACTTTTCATTTAAGATTGGCTACAACAAATGGTCACTTGAGAAACAGGAAGAAGCCTGGCTGATGCCATCCGCACAAATTGGTTTGGGAATCAGCTACATTCCTACCGACTACTTAAGATTCAACATCAACTATGATCTTGAGGCAGGAAGAAAAGCACTTTTGGGTAAAGACAAAGATAAAAATGCCATTGTTGCTGATCTTGAAAACGTCAACGATATCAGTTTGGGAGCAAACTATAAGTTGATGAGTTTTCTCGATGTATTCGTACGTTTCAACAATATTTTGAACAAAAGAAGCGAAGTTTGGTATGGTTATCCATCACAAGGATTCAACTTTTTGCTTGGTCTGACTTTGACATTCTAATTAAGTTCAAAACATTATTACTCACTCATCTCTAGCAATATGCCAATAATAGCAACATTGATCACTGCAATTCTCACTCTTGTTGTGGCATTGCAATACAAAGAGAAGAGAAGAGTAAGAAAGGAAGCTGAAGAACTCAAACGCAAGAAAGAGCGTAGGGAACAGATAATGAAGACGGTGGCTGGATTAAGTGCAGTCATGATACGAGCTAACACTGTGAGAACAAAATCACAACTAGACATCGTCAAAAACTATCTTGACCGAAAGATGAATCCTATCTACGCCAAGCAGACGATTGAGTATTTGAAAACGTTTCTGTATAGTGAAAAAATATCGGTGAATATGCTATGTTTGAACGCAAACCGCACATTCAAATATGGCAACAGAGTGCAACTTCTCAATATGCTCATGTGTATCAGCACATGTGGCAAGGGAATATGCAAAAGTGAGCGTGAACTGATAGAAAGAATCATGCAACACATGAAAATCAGTCAGCCCGACAGAGAAAATTTGTGGAACATATACAGAGGCTATATGGTGGACGATGAGGAAAATTTGGAGCAATCGTTGAATGAAAAGACCAAAAAAGCCTTCAAAACAATGGAATTAGACTATAATTGTTCACTAAAAGAGCTAAAACGCCAATGGAGGCAGCTTTCTATGAGATATCATCCCGATAAGTACGAATTATCCGATGAAAACACCAAAAAAGAGGCAACCAGAAAGATGCAAGAGATAGTATCCGCATACAATTTCCTACTCAACAACTATTTCGAAAGCATAGGCATATAACTTGGATTATTTAGATGGAAAAAGAAATTTCACAACTCAAACAGATAGTGTTATCGCTTCCAGATAGTCCTGGAATATATCAATACGTCAATAAGGAAGGTGAAATAATCTACGTTGGAAAGGCTGTAAATTTGAAGAGACGCGTTTCATCCTATTTCAACAAATACCAGACTTCAAACAAGGTTCGTGCTCTTGTCAAGCAGATTGTGGACATCAAATATATCGTTGTACCGAGTGAACAGGACGCTCTATTGCTTGAAAACAGTCTTATCAAGAAGCATCAACCCAGATACAACATTCTCCTGAAGGATGACAAGACATATCCGTGGATTTGCATCAAAAACGAGCCATTTCCTCGAGTTTTTTACACCAGACGCCTCGTTCACGACGGTTCACTCTACTTTGGTCCGTATACCTATCTTCCAGCGATGAAGATGGTGCTCGACCTTATCCATAACATCTACGGAATACGCACTTGCAATAACAAACTCAGTGATGACGCCATCAAAAATGGAAAATATAAAGTCTGTTTAGACTATCACATCAAAAAATGCAAGGGATGTTGTGAAGGCTACCAAAGTGAGGAAGAATACAGAGAGAATATCAAAGAAATTAAACTCATTCTCAAAGGAGAGATGAGTACACTTGAAAGCTATATTCTCGATGAAATGGGCAAAGCAGCTGAAGAAATGAGATTTGAAGACGCACAAAAAATGAAAGAAAGAATGTATCTTCTATCTCAGTACAGGAGCAAAAACACCATTGTAAGCCCAATTTTGACTAATATTGACGTCTTCTCAATTGAGATCGACGACAACAACGCCTACATCAACTTTTTGAAAGTGATGGAAGGAACAATATCGCAAGCCTACACATTCGAGTATAAGATTCAGACAGAAGAGGAAGAGAGCGAGATTTTAGCGTCGGCAATCATCGAAATGCGTCAGAAATTTCAGAGTATGTCGAGAGAAATCATCGTTCCCTACCCTATTTCTTTTGAACTTGAGAATGTGACAGTCACCGTTCCACAGCGAGGAGACAAGAAAAAACTACTTGATTTATCCATCAAAAACGTCAAACAATATCGATTTGACCGAGTAAAACAGACAGAAAAATTCAATCCTGAGCAGAGAGCAATGAAGCTTTTGACTGAGCTTCAGAAGACACTCGGATTAAAAGAGGTGCCTCATCAGATTGAATGTTTCGATAATTCCAACATTTCAGGAACAGACGCAGTGGCTGGATGTGTGGTTTACAAAAATGCAAAACCATCAAAAAAAGACTACCGAACATACAATATCAAAACTGTGGAAGGACCAGACGACTACGGATCAATGCAAGAAGTGGTGCGTCGACGCTACAGCAGATTAGTGAATGAAGGAGAGAAACTACCGAATCTAATCATCGTCGATGGTGGTGTCGGACAGATGGAATGTGTGAGAGAAGTGGTCGAAGATGAGTTAAAACTATACATACCCATCGCAGGTTTGGCAAAAGACGACAAACACCAGACCAAAGAATTACTATTTGGTTTTCCTCCACTTCACGTGGAAATACAACCCAATCACTCATTATTTAGATTTTTGGCTAGCATTCAAGACGAGGTACACAGATTCGCCATCAGTTTTCACCGCAACAAACGAAGCAAAACTCAAGTTCATTCTGTACTTGATGATATTACTGGCGTCGGAGAAAAGACAAAAGAAACGCTGATCAAAACATTCAAAAGCGTCAAACGAATCAAAGAACAAACAGAAGAACAACTTACTGAGGCAGTCGGCAAAGCAAAAGCAAAGATTATTTACGACGCTTTACATCAAGATTAATCCTATTCATCGGAAATATAAAAAGTGCCAGACAAAATAAAGTCTGGCACTTTTTATATTTAACGTAACACTCTGCTGAAATTTTAAATTTTCTGAGAACACGCTGTATCCATTATTTTACGTGATGCACTACAAATTTTAAATTTTCTGAGAACACGCTGTATTCATTGTTCCACGTGAAACACTACAAATTTCAATATTACTGAGAACACGCTAAATCTATTGTTCCACGTGAAACATAAAAAAAACGAGACTCAATTAAAATTGAGTCTCGTTTATAGTTACTGATTTTATTTATTCTTTTGTTACTTGTTCCATTTTATAAACCTTATCTGATGGTCTTACTTTAGCAGGAACTTCAATTGTAAATTTTGTTCCACGTGGAACAAAATCAACTTCTTTATCATCTACTATTAATTTATCTGCTATTATTTCAATTACTCCAGTGGTAGGACCAATAATCAAAAGTTCATCTCCTTTACTGATTCCAGCATTTGTTTCTTGTAAAAATTCAGCAACACCTATATTAGAATAATAACGGATTGTTTTAGCTACATATACTTTACGCTCAGTTGCTTCAGATCCGTAAACACTACTCCACTCTCCTAATCTTTGTCCAAGATAATAACCATTCCAGAATCCTCTGTTGAATACTGTCTTCAACTGCTCATCCCAAACTGCAATTTTATCTTCTGAATATGATCCGTCGATAATAGAATTCAAAGCATCATTATAACATGATACTACCGTCTTCACATACTCAGCACTTCTAGCACGTCCTTCTATTTTAAAAACTCTTACTCCAGAATCAACCAACTTATTCAAGAAATGAATTGTTTTCAAATCCTTAGGTGACATTAAATATTTGTCTTCTACCTTGATTTCAATATCACGCTCATCATCAAACAAACGATATGAATGTCGACAAACTTGGAAACATGCACCACGATTGGCTGAACTATTCAACTCATGCAAACTCATATAGCACTTTCCTGAAATTGCCATACACAATGCACCATGACAGAACATTTCAATCTTTAACTGCTGACCTTTTGGTCCACATACGTTCTGCTCAATAATCTGCTTATGAATGGCTGCCACTTGATCCATATTCAACTCACGTGCCAATACTACAACATCGGCAAACTGAGCATAGAATTTTAAAGCCTCAATATTGGAAATATTCAACTGTGTCGACAAATGAACTTCTACACCAATTGATACCGCGTAAAGTATAACTGACATGTCCGACGCAATGATTGCTGACACTCCACTCTCTTTTGCAGCATCCACATAAGTACGCATATCAGCAAGGTCAGTGTCGTACATCACAGTGTTGAGAGTAAGATAACTCTTCAACCCGCTTTCAGTACAGATGCTTGCTATATTCTTAAGATCATCGACTGTGAAATTATTAGCGGAATGAGATCGCATATTCAACTTTCCAATACCAAAATATACGGAATTTGCACCCGCCTGTATAGCTGCAGCAAGGCTTTCATAACTGCCCACTGGTGCCATAATTTCAAAATCTGTTCTTTTAAAATCCATAATGCTTTAATTAACTTTGCGCAAAGTTATAACTTAAAGAACAACTGATGAAAATAGGCAATATAGAATTTTCTGAATACCCTCTCTTCCTTGCTCCTATGGAAGACGTCACTGATATATCATTCAGAAAAATGTGTAAAAAATTCGGTGCTGATCTTGTCTACACTGAATTTGTTTCGGCCGACGCACTAATCAGAAATATTCAGAGAACAGAGGATAAAATGACAATCGATGATTGCGAACGTCCTACTGTAATCCAACTATACGGCAAAGACACTGACACTATCGTGGAGGCAGCCAAAATTGCTGAAGCCGCCAAACCAGACATTATAGATATCAACTTCGGATGCCCAGTTAAAAAAATCGCAGGTAAAGGTGGTGGAGCAGGTCTACTACGTGATATTCCAAAATTGCTTGAGATTACTCGCGAAGTTGTGAAGGCTGTCAAACTTCCAGTTACAGTTAAGACTCGTTTGGGTTGGGATAGCAATAATCTTATCATCACCGAACTTGCCGAACAAATTCAGGATTGTGGTGCTCAAGCTTTGGCAATCCACGGAAGAACACGTGCTCAGATGTATACGGGTGAAGCAGACTGGACTCTTATTGGTGAGGTGAAAAACAATCCAAGAATACATATTCCTATTATTGGAAACGGTGACGTCACTACTCCTGAAAGAGCTAAAGAATGTTTCGATAAATATGGAGTCGACGCCGTGATGATAGGTAGAGCTACTTTCGGCAGACCATGGATTTTTAAAGAGTGTAAGGATTATATTCAGGGTAAGGAGGCAGAAAAACTAAACACTCAGGAATGCCTTAATATTCTGAAGCAAATGATCGATGAAAACATAGAGATGTTCGACGGTGATGAACGAAGAGGTATAACACACACGCGTCGACACCTTGCTTCCACACCTCTTTTTAAAGGCATCGATAATTTCCGAAAAACAAGAATTGAGATGCTGAGAACTGAAGTCAGAAAAGATCTTTTCGAATTAATCGACTCCACTTTACCAATGATTGAGGAGGCAAGAAATCAATAATAATAACACACACTATATGTAAAAAATAGAGACGCCACATTGTGACGTCTCTATTTATTTTAATGAGCATCAAGCCAATTCGATGCTACCTCCAACTCTACTTTCAAAGGAACTTTCATATCAAATGCTCCTTCCATCTTACTCTTAACAATCTCTCTCATTATCTCTTCCTCAGACTTAAGAACATTGAAGTTCAATTCGTCATGAACCTGAATAATCATTCTCGACTGTAATCCCCTACTCTCAATCTCACGCTGAATATTGATCATAGCGATCTTAATGATGTCGGCAGCTGTACCCTGGATTGGAGCATTGATTGCGTTTCGCTCAGCATTCGAACGAAGCGAACCATTTCGTGAATTGATATCCTGGATAAATCGACGTCTTCCAAACAATGTCTCAACATATTCATGTTCATGAGCAAACGCCTTAATCTTCTCAAGATAATCGTAAACTTTAGGAAATGCCTGAAAATAACTTTCTATCATCTGCTTCGCCTCTGTCTTTGTGATCGAAAGTCTGTCAGCCAAACCATATGCTGAAATTCCATAAAGAATACCAAAGTTGGCAGTCTTGGCTTTTGTACGCATCTCCTTCGTGATCTCTTCAGCCGGAACTTTGAAAATCTTCGACGCTGTATCCTGATGGAAGTCAAAACCAGATGAGAAAGAAGCTATCAGACCCTCGTCTTCAGAAGCATGAGCCATAACCCTCAATTCAATCTGAGAATAATCCGCTGATAGGAAGACGCTATCCTCAGCAGCCACAAAACATTTGCGTATTTCACGTCCCATACTGTCTCGCACAGGAATATTTTGCAGATTAGGGTTGCTTGAGCTAAGACGTCCTGTAGATGTTACAGTCTGATTGAAAGACGTGTGGATCTTGCCAGTACGTGGATTAACAATCTCAGGAAGAGCGTCAACATAAGTGCTCAACAGTTTCTTAACACCACGATAGTCAAGAATCTTTTCAATGATCGGATGCTTACTCTTCATAGATATCAACACATCCTCACTTGTAGACATCTGTCCACCTTTTGTTTTCTTAACCTTATCAACAAGATTCAACTCATTGTAGATAACGTCACCAACCTGCTTTGGAGAAGATATATTAAACGAATGTCCGGCAAGAGCGTAAACCTCATTTGCAATATTGTCCATCTCCGACGTCATCTTGACAGAAGATTCCTTCAGAGCAGCCTCATCAATAGTGACACCAGCACTCTCCATCTCACAAAGGACATTCATCAACGGCATCTCTATTTCAACAAACAGTTTCTCAAGATTATTCTTCACAAGCTCAACCTTGAAAACCTCATAAAGCTGGAAAGTGATGTCGGCATCCTCCGCAGCATAATCAGCCAGTCTGTTCTTATCAACTTTTCTTAATGGAAGATTCTTCTTTCCATTCTCAGTTGTAAGCTCTTCATAAGTGACAGTCTTATAACCAAGATATTTTTCAGCCAACACATCCATTCCATGACGCAATTCAGGCTGGATAAGATAATGGGCAATCATTGTATCGAACAATTCACCCTTAACCTTAACTCCATACTGCTTGAGCATCAAAATGTCAAACTTCAGATTTTGACCAATTTTTTTGATCTTGTCGTTTTCAAACAAATGTTTGAACTTATCAACAATTTTTTGAGCCTCTTCACGTTTTTCAGGCAAAAGAACAAAATAAGCCTCATTTTTCTTCCAACAGAAGCTCATTCCAACCAAATCACACGAAAACACGTCTGTTGAGGTCGTTTCTGTGTCAAAACAGAAAAATTCCTGAGTATTAATTTTAGTCAAAAAATCGTCAATATCAGCTTGATTTTCAATCAATTTATAGTCGTGAGGCACTGAAGTTAACTCGCTGAGACTTGAATATTTTTCTTCTTCCTGTACCGTAGGAGTGAATTCTTCAAATAGAGAGAGTTGAACAGGGCCTGATTTTTTACTATACTTAGTGATGAAACTTTTTAATTCAAGATCATTAAATATTTTTAGCATTTCAGGAATATTCTTCTCCTTGACAGCAAGATCCTCAATTTTAGCTTCAATCGGAACTTCAGTACATATTGTCACAAGAAACTTTGAGAATTTAATCATCTCCACACTTTCCTGAACTTTTGTTTTCAAAGCACCCTTGATCGATTCAGAATTCTCAATGACAGATTCAACCGAACCAAAATCCTGAAGCAACTTGACAGCCGTCTTCTCTCCCACACCTTTACAACCAGGGATGTTGTCACTTGCGTCTCCCATTAGAGCAAGAAGATCAATTATCTGAGACGGATCCTTGATTCCCCACTTTTCACACACCATCTGCTTGTCCATCAATTCAAGACCATTACCATGAACGATACGAAGCATCTTGATATTGTTATCAACAAGCTGCGCATAATCCTTATCAGGAGTCACCATCAGAACCTCAAGACCTTCAGCCGCTCCACGTTTGGCAAGAGTACCCACAATATCGTCAGCCTCATAACCGTCTATCGCAAACTGAGGAATATTATAAGCCTCAACAATCTTTTTTATAAGCGGTACAGCTTCATGGATCTCTTCAGGAGTAGCCTGACGTTGTGCCTTATATTCAGGGTATGCCTCATGACGGAAAGTCTTTGCCGCAGAATCGAAAACCACAGCGATATGAGATGGATTATAATCCTTGAGGATCATCTCCAACTTATTAACAAAACCATAAACAATAGAGGTGTTCTCACCCTTGGAATTTCTCATCGGCTTACTCATTAAGGCATAATATGAGCCAAAAATGATAGGATAAGCGTCAATTAAAACAAGTCTGTTATCCATTTTTCGAATTTCATTTCTCAAACTTACTTACATTTATTAAATTCGCAAAAAATTTTTGATTGATTTACGAATGTCAACACTAGATACAGCAAAAAAAGCGATAGAAAACGAGTATAAACTGTTCTCTGAAAAGTTCGAATGTTACTTTGAAAGTGACAACGAACTACTATCGGCTGTAAACAAATACATACTGCAAAAGAGGGGTAAACAGATACGCCCTATCATGGCTTTGCTTGCTGCTAAATGTGTGGGCGACGTTAACGATTCATGCTACAACGGTGCTACAGCCATCGAGATGCTCCACACCGCAAGTCTTATCCACGACGACATCGTGGATGAAGCTGACTCAAGACGCGGACAAAAATCTGTCAACAATATATGGCAAAACAAAGTAGCTGTCCTGGTAGGCGACTATCTGCTATCTCAAGCTCTGAACGTAGCGTCCAAAACAAATTCACTTGAAATAATCAAGTCGATCTGTTCAGTAGGAAAAGAGCTTACAGATGGAGAACTTATACAGCTCTATAATTCACAAAACCGTACATTCGATGAGAATGTGTATTATAATATAATCAAGAAGAAAACATCTGTATTGTTTTCAACTGCTTGTTTTATAGGTGCTAAAAGTGTTTGTGACGACGCTAAAAAGATAGACGCGCTTGTTAATTTCGGCACAATCTTCGGAATCTGTTTTCAGATAAGGGACGATGTTTTCGACTACTTATCAACACAAAAGGAGATCGGAAAACCAGTGGGAAACGATATTCGTGAATGTAAGGCAACATTGCCATTAATCCACGCTTTAAACCTCTCTTCTGAAGAAAAAAGAGAGAAAATGATTGATCTTCTGAAGAAAAAAGAGAAGACAGACGAGGAAGTTGAACAACTTATCAACTTCACTGTTGATAACGGTGGTATTGACTACGCTGCTAATAAGATGAAAGAATTTGAACAGGAAGGAATAAAAGCTCTTGATATAATTCCAGATTCAGATGCAAAGAATGCTTTGCTAATGCTTCTTAATTACACTATAATCAGAAATTACTAGTGTTTAGTGCCGTGAGTTACTCACGGATATATATAAGCTTAGAAAAAATAAAAAGGCACGATTTCTCGTGCCTTTTACAATTAATTATGATCTCTTAATCAAAAGTATTTAACTTCTTCTCCAGCGATATCAGAAAGAAGATTATTGGCCAAACTGCTAGCTCCAATTCTGAAAAGAGATTTATCAGTATGTTCGACGCCTAAGACACTTTCCACTATCGAATAGTACTTGACAGCGTCTGACGAATTAGAAATGCCTCCAGCGGCCTTAAAACCTACTTGTCGGTCAATTTCAGATTCCATTTTACGAATAACCTCACACATGACGTATGCAGCAGTTAGATTAGCCACACTTCCGTCTTTTCCTGTACTTGTCTTGATGAAATCAGCACCCGCATTGATTGCCATGATAGCAGCCTTCTCAATGTTTTCAACAGTTTTCAACAACGACACCTCAAGAATAACTTTTAACGTTACATCCTTACAGCATGCCTTGATCTCTGAAATCTCATCATAAATCTCATCGTATTCACCAGCAAAGAATTTGCCAACAGGGAATACGATATCAATCTCAGAAGCACCTGATGCGATAGCCAAACCAACCTCCGCCATCTTCACCTCTATAAATGTTTGTGAGTGTGGAAATCCACCCGCTACAGCAACGATATCAACATCCTCAGTCAAAGATTCCTTTACAGTAGGAACGAAAGCAGGATATACACATATGCCAGCTGGCAAAGGAAGAATATCAAACTTTGAATCAAACTGATTTATCTTGTCAACAAGCTTAAGTACAGAGTCGCTGTTATCGGTCGATTTAAGCGTTGTAAGGTCGATATTTTCAAGAAGCTTACAATATACAGCCTTTGTATTGTTTCGCTCAAATGAGGCCTTTAAAAGGGCTTCTACAGTCTTTTCTACCTCATGGTCGTTCTTACCGATAGAATACTTGGAAAACAGTTCAAAAATATTATTCATATTGTTATTTTAGTTTTTCATTGTTGATATGACGCTCTTTGTCACGGCTAGTCTTCTTTTCAATGTTTTTAAGGAAAGCATCATTCAGATCCACACCCGTCTGGTTGGCCAAACAAGCCAAAACCCAAAGGATGTCAGCCATCTCATCAGCGAGTGAAGCCTCCTTTTCCTTATTCTTAAAACTTTGGTCGCCATACGTTCTAGCCATCAGACGAGCCAACTCACCTACCTCCTCCATCAGACATGCGGTGTTGGTAAGTTCAGAAAAATAGCGCACACCGTAGAGCTTGATCCAGTCGTCTACGGTGTGCTGTAAATCTTTAAGAGTTAAATCTTGCATTATAGACCTAGTTTCTCACTTATCTCCAACATCTTGATGATAGGCTTAACAGCCTTCTCACGCAACTCGTCAGAAACCTCAACTGTAGGCGACTCGTTTTTCAACACCTCATATACCTTCTCAAGAGTGTTAAGACGCATATAGCTGCAGTTGTTGCAAGCGCATGTTGAATCTTCAGGTGGAATAGGAATAAACACCTTGTCTGGAGCTGACTTCTGCATCTCGTGAAGGATACCGCTCTCTGTAGCAACCAAGAAACGTTTGCAGTCGGATGCAATGGCATATTTCAAAAGACCAGCTGTTGAGCCAACCTTATCAGCCAAACGAACGATGACATCCTTACACTCTGGATGAACAAGCACCTGAGCGTCTGGATACTCCTTTTTCAAATCAAGCACCTTGCGAACCGAGAACTTCTCATGCACGTGGCATGCACCGTTCCAAAGCACCATGTTTCTTCCTGTGATACTATTGATATAGTTTCCTAGATTCTTGTCTGGCCCGAAGATGATCTTCTCATCCTTTGGAAAACTATCCACAATCTGCTTAGCGTTTGTACTAGTCACAACCACATCAGTCAGAGCCTTCACAGCAGCTGTTGTGTTGACATATGAGATCACCTTGTGACCAGGATGCTCCTTTATAAACTTCTCAAACTCATCAGCAGGACAGCTGTCGGCAAGCGAACAGCCAGCTGCCATATCAGGCACAAGCACCTTCTTGTTTGGTGAAAGAATTTTAGCCGTCTCACCCATGAAGTGAACACCGCAAAGCATAATTATATCAGCGTCTGTTTTAGCTGCCCACTGAGCCAAAGCAAGACTGTCTCCAACGAAATCAGCAATATCCTGAATTTCTCCATCTTGATAGTAATGCGCCATGATGATCGCATTCTTCTCCTTTTTCAAACGGTTGATTTCCGAAATCAAAAACTCCTTTTGCATATATTTACTTGATATAAGAAAGAATATTAACTATAAAAAACTCATAAACAACACCAATAATATGGGTGTTAGTTATGTTGATAAAATGATGAAGAAAAAGTATTCAATACTAATCAAGACGCAATCAACAATTGTGGTATACCTAACTTGCTGAAAGTTTGAATGAAATCCTACTTTATCAACAATATTAACAACAATGCAAATTTATATTAACTTTTGCTAAGTTGAAATCATAAATGTTATTAAAAGTGCAAAAAATTGTAAAAAGCATCTTGATAAGTTTATAAAAAAAAGTCAGGAATAAATTTGGAGATATGAAAAGTAAGTCGGCATATAATAGTTTTTAGAAATCACCTAAAGAATTATCATTTATTTTCTTTAAGTTTTCAACATTTTCAACGGGCTTTTTACACATTTGGAAGATGCGAAACCATAGGGTTTTCAACAGCCAGAAGGCTGAATGTTGATTATTAAAAAAGCCATTTTCAATCTTAAGTTTTGACTGCTTTATTAACTAAAACGGATGGAATAAACGTAAAATTTCCGAAAAATGATTCGTAAAATAAAAAAATCTGTGCCAAATCGTGACCTATGTTTACAAAATTTACGCGTCGACGCTAATTCTACTTTTTAAGTATTGATAATAGTATAAAAATAGTAATTTTGTGGTATACACATTTTCACATAAATTTTCTTATGCAGGACAGTAACAATACTACCCATGTTTATAAAGCGTCGGCAGGAAGCGGTAAGACTTTCCGCCTTGCTGTGGAATACCTAAAGCTTATTTTGAAAGACAAAAACTGCTTCAAATCTATCCTTGCTGTGACGTTCACCAACAAAGCGACGTCTGAAATGAAGGATAGAATACTATATGAGCTATATGGTCTGCACCGTAAGCTTGAGGATTCTGATACATATCGTGACAAACTTATAGAGGATCTCGGACCTGATTGGGATGCCGACAAAATATCTCAGAAGGCAGGTGAGGCGATAAATGCCATCATACACGACTATTCTCGTTTCCGTATTGAGACGATAGACTCTTTTTTTCAGAGTGTTCTGCGTAATCTAATACATGAACTTGAGATTGGTTCTGCCATCAACCTTGAACTTGACAATAAACAAGTGATTCACGAGGCTGTGGATGACATCATGGATAGTCTTCATGAACCGTCTAACAAGAATATTCTCGACTGGCTCACAAAGTTTTCCATGGAGAACCTTAATAATGGCTATAGTTGGAGGGTCAATGGCTCTGTTGAGAAGTTTGCCACCAACATTTTCAATGAGGATTTCATCACCAAAATGGATGATGATCTGGATCTTGATACCACATATTCCATTGAAAAACTTTCTGCATACAAGAAGGAGATGCAAGACAGGTTCAATTTGCATATCAACAAATTGAAGGGAATGGCGGAGGCTTTCTTTATAAGCGTGGATGCATGGAATGCTGTGTCTGATAATTTCTATTATGGAAAGAATGGTCTTTGGAGCTACTTCAACAAAATGAAAAATGGCTATTATTGTGATGAGAAATTGCCAGGAAATAATGTTATCAAATCTATTGGAGACGTTACAAAGATAGAGGCCAGCAATAAAACACAGAGAAATCACAATGTCCAGCCTGCGTTGATACATAAGCTTTTATGTGATACTGAAAAGTACAGAATAGAGCATCTTGAGGAGATGGCGACATGTGAGACGGTGCTCAAGAATATCAACAATATTGGTTTGCTATATGATGTCAAGAGTGTTGTGCGCAGAAACAATGAGATGAACGGAAAGTTTTTGCTTGGAGACACCGCTGTGCTTCTTAATAAAATCATGGATGGCAATACCACGCCTTTCATTTATGAGAAAATAGGAACAACGCTCCGTCATATCATGATAGATGAGTTTCAGGACACGTCTAAACTGCAGTGGAAAAATTTCTATCCGCTTTTGGAAGACACTGTTGACAACGGAGGTTCTAACCTTATTGTGGGTGACCCTAAACAGGCCATTTATCGTTGGAGAAACGGAGACTGGAGAATCATCGAAAACTTGTATGACGATGAACATCTGCGTGTGGTGAGCACCTCTATGAACGATAATTACCGTAGTATGAGATCGGTGATAGAGTTCAATAATGCCATATTCAAAAACTGTATACCATTTATTCCTGAAGGTGATGCACTGATTTATAAGCAGATTGAGAACATTTACAATGATGTAAGGCAGAATTGTAAGAAGGTTGGTGATAAGGGGTACGTGAAATACCAGATTGTGAATAAGGTAGATGGAGAGAAGAATGACGAGACTATTCTCAAAGTCATGGTGGAGCAGATAAAGAAACTCAAGAAAGAGGGAATCGACGAGAATGATATAGCCATTCTTGTGCGTGGCAATAAAGATACTGCAAAGATTGCGAAGCACCTGTCTGATTGCAAAAAAAACGGTGAGCTGCCTAAAGATGAATACAATATAGTGTCGAGTGAGGCATTCCGTCTAGACAATTCTGTATGTGTAAATATTATTATCAACGCATTGAAGTTCATTGTCAATCAGGCGGACGATATAAGTCTTCACCGTATGTATCTTGATTTTGTCAGCCTCAACGGTGACAAGTATGGCAAGGACAGCGCTGAATTTGAGAAAGTAAAGAATGATATAATAGTAACGTCTACCCTTCCGCTTTATGAGATGATCGAGGAGATATATTTCATACTTCGTCTCTCTGAAATTCCGGACAACGGTGTATATATGCAGTTGTTTTTGGATAAGGTCAACAATTTCATCAACAGAAAATCTTCTGACCTTGTGCTGTTTATCAAGCATTGGGATGAAAAACTGTGTGAAGCCACATTGTCGTCGAGCAATGACAGTAAGGGAATGCGTATACTCACTATCCACAAGTCGAAGGGATTACAGTTTAAGACGGTGATAATTCCGTTTGCGGATTGGGAAATAGAAGGATTTAAAGGTGATGTGTTGTGGTGTAAGACGGAGGTGGAGCCATACAACGCCATTTCACCGGTTCCTATCAACTACAACAAAAAACTACCATACACGGTTTTTTCTGGTGAATACAATAGTGAGAAAGCTCAGATGTGGATAGACAACATCAACATTCTTTATGTTGCCTTCACGCGTGCGGAACATAATCTGATAGTATTTTCGCCTGAACCATCTGACTCATCAAAAAAAACATTGGATGATCCTAAAAGAATCAATGTACTTCTTGCATCTATTTTTGCAAATAAAGCAAGGCTTCTAAGTGACGAAGAGAGTAAGGTTTTGGCAAAAAACTGGAATGAAGCAGACAAAATATTTGAGTATGGTGAGTTGTATGTATATAAAAAGAAGGAAGATAAAGCAACTGCCAACGTGCTGAAGCAGAAACCGGAAAAGATAACTCTTGACTATGTGAACTACAGGATAAACAGTGACAGTTCACAGCCGTCTGCGATTAAATTCCGTCAGTCGGAACAGAGTAAAAAGTTTTTGAAAGATCCTGAAGGCTATGGTTCGGAGCATCAGAAAAAGATTTCCGAATTTATGGAGAGAGGAAAAGTAATGCACGCGTTGTTTTCAGACATCAACACTATCGATGATGTGGAGAAAGCGGTCAAAAGACAAGTGTATGCTGGAATCATATCCAAAGATGAGACAGAGAAGTATATATCATACATACGTGAGAAGATAGAGAGTACACCGAAGGAATGGTTTTCTAAATCAGCCAAGGTGTTGAATGAGAGGTCTATTATTACGAAAAAAAGGGAAAATGGCAGACTGAAGGTGGAAAGTAAGCGTCCCGACAGAGTTGTGATGGTGGATGGCAAGGTAATCATTATCGACTATAAGTTTGGTGATGAGTTTGTCAAGTATGAAGGGCAGGTAAAGGAATATGCTGAATTGATGAAAAAGATGGGTTATGGCAATGTAGAGGCATATTTGTGGTATGTGGAGAAGGGAGAGATAGAAGTAGTGAATATATAGTTAAAAAACTTTAAATTAATGGTAGTAAATAAACGACTGTGGAAATGAGTAAAAGTTTTTACCTATATTTGCGGTAATAATAATAAAGGCAATTATATATACGAGTTGTCCAACACACGCTTTTTCTTTATACGCTCGGCCTACGGCCTCGCGTTGATGGAGGGGCAAGGGCCCAACAATCAGACATGTGCTCTTTGCAATCCTCATTTTGGACAACTGCTATAATAATCTCCTAAATAAAATTAAATAAAATGTTAGATGAAATGCTTAAAGTATGTTTTACGGGCACATGTCCAGACTATACACGTGCGGAACTTGTAGAGATGGCGGAAGAGGAATACGAAGTGAGAGACAGTGTAACAAAAGATCTTGATATACTTGTTTGTGCTGATCCTAACGCATCGTCTTCAAAATTGCAAAAGGCTGCAAAGTATGGCGTAAAAATTATGTCTTACAAGGATTTCTTGCTAAAGCTTGAGTATTTGGACGATGAGGAAGAAGACGAGGATTTGTACACTTGGAGAAAAATGATTGATGAATTAGAAAGCAATAATTGTGAAATCGATAATGAAAAAGTAGAGAAGGTCGAAAAGGCTTATGGTATGAAAGCTCCGGACATTCTTAAGCGTTTCATTACCAAGTGTACGGACGATGATGACAATTACATTTGCAACGAATATCAAAATTGTTTCCGTATACTGACTTTTGATGAGGTTATAGATCCGAAAGGAAAGAATAAGAAGTTGAAATTAGATTTCAAGGAAATGGGATGTGTACCAGTTGCCGATTGCATAAATGCCGATTTTATTGTTTATAACTATAAGACAGGAAATTGGATCTGGATTGAAGGCGATGGTAGCATTATGTTTGAAGGCGAAAGTTTGAGAGAGGTGCTTGGAGTATTGGACGATGATTGCGCATAACCGTATATAAATTCTTTTTAAATCATAAAGAGGCTGTTTCAAAATTTCGAAACAGCCTCTTTTTATGATTTGTTAAAGATCAATACTTAGTTATTACTGTTCTTGTAGTTGTTGAACTCTTCTTTGATATTGTTGAAGATTTCCTTTACTTTCTCAATTTTTTTAGCTCTGAAAGCGTTTGAACCACAGAAAGCGTATCCTTGACTAAGATCACCTTTAAATGCGTTGTAAAGGGCAGATACGATGCAGTATGGACTGTTTTTCACGTCACATGTCTTGATACAGTGGCATAGACACTTTTTAGGCTGTGTCTCACCATCCTTTACACGTGCGATAAAGTCGTTGTGGATGGCACGTCCTGGCATTCCCACTGGGCTCTTGATGATCTCGATATCCTTTTCATCAGCCTTGATGTATGCCTCCTTGAACTCTTTAGAAGCGTCACACTCCTCAGTTGTGACGAAACGTGTTCCCATCTGCACACCTGACGCACCACACTCCATGATACGTGCCATATCCACACCTGTGTAGATTCCACCACCTGCGAATACAGGAATGTCCTTCTCGCTGCTGTATTCTTTGGCAACCTCCACTACCTCTGGGACTGTCTTTTCAAGTGAGAAATTCTCATCGTTAAGTTCGTTTTCCTTGTAACCAAGATGTCCGCCTGCTTTTGGTCCCTCTACTACGATTGCGTCTGGCAAATAGTTGTATAGGCTCTTCCACTTAGAGCAGATGATCTTGGCAGCTCTTGCCGACGATACGATTGGCACAAGCTTTGTCTTGCTGTCCTTCTCCAAGAATGATGGCATGTTGAGTGGCAGACCAGCACCTGAGAAGATGATGTCGGCTTTCTCCTGGATGGCAGTTTTTACCATGTCGGCAAAATTAGACATAGCCACCATCACATTGACGCCGATTATACCGTTTGTTTTTTCTCTCGCCTTTCTTATTTCTTCCTGCAAGCCATAGATGCTTGCTTTCATATAGTTGTTTGAGAAGTCGTTATAAACTAATCCAAGTCCTGCACTTGAAATCACTCCTACGCCACCTTCATTAGCTACTGCTGATGCCAAGCCAGAAAGAGAAATACCAACACCCATTCCGCCCTGGATGATAGGAACTCTTAATGACAAATCTCCAATTTTTACTGAATCCATATTGATATTTTTAATTCGCCCGCAAAAGTAGTGATTTATTTAATTATATATCGACTTATGATTTATATTTTTAACCTAATCCAATAAATATTTTAAAATTCATATTTATTTGATTTAATCAATATTTATGTAGTCTAATTTTTGGTTGGTGATATAAAATATGAATACAAAAAGTATCATGTATATATTTAAAAAAATATTTAGTGAAAACTCAAAAAGTGTATAGAGTTATTGTATTTATATGCAACTTATAAAAATTCACTCTTTATTGTGTGATCGTGCGGATATATGAGAATTGTGGACAATTTATTTTGTTTATTTACAATTTTGAATTAATCTTGAAAAAGTTGTAATTTTGGGGCCAATTACAAATGAAGGAAGATTATGGAAACTAACAAACATATCAATGAGGGCAATGGTTACATTTTTGCCTATTATTTCGATGAGGAATTCATAGGAAAAGACTGCTTCCTTTCAAAAGATCAGAAGAAGAATTTCAAGGGTGGTTTTGGTGCAGTTATACTTGCAAATTATAAAGATTCTCCTGTAGGTCCGTATCAAGAGCTTTTGTTCATTCCTGGTAAATTTTTATTGGAAGGAAATGAGTCTTATGTTGTGACTAAAGCTTATTGTTCGTCGGCAAAGGCTATGGAGGATCAGGTGTTCTGCAAAAAAGAGCTAGCTGATTTTAAGACGGAAAAGATTGATGATAAGACAGAGACAATAAGTGTCACACGTGATGGAAAACCAATCTTCAGAGTTGAGGTCCAGGAATGGGGATTCAACATTCCTATGTCGTCAGACATGGTAAAGTTCCCTCTTGCGTCTGTTGTAGACGGTAAGGTTATCAACTGGGACTATAAAGGAAACGGCGATGCCAATTTTGCAAAGATTGAGGCTATAGGTGTGCGTCCTGCCAAATTCCCTGATGTGGCTTTGTTCACACCACTTGTTGGAATACATTTCGAAAAATTTAGTCTTGAATATCTTAATGGGGTAAAGTAAAAACCTCTATTTGATCATAATAGAAGAAATAAGAATGATGAAGAATACTTGCTTGGAGAGTGATAAATACAAAGAGTTGAAGGTTAAGGAGGGTGTTTATGTTCCCCCTATGGCAATAGACTATCCTAATGACGATCCGTTCCGCCGTATGGTAAAGGTGGAGGTAGTTAGGGATTTGAAGTTTGATGAGAACTATCCGTATCTTGATGAGACTCCAGACTACAAGCGCAACGTCTTCTTTTGTGATATGAAGACTTACCTTTGCAATTTCCTTAATTGGATGATCTACGGCTTGAAGATCGAGAATAAGGAGGTGTTGGACGGTAAGGATTTCAGCAATGGTGCCATCACAGTTGCCAACCACCAGTACCGTTGGGATGTGCCAGGTATAAGAAAAGCAACTGGCTACCGTCGCCTTTGGACTCCTGCGTGGGCAGAGACTTTCAAGACAAAAGACTATTATAATCTTCGTGGAGCGAGATGTATTCCTATCCCTGAAAGTATGGGAGGAATAAAGAAGTTCAACGAGGCTTTTGATACTCTGCATGAGAGAAAAGAGTGGTTCCACATCTTCCCCGAGGGAGTGCGTTGGGACTTCTACAAGCCATTCAAGCCATTCCGTAAGGGTGCTTTCAACTGGGCTTACAAGTACGACATGCCTATCATTCCGATGGTGTATGTCCACCGTGAGCGTACAGGCTGGAGAAAACTGTTTGCCAAAGGCGAACCTTTGATGACATTGAAGGTGCTTGAGCCAATGTATGCCGACAAGTCGTTGCCAAGAAAGGCAGCTGTGGATAAGCTACGTAAGGAGGTCTATGAGAAGATGCTCGACGCTGCTGGTATCGTCCACAATCCATGGCCAATGATTCCAGAAGTGGATAATTAATGAGGACAAAAAGCATAATGTAGAGACGTGGCTTGCCGCGTCTCTCATTTTTGATAACTGCTATACAATCTCCTAAAATTTTTGCAAAATTTACGTTCAATAATAATTTATAGCTAATAATAAGATTATGAATATCAACGATATATCAACAAAGAAATATACTGTTGCAGATAAGGATTCTGCAGTGAATTTGGGTAGTGGCGGACTAAATGTGTTTGGCACACCTGCCCTTGTTGCTAAGATGGAGCAGACAGCTCTTGAGATGGTAAAACCGACTCTTGATGAGAATAGCGACACTGTAGGCATTGAGATTAATGTGAAGCATGTGAAGGCTACAGCCATCGGCAAAGAGGTCACTGTTGAGGCTAAGATCGTCAATATCGACGGAAGAAAGATCTGCTTTGAGATCACTGCCACTGATGAGGCTGGCGATGTGATTGGCACTGCTTACCATGAGAGATTTGTGGTGGACAAGCAGCGTTTTATGTCTAAATTGCAGTAACAATGCTAGTCACCACTCGTGCTATAATTCTTGGTGCGGTGCGTACTGCGGGAGATAAACTTGTGGTGCGTATGCTTACCGAGGAGGCAGGCAGAGTGGATTTTATTGTCTACGGAGCGTGGAGCAAACGTTCGGGTCATAAGGCTTCGTTCATATTCCCGCTTTCGGCTGTTGATGTGACGTTTGATTACCGTCAGAATAAGGAACTCTCAACACTGAAGGATGCCACGCCTTCATTCCCTATCTTGGAGCTCTTTATGGAGCCTGAAAAAGCGACTGTCGCTATGTTTTTGGCTGAAATATTCACAAGGAGCATACATAAGGGTGAGGAGACGCAGGAGATCTTCAACTATTGTTGGCATGCCGTTGCGTCGCTGGAGCATTTGCAGCGTAACCTCGCCAATTTCCATATCACGACTCTTGTGGGATTGAGTCGTCTGCTTGGAATACAGCCTAACATAAAAGGGTTCAAGAAAAATACCTATTTCGATCTGACGACAAGTCAGTACGAATACAATATGCCGCTGCATACTTTTTTTCTCAACCATCAGCATACGGCTTTCCTTCCTACTCTATTGAGAATCAACTATAGAAATATGCATTTCTACCGTCTTGAAAGAATGGAACGCCAAATCTTGCTTGATACCATCGTCACCTATTTCAAACTCCATATTCCAGAGTTTGGCGACGTCAAATCATTGAAGACACTGATTGAGGTGTATAATCTTGTGTGAATTTGAGTTTAGTCCTTGCAATACACCGATACCTTCAGCAATGCTTTGTTTAATTCCTTCACCTGCTCAAGATAGGTTTTATTGTTGTCGAACCAAGTATGGCACATTGTAGCGTACTCAATTTCAGTGATGCGTCCACTTTCCAACGACTTCTTAAGAAGCTGCAACGACTGGTTGAACATATCCTTGTCGTACATACTTGTAAGCTTCACCAACTCCTCCAAACGATTCAACTCATTGCTGATCGACGCATCAAGTTCAGCCGCACGCTGATGAAGTTCAAGGTTTGCGACGGTGCTCTCAGCCTGCACCAACTGTTTCTTACCCTTTGCCGAGAAGATAGGAATAGATGAACCCACCACGAATCCGTGAGCTGTCTCTCCTGCCTTAGTCATCTTGTAGCCAGCCGACAAGTTGGGATGCGACTCTGCCTTAGCCACCTTCATCTGCTGTGCGTTGATCTCAGCCTCAACAGCAATCAGTTCCTCCATCAAAGTCGATTTTCTGCTGCACTCCTTCAAATCCTTTGGATATTCTTTGTCTGTGATCTTAACAGACGTGTTATTGCCAAGTAAAGCATTAAGCTGCAAATAATTCTCACTGAGTGTGCGATGTGTATTGCTATAGTTGGAGAAAGCAGTGATCATCTCCACCTGACCATCGTTGACCTCAAGAATATTGTACTTTCCCTCGTCTAATCCTCTTTTCAATTTATCATAGTTGACGCGGGACATCTCGTAACGCATGGAATCCATCTCCATCATCTGGTTGAGATAGACAATCTCCGCGCAGATATCGTAAGCCGACGCGATAACCTCCCTACGTGTGATTTCATACTCCAGAGAGTCGCGCTTATAAGCAAGTTTCTCAGCCTTCTTCATTCTCGCGTATTTGGTAGGGAAGGCAAACTCCTGGCTGACAACAAGTTCCATCTCATTGGCACTACCTGGAGCCATAAGCTGATACTCCACCGTCGGATCATCGAGATTACGTTCAGTACGCATCGAATATTGGTTGCTCTCTATCTTGGCACGCGCGATCTGAATCTGCGGATTATTATTATCAAGAGCCACCACCACGTTTTTGAATGGCATATCCTTAGCGGCCACAGATAAGGCAGCTATAAAAGAAAGAACAGTCGTTAAAAGAAACTTCATCTTATTTTTAATTAACATTACAAAAGTAGAATCAAAACATTGCAATCCAGTTGCAATTGATATTTAATTCCGAAATACAGCAATTTTCCTACGTTTGCAAAATTATGGCTAAAACGCAACATACCCAATACCTAAAAATGGGGATTGAGGAATATGGGTTATCAATAAAGCAATCCGAATTGCCATAAAGGAATTATATTCAGACTACCATACTCAATATCATCCTTTACAATATACGCATTCTCTACATCCTTTATTTGCTTCTGTTTTTTGTTGCGACCACCGATTTCAAAAGTTATGCCATTAACTAAGAAATCCGATACAGGTGACACTATTGGATCATCGACAACTCGCAATTGATTCATAAAAAATGTCTCCCTGACATTACCTATTTCTGCATTTTCTTTTCTCGCAAGAGTATAAATAAGGTTTGTATTCTCAAGATAAACCTTATCTACCTTACCAAGAGATCGCACACCTCCTGTCTGGTCTCTCAATTGTGTGATTAGTCCAGCCTCTTCAATATACAACAGATAGTCTGCTACATTGTTACGAGATACTCCCAAAACTTCAGCCAGTGTTACCATATTAGGCTTGAACGGAACACTTTCCGCAATCACAGTCATAAGTTTTTTTAGTTTTCTACCTGTAGACACATTCATATTTGCATATTCTGGAATATCCGTTTCTAATGTTTTAGTCACAACATTTACAAGTTTTTCCTCATAATCATCCTCTATTGCAAACGGATAATATCCTTTTTCCAAATACTTTCTAAAATAGACTAAAGGACGGAATGATTCATCCAATTCTATCTTGTTAGACAGAACTTCCTCAAGAGTGTAAATATCGACTTTGATATTTTCAAACAATTCAAGATACTCTCTGAATGATAATCCATACATCGTATAAACTACTGCTCTACGAGACAAATCAGAATGAACTCCCTTATTTATGTCTAAAACAGATGATCCGGAGAAAATCACATGAAGTTCAGGATGGTAGTCATAAATGAGTTTCAATTCCCTTGACCATCCGTCATATCTGTGCACCTCATCCACAACCAAATATTTTCCACCCATTTTGCTGAACTCATCAGCAAGGTCAAATAGTGTATGTGACGCAAAATATAGATGCTCTGCATTCACATAAAGAGTAGTGTTCGCATCAAGGTGTTCTTTTATATACTGAAGAATCATCGTTGTCTTTCCAACACCTCTTGCTCCCACAATACCTACAAGACGGCCATTCCAATTAACTTTATTGTACAAGTATCTGTGAAACCCAGATGTCGTAAGTTTCAAGATTCTTTTATAATTCACAATCAGCTGTTCCATTCCTATTTGATATAAATTACTTAGCAAAAGTAGTAAAATATGCACTCACACAGTGCATATTTTTTAAATAAATGCACTCACACAGTGCATTTAAATTAAGATAATATTCCTTTCATTAAATCTCTACGACAAAAACTCAGATATTGGTACCACCTTTATAATCTTCCCGTCAATCTCAAAAAAGTCTGTTTGATCCATGGTCACTATGTATCCTTCTTCAAGATTATAGGCTAACAAAGCATCAAGTAGTCCATTTATTTCTCTGCTTCTATTATCAGCGTCAAGAGTCATACAGACCTGGATTGCTCTTATCACAGAATCGTTTTCAAGTACCACAAAGTCGCATTCTCCTTTTCCTTTGTGATAGCATATATCCTTATACTTTCTGCGTATTTCGCAGTAAACCATATTCTCCAACTTATGACCAGTATCCGCAGTTAATTTTGCGACGTTACAATTTACTAAACCCAAGTCTACAGCATAGATTTTTTTTGGGTTTATACTTTGCTTTTTGACAGAGTAGTCGAATTTAGGCACAAATGAGAAGAGATAGCATTGTTCCAAATAAGATATATACTCTAAGATAGTAGTGACTGAACTTATTCCAGAAGGTTCTTTCAATTTACTTGCAGAAGTAAGATTTCCAATATTGGACATTAAGTACGTGGTAAGTCTACGCAAGGAACGTAAGTCACGGATATTGTAACGTACTGCCACATCTCGTGTCAAAATATCATCCATCAATGCTCTCAGTATTTCTGGATTCTTTGATTTCAAATATTCCGGAAATCCTCCTAATTCCAAGTATTGTTCTATAGATTCCCTGTTTTTCTCAAGTCTCATCAATTTGCAAAACTCTACAAAGGAGAATGGAAATAACTCATAATTTACATGGCGACCAGTAAGACTTGTTCCTAGTTCACGACTAAGAAGCGACGCATTGGAACCAGTAATGTACACTTTATATTCCTGTTCTAATTTCTGTCTTACATATCGTTCCCATCCTTTCACCACTTGTATTTCATCAAACACAAGTATCTGAGACTTTTTTTCACTAATCACCATATCAAGTTTTTGAAAATCAGATATTTCAAAATCAAATAGTCTAGGATCATCAAAATTTACAAATGTAAGACTATCTATATTTTGATTAAGAAGTAGCTTTAACAATGTGCTTTTGCCACATCTTCTGATTCCAGACACTATCAATGCGAAATTATCTATATAGGAAACCTCTTCTAATGCAGTGCGTGTTATTTCTCCTTTATCACGCTTAAGTATATCTTGTTGTTCAACAACTATTCTTTTCAAATCATCTAACTGTATCATAATAAATAATTTTCTGCAAATATACAAAAGTTTCCATTAGCAATGGAAACTTTTATCCATTACTAATGGAAACTTTTATAATACCCCTATATCCTCCTCCATTTAAGGGAGGCTGTTAGGGTCTATTTCTTCAACCAATGATACAGAATCGGTATCACACAAACAAATCGTCCAATACTATTACATCATTAACACAACCACTATACTGATTAATTCGTAATCCATATGTGGTTACAAGAGTCATTCTTAGAGTCTTCTTTGTGCCAGTCAATTGTCTAAAAACTGAAGATTTGCGTCTAAAAATCTCTTCACACGATTTATCTATGCTAAACTCGTCGCCTGAAAATTTCATCTCACACAAATTTATGACATTATCTCCACGATCTATCAATAAGTCAATCTGTGCTCCATAATGATCATCTGTCGCTGATATCTGCCATGAAAAAGCGTTTGATATAACGCCTAATATTCCGAGAGATTGCTTCATTTGATTAATATGCTGCAAACAAAGACGCTCAAACGCAAGCCCAACCCATGTGGTATATAATCGTGTTTGTATATTGTTGCTCCAATAGCACTCGTCATTATTAACATTACTTTTTATGTACCGATTATAAAAGAAAGAATAGTTGTCCATCAACTGATAAATAGAACCCCTCTCTTTTTTTCCAAATTGGCTATACTTACGAATGAATCCACTTTGTTCAAGTTCTTCAAGAGTTTTACTAAAAGCAGTATTATCAGACAATTTTGTGTTTTTGAGAATATCCATTCTGGTCATTCCTGACATTTTTGTAGATAACACATCCACAATTGCCACATGCATACCAGAATTTTTAAACAATGATGCGTACAGGGCGTTATATTCTGTTTTTAGTGGAGCCATCTCCTTGAAAAACATTGCATCAATATTTTGGGACAAACTTCTATCCCTATTCAAAAAACTCCAATAATATGGTATTCCTCCCATCACCATATATGCCTCCGCAATATCCCTTCTTGAAAATGGAATTTCTTTTACCTTGCAGAACTGCTCACACTCATGAAGAGTAAATGGTTTTAAATGAATCTGATTAGTCAATCTATTATGTAATCCACCGTAATCATTGATTATCTTGTTGACAATCCACGATGTAGCACTTCCGCAAACAACAAGTATTATATCATGACGCATATTAGCCCAACCATTCCAAAAATGCTCTAACGCACTGATGAAATTTGATTGTGGAGTATCAAGCCATGGCATCTCATCAATAAAAACAATCTTTTTTGTGTCTGCTTTTGATTCTAACAATGCCTCTAACCGATGGAATGCTTCCTGCCAAGATAGGAGTTTTTTCTCCTTCTTCAGACCATATCTTCTTAGCGACTCCTGAAATTCCGCCAATTGTTCATGCATGTTACCTTTGGCCAACCCAGTATGCTGAAAAGCAAATGTCTCATTAAATGTCTGTTTAATGAGATATGTTTTGCCTACTCGACGGCGTCCATATACTGCTATAAACTGTGATTCATCTGAATTAACAGCATTCAACAATACTTTGCTTTCTTCTTTTCTTCCTATTAGCATACTTATAATTTTTCTGCAAAATTATAAAAAAGTCTATCAATCTTGTGGCTAACTATGATTTTTTACCACTTATCCACAACTTTGTCTTGATTTTTTAAGTCAATCTTGTGGCTAACTATGATTTTTTGCCACTTATCCACAACTTTGAATTAACATTCTATTTCTTCAACCAATGGTACAGAATCGGTATCACAATGAGCGATAGGATAGTGGACGTTAGCAAACCTCCAAGGATGACTTGCGCCATCGGACACTGAATCTCGGCTCCCGGTTTGTCGCCGGCTATGATCATAGGTATCAAGGCAAGGGCTGAACTCAACGCTGTCATCAAAATAGGGTTGAGACGGGCTGCACTTCCGTCGACAATCTGCTTCTCCAATGTTTCTCCCTCTTTCTCTCGCTTCTCATACTCCGCAATCAATAGCATTCCTCCACGTGTGGCGATACCGAAAAGTGAGATGAATCCAATCACCGACGGAATGCTTATCACTCCTCCTGTAATGATGATTGAGACAACTCCACCCACCAAAGCAAGCGGCAACGCACTAAGAATCAATCCACACGTTTTCCAACTATCAAACTGTTTTTTTAGCAACAACACGATGATTATCAACGATATTATCAACGTCACTGATAATGTGCGTGTGGCTCTTTGCTGACTCTCAAACTGTCCGCTGTACTCAATCCAGTAGCCTTCTGGCAACTCCACAGCCTCCGACACATTCTTCTTGATATCGTTGACGATGGATTCAAGGTCACGGCCATTCTGCTGAGCCGACACTATGATTCGTCGGCTTCCGTTCTCTCGGTTGATTGTCGACGGTGCTGATGTATAGCTGATATTGCAGACGTAGGATAGAGGAATCATTCCCTTTGCCGACGGAATAAGTATGTCGCCGATCTCTCCTGTGTGCTTTTTCGACATCAATTTGATCTCAAAACTCTTATTCTCTTCTCTCACCATTCCTACCTCTTTTGTGGATAGTTTGACGGTGATGAACTCAGCCAACTCTTTCTGCGTGATGCCGTATTCAGCAAGCATCTCACGACGTGGAGTGATTTTAAGCTGTGGACGGAATGTCATCTGCTCTGAGTTGACGTCGGCAATTCCGTCGACTTCCTGCATCTCCTCTTTCACCATACCAGCAATCTGCTCAAGTTTAGGCAGTTCAGCACCGAAGATCTTCACTGCGATTGCCGACTGACTTCCTGAAAGCATCGCGTCGATACGGTGAGATATAGGCTGACCAATCTCTATGCTGGCTCCCTTGATGTGGCTCAACTTGTGTCGCACATCCTCCATCATCTCATCCTTGCTTCTGTCGCCAAGACGGTAAGGCACCTCAATCTCCGACACGTTTGTGCCGAGTGCGTGCTCGTCCTTCTCAGCGCGACCTGTCTTGCGGCTTACAGTAATCACCTCTGGCACCTCCATAAGCATCTTCTCAGCCTCCAAACCCATCTCGTTGCTCACGTCAAGCGATGTTCCCGGCAACGTGCTGATATTGATAGTCAACGATCCCTCGTTGAATGGAGGAAGGAAATTGGAACCAAATGTACACATTGCGATTATCGCTGCGACGAGAGCGACGCCCGACAACGCAAGAATCAATTTCTTACTGTCAAGAGCCCAGTTTAGAACCTTTGCATATCCATTCTTAAGACGTTGTGACAACCACGATTCTTTTGAATCATTTTGTTTGTTATCAGTATTTGGTTTCAACAAATAACTACATAATACAGGAGTCAACGTCAACGCCACGACAGTTGAACTTGCCAATGCCACAATGAATGCTATTCCAAGCGGAATAAGCATCTTGCCCTCCATACCTGAAAGGAAGAACAGTGGCAAGAAACTTGCGATGATTATCAGAGTGGAGTTGAGGATTGGCACACGCACCTCACCTGACGCCTCTTCTATCACGCTGATTATGGATTTTTTAGCACCGTCGGCATTAGTATTTATTCGCCTCCACACATTCTCCACATCCACGATAGCATCGTCGACGAGTGAACCGATGGCGATGGCGATACCTCCAAGACTCATTGTGTTGATGCCAAGATTCATCAGTTTTAGCACCAAAATAGATGTCAACACCGATATTGGCAACGTAATCAATGAGATAGCCGTTGTGCGGAAGTTGGCAAGGAAGAGAATCAAGACGATTGCCACGAAGAAAATACCTTCGTAGAGTGAACTCTTCACATTGTCGATGGCTCTGTTGATGAAATCCGAACTACGGAAAATATTTGTCTGCACCTTCACGTCGGCAGGCAGAGAAAGTTTGGAAATCTCCAACGTCTTCTCAATCTCTTCAGTAAGGTCGAGAGTTGAGGCTCCAGGCTGTTTAGTGACAGTAAGAAGCACCGCGTCACTACCCTTGATTGAAGCCTTTCCAATACGTGGAAAACGTGGGGCTACATGAATCTCAGCAATATCTGAAAGAGTGACGGAATAGTTACCACGCTTTGCGATGAATGCCGAACCAAGTATGGCAGTGTCGCGAGTGGAACAAACACATCTCACGGAATATTCTGTGCCATGACGAGTGGTGAATCCACCGTTAACATTCTGATTTATACCTTCAAGAGACTCAGTCACCTCAGCGATTGAAACTCCATAGTGTTGCATTTTAAGTTCATCCAACTCAATCTGATACTCCTTCACGTCACCACCAATCACAGTGACACCAGCCACACCGGAGATAGACATCAGACGAGGACGAAGTTCAAAATCAGCCGACGTGCGGAGATCCATCAAAGATGTGGAGTCGGCCTGCAAACCCACGATGAAAATCTCACCCATGATAGACGACTGTGGAGCCATCACAGGTTGGCCAGCCTCAGCAGGTAGAGCCGACGACAACTCAGGAAGTTTCTCCGAGATTGTCTGTCGAGCCACAAGCACATCAGTGCTCCAGTCGAATTCAGCCCACACGATAGACAGACCATCAGTGGAAGTGCTTCGGATTCGTCTGATACCGCTCGCACCTGAAAGCGACGACTCAATAGGATAGGAGACAAGAGCCTCAACATCCTCAGTGTTCATAGCACCACACTCGGTCATCACAACGACAGTAGGGGCATTCAAGTCGGGGAAGATATCAATCTCCGCCTCATGGGCAGAATACAATCCGTAGATAGTCAAAACCACTGCACAGAGAATTACAAATAATCTGTGAGTCAGTGAATTATGTATGATTTTTGCTAACATATCCGCCAGTTATTAATGGTTATGTGTATGTGCTGGAATAGCGTTCGACGACGACGCAAGATGCAGACGAGCCACATCCGACGTCGCAACGATATCACCGCTACGCAGACCTGAAAGCACCTCAGTACGCTCTCCATCTGTTTCGCCAAGAGTGACAAACTGCTTCTTGAAAGCATCCTCATGCTTCTTGACAAACACCTGCGCAACACCTTGATCCTCAGCGATAGCACAGTTTGGAACCGTGATCACATTCTTCTTCTCCTTCGTCACCACATAACACTCCACGCTTGTGCCAGACATCACATTATTGATATTCTTGAATTCAAATAGCAGAGGAATATAGTAGCCACCGTCGGCAGTGGTGATAGCCTGGCTCACCTGTCTGCCATCCATTTTATCAAGAGCAAACACCTCAGGAGCGTAGGCAGTGCGGAATTTAACCGTCTTGATGCTCGACGCACTCTTATGATAACGCTGAGGAAGCTTCACCTGAAGCATCAGTTTATCGTTCTGCGACACGACCGCAAGTTGTTCACCAGCGTTGACGAAAGCACCGTCGGAGACATTGATGCTCTTCACAAAACCAGCAATCTGGCTTTTCGACGTCGCCTTACCAGAAGAGATTTTAGAGGCAAGGTTGGCATGCTTCACCTTAGCCTGCTCGTAGCGCTCCTTACATTCATTAAGCTCTTTCTTCGACACGATCATCTCCTCACTAAGTTTCAAATCACGTTCATATTCCCTACGTGCGGCCTCCAACTCGATAGTTGCTTTCTCCACCAAATCACTCGCCTCACCCACATTGGTACTGATAGTGAAAAGCACCTGACCTGCATTCACCTTGCCACCCATCGTCACACCTGAAGCGATAGAGACGATACCAGAGAAAGGAGCCACCACAGAAGCCTCACCCTTGGTAGTCGGAAGGATTTCACCCGTCGCCACGATGACGTGGGAGAACTCAGAAAAGGCAGCTGTCTCAGTGGAAATCTTCTTTATATCGGCAGCATTTAAATGCACCTCACCCTCATGTTTTTTGTGACCCTCCTCATCGTCATTGTGGAAGTCTTCAGTGTGCGAATGTCCGTTTGCTACATTCGATTTTCTATCTTCGCTATTATTTTTTCGTTCATCATGATCATCGTGGTCGTCATGATCATCGTCGTCATGATCGTGGTGATGATGGTCATGATCTTCATCCTCGTCATGGTGTTCCTCGTATTCAGAATGTACATGTCCGTGCTCGTGATCATGTCCAGCGTGGCTATGTCCATTATGGCAGTTCGTAAGAATTGCCGAGATATAAAAAGATAGAGCAAGAAATGCAAGTTTACGCATAGTATTAGTTTTATTAATGGATGGTATAGAACCAATTTATTGCAAAAGTATTAGAAGGCTTTTGCAACTTGATTGCAAAATGGAAAAGAATTGATTGTTTGTAAAAAATATTTTTCATGCAATTTGGTGTGTCAAGATAAATGGTGTAATTTTGCGCTTCAAAGGGTTATCATAAAACATCATGATAGGAATAATAATAATTGTGGCAATTGCAGTGTTGGTATTCATACTGCTATTTGTGTTCAAAGCTCTTAAACCTAAGTATCTTGTATTGGATGCTGTCGCCAAAACATGTGAGGCATTTAGTTGCGACAGAAATGCAAAGAATCTCGAGATTCCGCGAGAGGTAATGATCAAAGGAGAAACATATAAGGTTGTGGGCGTGAAAGACGGTGCTTTTTCAGGTTGCAATGTTCTTGTCAGCGTCACACTGCCAGATACTGTCACTCGCATTGGACGTGGATCGTTTGAGCATTGCCATAATTTGGAGAGCATCACTATTTCGTCATCAGTTGAAAGTATCGGAGAGGGTGCGTTCTACGATTGTGTCAAATTAAAGGAGATAGATATTCCCAATAGTGTTGTTTCTATAGGAGCAGGAGCGTTTTGTAGCTGTAAGAGTTTGGTAAATGTGGTTATTCCTGGTTCAGTGACGTCGATAAGCAACGGTGTGTTTGAGCATTGTGAGAATCTTAAGAAGGTAGTGTTGCCTAATAGTGTTGTTTCTATAGGAGACGCTTCATTTTGGAATTGTGGATCTTTGGAAGAGATTATGTTGCCAAATTCACTCACAAAGATGGGACAGGGAACATTTATGGAATGCCATAGTTTGGCGTCGGTCACAATACCATCATCTGTTGAGGCTATAGGTGGTGGATCTTTCAAAAACTGCGTAAATTTATCGCAGGTGAGAATAATGAATCCAAAGATGAAGATAGGAAAAGACGCGTTTCTAAACTGCAAAGCCACTGTAGGAGAATACACTACAGCTTCAGCTTAAAACTTACTTATTTCCAGCACCCTTGCCTTTGGGCTTTCATCAAAAAACCATTTCCAGATGTCAGACGGGATATTTTTGTCGTCGGCCGTTTTATAATCTATCTTATATGATTTGCAGATACCCTCTGCATTGAAATCATGGCTTTCAGCAACATAGTTTTTCACAGTCTCAGTTTGCTTCATAGCTAGTTTGGTGAAGATACTGCCTATTCCGTCGTTCACAAGAAGTATTCTCAAATTAGTGTTGGCCATACTCCATAGACTGCTGACGTCGTAGAAGAAACTCAAGTCGCCTATCACCAGGTAGACTGGCTTCTGCCCCACTCCACTTGCATAACCTATGGCTGCCGACATGCTTCCCTCAATTCCGTTCACTCCACGGTTGCAGAAGAAACGTAAGTGTTTTGCTTGTGCGTCCGGCATACACCAGTAGGCGTAATCGATGGCTCGTACAGTTGTGGAGTTGGCAAGAAAAATATCAGCCGACGGTGTGATGTGGTTAAGGAATTCATAGAATGCCGACGCATACTTCGTGGCATCAAACGTCTCTGACACCATTCTTGTCTCATCGCATATATTTTTAGTCCATTCTCCATTCAGGACGGGGCTATCCTTGCGTGGTTCAACAAACAGATGTGTCATGCACATGAATGTGTCGGCAAACTCCATAGATTTTGATACACGAACCACAGTATGCGGTTTACATTTGCTGATGGATCCCTTTGCAACCTTGCTGACGATATGTCCACCGATATATACCACCAAGTCGGGATTGTACTTCTCTATTTCGTTGTCGGAGATGCGATTATATGAGTTATTCGAATTTTTAACAAGACCCTCCCCTACGATGAATTCCAAATTAGATAATACCTCTGTGTAGAATGGAGCTCCAAGATGGATGAACGCATCAATGTAGGCAGGGTTTATTCCGTCATACTGGCCAAGCACCACCAGCGGACGTTTGGACTCTTTCCATAACTGTCGCATCGAGTTGCCGAAAAGAGAAGCGTCTTCAATAAGAGAGATTTTTCTGAATTCAGGAAGAGCATCGACGCTACAGTCGAAAAAAGGTTCCTTTATCTGCATGTTGATCTGCACCGGACCTTTCTGCCCGGCATACGCAATGTTCAAAGCAGCGTTGATCTCACGGTTGGCATACCACATACCGTCGGAGCTCTCATCGTCTTCCACTTCGACGCTATATTTTACAGCTGACGCCAACGCTGGAGTCTGATGCATCGTCTGACCCATCATCTGCCCTATCATCTCCTTCGGACGGTCTGCGGTCACCACGACCAAGCCGACACCTTGATATTGGGCCTCCACCAATGCAGGAAGAAGATTGGCCACCGCACTGCCGCTTGTGACGCATACAGCCACACGTCTGCCACCTTGTGCCAAACCCATAGCCATGAACCCTGCGCTACGTTCATCCAATGCCCTGTGTACGGAAAAATCCCCACAACACATCGACTCCACAATAGGCATGTTTCTGCTTCCCGGACACACCACCACGTCTGTCAGGTTGTGAACTTTAAGCAGATATATCAACTGCTGAATATGCTTTTTTATTGAATATGCCATTTTCTTCTTCTCTTGAATAACGATGCAAAATTAGTACAAATCATAAAAAATCGAAAATATCGGCAAATATCAAAAAAGAGAGTGTCAGTGAAAAAAGGAAAAAACTTAATTTTGCAAAAAATTTGAATTTAAAGTGTGATGGCAAAATCAAGTTCGATTTATATAGGAGAGGCAAAAATGGCGCTTGCTGGAAAGTGGCAGAGTGCGTTGGTAGCATGTTCGGTGGCTATAATGGTTGCCATGATTCCGACGTTTGCCGAACACTTTATATCACAGTTGACAGGACATGTCAATCCAGGGGAATACCAAACTTATGAGGAATACCGTAAGGCTTTGACGTCCAGCAACATCTCCGACAGCACATACGAGACACTTGTCATGGTCATAAATGTAGTATGGACGTTATTGTTTGCTGTGCCGGTTATGCTTGCTTGTCTTGTGGGTATACGTCAGATGCATATAGAAGGCAAATCTCCTGTAGACGAGATGATATCATACATCCGTACCGACAGGAAAGAGTTGTACAGACAAATTTGGAATGCAATGGTGAAGACACTGAGGTTGTGTGTCATACCATTGGCGCTATATGTAGTGTTCACTATGCTGCAAAAATTTGTCGACGACTATTATGCAGCGGAAAGATATGAAAGTCTTGCGTCGTTAAGTAAGATGGTATTTATGATTATGCTCATCTACAAATCGATGGAGTATATTTTCATCTCATATGTCAAAAAAGACAATCCTGACTTGGAAGACGAGGATGTGTTAAGCAATAGCGAGACACTGGTGAAAGGCAACAAACTTGTGGTTTGCAAGATAGCCGTGAGAGCAGCGTTACCTATCATACCTATAGTCATAGGATTGTTCATATTATTCTTTTTCCTTGCAATTGGAGCTATGTTCGGCTCGATCTTTGTCGCATTGTTTAATGATAAAATGGATCTGTATTCCATTTTCGATTATGTCGGACCAGTGTGGTATTATGTCTATGTCGCCATAAAAGTGTTGATATTGGCATATGTCCTTTCGCGTTTTCTTATGGCTTGTTCGGTGTTGTATTCAGAGCTTACGAATTATGCACCTAAATCTAGTGAGGATACGGACAAGGAAGAACCAAAGGATGAGCAGGAAAAGAGTGAGGAAGAGAATAAAGGCAATGACAATGCTCCTGAAGATATCAAATTGGAGCCAGAGATACCTTATGAGCAGAGATATATGCCAAGATAATTGCTTTTTTTAACATCTTTTGACAATTCAGAGAACAAACTTTTGACTATAATATCTTTGCTTGCGAAAAAATATGTATTATTGCAGTCTGAAACGAAAGGAGATGATATGAGTGAAACGACTTACAAAAAAATAAAGGAAATAGCCGAAACCGCCAATGGTAACCAGCTTACTAGGGCAGACCTTGCTTATGAACTAAAGATACAAGATTCTGTGGAAGTTGCCCGTCTCACATGGGAAGCTTACAATTTTTACAACAACAACCAGCTTATTAAATCGATATTCATCAACAACGACAGCAACAGCTCGCTTGTGGATGATTATGAACTTCGTCAGTTGATTGCGTCTGGCAAGAATGATGAGTACTTCACTGCCCTATCCACAGATTTGAAGATAGGAGAGAAAGCACTTTCTATACTAGATGAGATGCTGAAGACGAAGGTGGCAGAGGTCAGCACCTCCCAGATGAGCGACTTTTTGAGTTCCATTGCCGGTACACGTGGAATACAGAACGTCAAGAATGAAGCTGGTCAGGCCGTGCAATTGTATGGCAGACTTGTCAATGTATATGATGAGGCTAAAGATGGTGTCAAAGAGGTAGCTCATGATTTTGTGGACCTTCGTGTGGAGATTCAGCGTATCTACGAAAAATATGCCCAGATGCTTGTGGATTTCTACGGTGATTCTATAAAGAGAGTCGCACCGTCACTTTTCGATTTTGATTCTATTGAGTATCTCGACACTGCTAAGATGTTTGAGAGTATCAAGCTGCAATACGACCAACTTTCTGAAAACTGTACTGTGATGATGAGCGAGATCAGCGACAGTTTTGCAAACTCTGTGCGTATAGCTTCGCAAGGAGGAAACAAGATGGGACGTAACGCCGCCTTGGCCTTGGCCGCTGTTGAGGCTGTCAAGCATTACCTTGACGCATCCGAGAAGACAGTCAGGATGAAGGGAGATCTTGAGGCTTTCAAGATGAATGTCAAGAAAGACGTTGTGAACATCAAGACGGACTATACGCGTCTGCTTACAATATACAGAACAATCAACGACCTTTATATCCCTAAAGCCAACGCCTATTTCAGATTCAGCGACAAACTGTTGTCTAGAGAGTTCCAGCAGATGATATCTACACTTTACTCAAAGGCAGGTGTGGCAGAGCTGGTGACAGAGCGAGACAAGGTGATGAGCGAGATCCGCGCTATTTCAGATGAATTTAATGATCATAGAAACAACATAGCATTCTATGAAGAGCATATCACCAGTTGCTATTCTGTGCTCAACCATAAGAAAGATGATTACGAGAGTGCAAAGAAATTGCGTCCAAGCAAGCCTTTCTTCCTTGTCAAATTGTTGACGTTTGGAATTGCTGAGAAAAACTACAACGAGAAGATTTATAAATGGAATTCCATTTACGGCAATGTAGTCAAGGAGTATGAGAATGCGGAGATGGATATCAATGCTGATGTGGTTGAACTTGATTCTCATGTAAAGGCGAAAAAGGATAAAGAGCAGAAGCTCATGGCTCTTAAAGCTAAGCAGCAAGATTTGACGGAAAAAATTCTGGAGACAATTTCCGTTGATTCAGAGATGAAGAAAACACTGGCTTCACATATCGAGGATATCGTGCGTATGCTTTATGTTGGAAAGACGATACTTGAAAGCGGATTGGAAAAGTGTTTTGCTTGCCCATCTACAATTGAAGAGTATAGTTCAAACGAATTGCCTGCTGAAGTAAAGAAAGCGGTGGCTGAATTCAGGAAAATGGTAGACGACGCTGTCTCGACTGTAAAAGAGGATGTGGCTAAAGAGTATGCGAAAGATTACAATGAGCAGGAGAGCGCGGAGTTGACAACCAAGACGTCATACGCAATTGATGAGAGCATGCGTCTGGCTGATTCTGTAATGTCGCTTATGAGAATGCGAGAGAGCAACCAGCTTACTTCAGAAGTTTACGACAAAGAGTTGGAGAAGCTTAAGCAGGAGTTTGACACAAAGATGAAGGAAATAGATTCACAGGCAGATGTGTTGGGTGAGGTGCTTAAGAATATCAATACAGCTGGAGATGCTGACACTTTGAAGAAAGCATTTGTGGAGTTGGCAAAAGGAAGTAAGGTATTTGCCACTGAAGATGATGTTGTAAAGTTCTTAAAAGGTGAACTTAAAATAACGATATAAAATGTCGGACCCAAAAGTCAGTCGTCGTCGCAGAGAAAATGGAGGCTACGATGTCAAAGAGCAACAAGAGATAGAGAAGGCCGTTGCCAAGGGAGAGGAGATGGAGAAGAAGAGACTTGAGAAAATCGAGTCGTTGAAGAAAGATCCTGCATACTCCGCTTGTGAAACGATAAGCACAATGATGGACAAATACTTTTTGGATCCTATCATTGGATTCTTTGCTCCTGGAGTTGGTGATGTTTTGGGTTTGGTGTTGACGGTACCTTTCCTATATGTGTCGATAACTAAGATAAAGTCGTTGCCACTGACATTGGCGATAATGTTCAACACTTTGTTGGATGTGTTGATAGGAACTTTCCCTTATATAGGAGACTTTTTAGATATATTCCATAGAAGCCATAAAAAGAACTACCGTCTGCTTACGGGATTTGTTGAAGGTGATGAAGAGATCAAAAGTCAGGTAAACAGAGATGCAGTAAAATGTGGGGTAGGCATAATTATACTGTTGGTTCTGATAGGAGCAGTGTTTTATTTATTGTTTACAGTGTTGGGATCATTTTTCGGAGGAATATACAATCTTATATTAAATCGTTAAGGTGCGGGATTTGTAGAGACGAACAAATTTTACGGACCATTTCCGGAAATTTTACGTTCCCCAAAGATTTTTTGTGTTCCCGACCTTCAATTACACGCACGTCCGTGCGTCTCTACGAGTTTATGTATGAAATTCTGTTAAAAACCCTTAAAATTTATTTCTCGCAAAATCAGCGTTTTGTGAACTTTTTCAAAAAATAATTCCCGAAACGCTTGCACAGTATGGGAAAACGCTATACTTTTGCACTCGCTTTCGGGAAGGAACGACAACGA
>JAKSKU010000012.1 GCA_024401565.1 Paludibacteraceae bacterium
CGCAGAGATATCCTACGGATTTTGAGAGAAATGGAGGAATTTCGCATTTAGCATTCCGCATTTAGCATTTCGCATTTTTTTGTCACCACAGAGACACAGAGTACACAGAGATTCAATGAAGGCGTAGGGGCGGGTTTCAAACCCGCTCGCAGAGATATCCTACGGATTTTGAGAGAAATGGAGGAATTTCGCATTTAGCATTCCGCATTTAGCATTCCGCATTTTTTTTGTCACCACAGAGACACAGAGCACACAGAGGTTCAATGAAGGCATAGGGAGGGTTTCAAACCCGTCCGCAGAGAAATCCTATGTATTTAGAGAGAAATGGAGGAATTTCGCATTTCGCATTTCGTATTTATCATTCCGCATTTAGCATTTCGCATTTCGCATTTCGCATTTCGCATTCCGCATTTCGCATTCCGCATTTAGCATTCCGCATTTTTTGTGTTTTAGAGCATTTTGCGATTATTTTCACGAATGATTATTTGCGAATTAATATAATGTTGTGCAGATTTGTGGTGTGGTTGCGATAGCGACTTGAATAAAAGGAGTTTAGACAAAATATTAGGACATGAATTTTAGGTGTTTATTACTATCTGGTTTTGTGACTATTGCATCATTGGGATCTTCCTTTGCATCGTCATTCATCGGTATTTCAGCCGACGGAAGCAAGGAAGAGTTTCAGATAGGCAAGGTGCAGAGCATCAAATTTGAGCCACAGAAGAGTGGCGACAAAGGATTCCCAACAATTGTTTTTAATGCGAACACGGATGGAGTGGACAACGTTTCATCTTCCACAGTCGCGGTTCTGGTTTATCCGAATCCCGTGAGTGAATATATCACTGTTTCAGGAATTGAAGACGGGGATGAGGTTATTGTCAGAGGAATCGACGGAAATGTGTTTTCGCGCACAACCGGTAATAGGGTAGATGTGAGTGGCCTCGCAACAGGCAACTATATTCTAACCGTTAAAAATCAGTCAGTTAAGTTTATTAAGAAATAAAAGGATTTATATGAAGAAGTTTATACTATCGGCAGCCACAGCAGCTGCAGCCTTGACAACATTGTCAGCAGATCAGTTTTATGTGATCATGAAAGACGGATCTGTTGAGAGTTACCCAACAGAGAAAGTAGACAGTATCTCATTCAATGACCCTCAGATCGCTAAGATTATGGGATTCAATGAGATGGCTGCAGAACTTGTAAAATTAAAAGCGAGAGTTGCGGCTTTGGAAGCAAAGTCGGGAACTGTAGTAGATACATCAGCAACGTCCAACGCCTCTGATTTGAGATATTTCGTCATTAACGACAAAGAGGTTGAGGTTGTAGGTACGATCAACGGATCTGCCGACGTGGTTATCCCAGAGACAGCATTGGTTAATGGCAAAATTTATACAGTTACTAGCATCGCTCAAGAAGCTTTCAAGAATCAGAACAGAATCAAAACTGTGTCGTTGCCTAAAACACTTAAGAACATAGGAGAACTTGCATTTTATGGATGCAACAGTTTGACCAGTATCGAGATACCGTCAGGTGTCACTTCTATTGCAGATCAAGCATTTTGTGTATGTAGTAGTTTGAAAAGCATTAATATTCCGTCGAGTGTCACTTCTATTGGATATGCTGCATTTGAAGGTTGTAGCGGATTGACAAAACTCACAGTTCCATCTAGTGTCGTTTCTATAGACAGGGATGCATTCTATGCCTGTGATAATCTTGATCTAGTGATTGACAATTCAAGATCCAATGTTGAATGTGAAAATGGTGTAATTGGAGTGAAATCTTTGACATTTACTGGAAGTCCATTGTTGTTTAAAGTTATGGCTGACGGTGGCGTAGCGGTTCGTAGTGGAAAAGGTGGAGATCATGATGAAATATATCGTCAAATGAAATCTATTACTATTCCAACTGAAGCAGAGATCAATGGCAAGAAGTATTCAGTCACAGCTATTGAAGATTACGCGTTTACTTATTGCGAACAGTTGACAAGCGTCGAGATACCTTCGAGTGTCACTTCTATTGGATCGAATGCATTTAATGGATGCCGTGGCTTGACAAAACTTACGGTTCCTTCGAGTGTCACTTCTATTGGAAATAGTGCATTTTCTGGATGTAAGGAGCTTGATGTGGTGATTGATAATTCAAGATCCAATGTTGAATGTAGAGACGCATTCAATGGTGTTAAATCGGTGACATTCACTGGAAGCCAATTCTTGTTTAGGGTTTTGGATGACGGTAAGAGTGCAAAGATTACTTATGCTGATTATAGTGGCTATGAATCTATTACTATTCCATCGGAAGCAGAGATCAATGGAAAGATGTATCCAGTCACAGCTATTGGAGATAGTGCGTTTAGGGGCTGTAGCAGTTTGGCAAGTATTGAGATACCATCGAGTGTCACTTCTATTGGATATAGTGCATTTTATGGCTGTAGCAGTTTGACAAGCATCGAGATACCATCGAGTGTCACTTCTATTGGATCGTGGGCATTTAGGGGCTGTGAAAGTTTGACAAGCATTGAGATACCATCGAGTGTCACTTCTATTGGTGAGTCTGCATTTAGGGGCTGTGAGGAGCTTGATGTGGTGATTGACAATTCAAGATCCAATGTTGAATGTTATTACTCATTCGATGGTGTTAAATCGGTGACATTTACTGGAAGTCCATTGTTGTTCAGGGTTTTGGAAGACGGCAGCGGTGTAGAGCTTACTAACTCATATGGCGAGTTTGATGATGTATATCCAAGTCTAGAATCTGTTAAGATTCCTTCTGAAGTTGAAATAAATGGCAAAAAGTATCCAGTTACTTCTATTAGCTATTTTGCTTTTGCGGGCTGTCATAACTTGACAAGCATCGAGATACCATCGAGTGTCACTTCTATTGGTCAGTGGGCATTTCAGGGATGCTTTGGCTTGACAAGCATTGAGATACCATCGAGTGTCACTTCTATTGGATCGAGTGCATTTATGGACTGTGAAAGACTTGATGTGGTAGTTGATAATTCAAGATCCAATGTTGAATGTGGTGGCGCATTCTATGGTGTTAACTCGTTGACATTTACTGGAAGTCCATTGTTGTTCAGGGTTTTGGAAGACGGCAGCGGTGTAGAGGTTACTTGCTCAACTCCCGATGGTGATGATGTATATCCAAGTCTAAAATCTGTTAAGATTCCTTCTGAAGTTGAAATCAATGGCAAAAAGTATCCAGTTACTTCTATTGGAGATAGGACATTTTGGAGGTGCGACAATTTGACAAGCGTCGAGATACCATCGAGTGTCACTTCTATTGGATATTACGCATTTGCATACTGTAGCAGTTTGGCAAGTATAGAGATACCATCGAGTGTCACTTCTATTGACGAGTATGCATTTGTTGAATGTCAGAATCTTGATGTGGTGATTGACAACAGTAAGGAGAATATTCCTGAATTTATTTTTGAAAATTGCAAATCAGTGACATATCTAAAATAATAAGGTTTCATTGATTGCTTATAGAGCCGCATCCGTTGAGGGTGCGGCTTTTTTATTGAAATTATTCAACTTGCTGCCCATGGTAGACGCAATGCCTTGCGACATTGGTCAACCATGGGCGATTTAGGCGAACCGTTTGCCACGGTTCGTGTTAGCACATACCCCAACCGTGGCAACGGTTGTCCTTCCTAGGCCATGGTTGCCTTGAAGACGGAGTCTTCTGGCTGCCGTGGCCGTTGTTATCGAGGCCTGCATATGCGTGGCCCGAATGACGTAACCATTCGACAATTACAAAATCCGAATTGAAAAAACATTTGTGAAAGTCAGCAAAAAAAAATAAATTTGTGGGGTAAATTAGTAGAATAAGCGCAGTAATGCACTACAAGATAAAGAATATAATTTGTTTGTTGTCCGTAATCCTATTGTATTCAACTGGTTATGGTCAGGAAACCGCTACACAAAATGATAGTATCGACAGAAAAGAGGTGATTCTTACTGCCGACACTTTGTCGTTGTCTTTGTCGAAAAACGACACATTGCAACAAAATTCCTCTGTCGCAAGAAAAAAACAGAAAAAAGATCCTAAAACATTCGAGTTTGAGCCTAGCAAAGACGCAATTGAAAGCGAGATCACTTATTCTGCTTCGGATTCCATCATTTTCATAGGTGGTGGAAATGCATTCTTGTATGGTAAGGCATCCGTCAATTACCAGACACTGGAGCTTGTCAGTGACAATATCAGTTTGGATATTGAGACTAGCACCGTCAAAGCCCGTGGAAAGATAGACACCACAGGCACATTGGTAGAGACTCCTATCTTTAAGGATGGCCCTGATGAATACGAGAGTGAAAGCATTGACTATAATTTCAAGACGAAGAAGGGCTTGATCCGTGGTGTGATCACACAGCAGGACGATGGCTATATCACTAGTGATAAGGCCAGAAAGAATCCTGACAACACTTTCTTGATGAAAGATGGCAAGTATACCACTTGTGACAATCACGACAACCCGCATTTTTATCTTAACCTGACAAAGGCCAAGGTCGTGCCAAAAAACTGCGTCGTCACTGGTCCTGCCTATTTTGTGTTGCTTGATGTGCCGATCCCTTTGGTGATCCCATTCGCATATTTCCCATTTTCAAGCGCTTACAAGTCGGGATTGCTGATGCCTACGTTCGGTGAGGATTCGCGTGACGGTTTTTATTTGCGAAATGGCGGTTACTATTTTGCAATCAATGATTATGTAGATCTGGCTGTGCGCGGAGATATCTATAGCAAAGGATCGTGGGCTCTGAGCGGAACGTCAAGATACATAAGAAGATACAAACATAGCGGAAACATTTTGTTCAGCTATCAGGTGACGGGCTCCGGCGAAAAGGGTATGCCTAATTACACGGAGATGAAGGATATGAAGATCCGTTGGACTCATAAGCAGGACGCTAAGGCTAATCCGTTCAGCACATTCTCTGCCAGCGTCAACTATTCAACATCCGCTTACAACAAGAACAACACGCGATCATATTATAACGCGTCTTCATACGCTGAGAACAATAAGTCAAGCAGTATCAACTTCGCATATCAGTTCCCTGAAAGTCCGTTCTCGTTGCAGACGAACATGACAATCAACCAGAGACAGAGCGACTCTACTTTGACAATCTCTTTCCCTGACTTGACTGTCAGCATGAACCGTATTTATCCGTTCCAGAGGAAGGTGATGGTGGGAAGCAAGAAATGGTATGAGAAAATCTATTTCAACTACAATTTCAACACCAACAACACGGTGTCGATGAAGCAGGATATGCTTATGTGGAGCTCGGAAATACAGTCGGCTAACGATTATTTCACAGATTTGGAGGCTACACACAAGTTGTCGTTCGGCGCGTCATACAACATTTTCAAATATCTGGTGTTGAGCCCGAGCATCCAGTACAATGAGAAATGGTATCATAAGTCGCAGGATTTGAGCTGGGATGACAACAATGCCAAGATAGATACCGCTTACCATTATGGTCTGTTCTTCAAAAATGACTTCTCGGCAAGCGTCAACATAAACACTCAGCTATATGGTTTCTATAAACCGGTGAAATGGATGGGAGGCAAGAAGATCGCTGCCATTCGTCATATGTGCCAGCCGACTGTCGGATTCTCGTACACTCCGGCCTTCGACCACACCGTCACTCCTTTCCCTGGCATGAGAGACCAGTATTACGGATCGTATATCAGACCAGTGCCTGGCATGGATCTTGCTGATGTCAAGCCGACAGAGTATGGAAGAATGCGTGGCGGCGGCACTCATTCTGGCGGCCCTCGAGGTAACATCAATCTCTCTTTGAGCAACAATATCGAAATGAAGGTCCGCACCGACAGAGACACGACTGGATATAAGAAGATATCTTTGATTGATAATCTGATGCTGAGCACCAGCTATAATGTCTTTGCCGACTCTTTGAACTGGTCGGACATCGCGGCTAATGTCCGTATCAAGCTTCCTGGAAACACGTCGTTCTCTGTGAACAGCCGATGGACTCCATATACTTATCAGTTGAACGATTATGGCAGCCCTACGCGAGTTGACGTCACTGAAATGCAGAAGAATGGCAGACTGGCCAGAATGACAAACGCGTCTACAAGCTTGAGCTACAATTTCAATAATAGCACGTTCAAGCGTAAGGAGAAACAGGAAGATCAGATCAAGGGAGAGAGCTTGAGCAGCGATGAGTTTGTTGACACTGATCCTGATGTGCTTGACAAGCAGGGCCCTCGTGGCAGACTGAGAGATAAGAAGAAGGATAAGTCGAAAAAGGATGATGAGGGTTACGAGCAGTTCTCGTTGCCTTGGACATTCAACGTGAGCGCTTCTGTGTCGTATGGCGATAAAAAATTTAATAAGGAGAAGCTGACTTATGACCAGGATTGGAATTGTATGCTTAACTTCTCTGGAAGTTTCACTTTTACACGTAACTGGAGCTTCAACTACAGCTCCGGCTATGACGTGATCAATAAGACCATAAGCTACACCACTTGTGGAATCTCCCGTCGACTTCACTGTTGGAGTGCATCACTCAACTTGGTGCCTTTCGGATACAACCAGTCGTTTAATTTCAATATTCATGCCAACTCTTCTTTGCTAGAGGATTTGAAGTACGAGAAGAGCAGTTCGCCTAGCGACCATCCGGATTGGTATTGATGGTTTGTTGGTTAGAGGTGAAAGGTTAGAGGTGAAAGGTTAGGGGTTAGAGGTGAAAGGTTAGAGGTTAGAGTATGGATATCATTTGGATATATTTAGTGATAATCAATCTTGTGGCTTTTGTGGCGTATGGCATCGACAAGTGGAAGGCGAAGAATGCAAGGTGGAGAACTCCTGAAAAGACATTAATTTTACTTGCCGCATTAGGTGGTGCGTTGGGGGCGTACGCTGGAATGAAATATTTCCGTCACAAGACACAACACAAGAAATTCACAATTTGTGTGCCGCTTTTTCTGATCCTTTGGATAATAGGATTAGGATGGGTTATTACAAAATAAATGGTTGCATAGTGCGATATTTAGCATTTGGCATTCAGCATTTAGCATTTTTTTCCTATCTTTGCAAAAATTTATTACAATATCATCAATAGTTATGGTAAGAGATACTGAGATTTTCGATATCATCGAGAAAGAGCATCAGCGTCAGCTTAAGGGAATTGAGCTAATCGCCTCTGAGAACTTTGTTAGTGATCAGGTGATGCAGGCAATGGGAAGTTATCTAACAAACAAGTACGCCGAGGGTTACATCGGACACCGTCACTACGGTGGTTGCGAGGTAGTCGATATGAGCGAAGGTTTGGCAATCGAGCGTCTTTGCAAGCTTTATGGAGCAGAGTACGCTAACGTACAGCCTCACTCAGGAGCTCAGGCTAACGGTGCTGTCCTACTTGCAGTTCTAAATCCTGGCGACAAGTTCATGGGCTTGGCTTTGGATCACGGTGGTCACCTTTCTCACGGATCTTTGGTAAATACTTCAGGTTTGATCTACAAGCCAGTACCTTACTACTTGAACAAAGAGACTGGTCGTGTTGACTACGACGAGATGGAGAAGACAGCAAAGGCAGAGCGTCCTAAGTTGATCATCGGTGGTGGTTCAGCTTACTCACGTGAGTGGGATTACGCACGTATGCGTAAGATCGCTGATGAGGTTGGCGCACTTCTTATGATTGATATGGCTCACCCAGCAGGTCTTATCGCTGCAGGTTTGCTAGACAACCCATTGAAATATGCACATATCGTAACATCTACTACACATAAGACACTTCGTGGACCTCGTGGTGGTATCATCCTTCTTGCTAAGGATTTCGATAACCCTTGGGGTAAGGTTACAAAGAAGGGTGTTATCCGTAAGATGTCTTCAATCTTGAATTCAGCTGTGTTCCCAGGTATGCAGGGTGGTCCGCTAGAGCACGTTATCGCTGCTAAGGCTGTTGCATTCGGCGAGGCTCTACAGCCAGAGTTTAAGACATATCAGACTCAGGTTAAGAAGAATGCAGCTGTTATGGCTCAGGCATTCGTTGACAAGGGTTACGCAGTAGTTTCTGGTGGTACAGACAACCACTCAATGTTGATCGACCTTCGTCCTAAGTTCCCTGAATTGACTGGTAAGATGGCAGAGACAGCTCTAGTTGCTGCTGACATCACTACAAACATGAACATGGTGCCATTCGACACTCGTTCAGCATTCCAGACATCAGGTCTACGCTTCGGTACTCCAGCTATCACAACTCGTGGTGCTAAGGAGGAGTTGATGGTTGAGATCGTTGAGATGATCGACACTGTTCTTTCTAACCCTGAGAGCGACGCTAATATCAAGGCTGTTCGCGAGAAGGTTAACAGCATCATGGCTCAATACCCATTGTTCGCTTGGTAATCTGAAAGAAACAAATTCTAAATATTTAGGCAAATGGAGTTCGCTTCATTTGCCTTTTTTGTTTTTGGGGACAGTGAACGTAAAATTTCCGTAAAATGTATCGAAAAATTATGAACACGGATAAAATGGATTGAACATATTTTGAAATTACCACAGAGACCCCGAGTTCACTGAGTAGTATTCTCGTTTTGGATTCGTAGGGGCAGGTTTCAAACCCGCCCGATAATTTTATGCCCTATTATTTTTATGTTCACAGAGAAATCCTGCGGATTTTGGGTGAGGAATGGAGAAAAGTAAGAATGTCCAATCAGTAAATTTTGCATTCCTCATTTTGCATTTCGAATTGTAAATTAATGTGTATCTTTGTGATTAAATTCTTAAGTTGATTCTATGATTAAAAGCGTCTGCGTATATGGAGGTTCAAACTCCAATTCTTCTGCTAAATATTCCGATGAGGCATTCCGTCTTGGCGTGAAACTCGCCCAACTTGGCATCACTGTCTATTATGGCGGTGGGGCTGTCGGAGTGATGGGTTCTCTAGCCGACGGTGTGATGAGCGTCGGCGGTACGATCAAAGGAGTAATTCCACAGTTTATGGTGGATCGTGGTTGGGCCTACGACAAAGTAGATCATATCGTGGTGGAGGATATGCATATACGCAAGAAGACGATGCTTGATCTTGCCGACGTCGCAATCGCTTTGCCTGGCAGCAACGGCACTTTTGAAGAGGTGTTGGAGGCTATCACATGGCGTCAGCTTGGATTGTTCGATGGAAAGGTGGTGATTTATAATAGCTATGGCTATTACGACAACCTCATAAATATGTTCAAAAAGGCCACAGAAGAGGGTTTTATGAACGTCGGCGTGGATTTCTTTACCGTCGCCAATAATCTCGATGAATTGGAGGGTTTTATTCAGCATTTATAATTCAGCATTTCTTATGACTCAGGACGAAATATATATGAAGCGATGCTTCCAGCTTGCTAAGTGTGGAATCGGTCATGCCGCACCAAATCCGATGGTTGGGGCTGTGATCGTGTGCGACGGTGAGATTATCGGCGAAGGTTATCATCGTAAGTGTGGTGGACCTCATGCGGAAGTCAACGCTGTGGCGTCGGTTGCTGACAAGTCGAAATTGACTCGCAGCACTATGTATGTGAGCCTTGAACCGTGTGCTCATTGGGGGAAGACTCCGCCTTGTGCTGAATTGATCATCAAGCATCATATACCAAAGGTGGTGATTTGCAATGTGGATCCTTTTCCTAAAGTCGACGGTAGGGGAATCCAGATGTTGCAGGATGCTGGAATAGAGGTGCAGACGGGAGTGCTGGAAGACGAAGGTTGGCATCTCAACCGTCGATTCTTCACTTTCCATTCCAAGCGTCGACCTTTTATCATATTGAAGTGGGCTGAGAGCGCAGACGGTTTTATTGCCGGCAAAAACGGTTCTCCTATCGCCATCTCTACGTCAGAAACAATTATATATGTCCATAAGATGCGAGCTGAGGAGGCTGGCATTCTCGTCGGCACACAGACAGCATTGAATGATAACCCAAGCCTTACAGTGCGTCATTGGGCTGGAGAAAATCCAACAAGGGTAGTGCTTGATCGAAATTTAGTCGTTCCTGTTGGCAATAAATGTTTCTCTTCTGATGCACCGACAATCTTAATCACGGAGAAAGCAGACAATGGAAAATATCCATCGAATGTGAAGGTCGCAACATTGCCATTTGACGAAAAAGGCGTTGATTTGGATGCTTTGATGACTTGTCTTTATGAAAACAATATCCAGTCGCTTATTGTGGAGGGTGGAGCAAAGACGTTGCAGTCATTTATCGACGCTGGATTATGGGATGAGGCTAGGGTAGAGAAGAACCCGCGTTTGAAAATAGGCGATGGAATCATGTCTCCAAAATTAAACGCGTTGACAGAAAATATGGAGGAGATAGATGGAAATGTCATATCTCTAATCGTCAATAAGTAATTACGATATCTGGATTTTATGCTTATGGAAAATATATTTTTTGTCATTTTTGGACTTTTGCTAGGTGGTTGTTTCTATATGATGTTTGTAGTTCCTAATCTAAAAAGTCGTAAAAGAAAGGCTATAGAGGTCGCTTGTGTCAGATATCTTGCGGAAGCTGTAAATTTTGAAAATGAGGAAAAAGAAGAAAAGATAGCTATCGCAAAGAATTTTATTGAAAAGACATATTTAGATAGTTCCAAAAGCAAACTTGAGGATTTTGAGCGTTTTTTAGCGAATCCGTTAAGTGATAAAGAACCTTTGTTTAGTCAACTTCGTCAACTAAGCTCAATAGAACTAAGCTTTTTGGTGGAAACGGTAATTGAAATGGCTTATTCAAGTGGCTGGTATGAAGAATCATATAATAAATATCATTATGGATACTTTGTTCGACGTGGTGTTTGCCGACGGTACATGTTCGATATCAGAACTCAATTTTCTGAAAAAAGTAGCCAACCGTTTGAATATAGATACTGATGTTTTTGTTTCATTCCAGAAGAAGCATCTTGGAAAAGAAGATAAAAAAGAGAGCAAACAGGAGCATAAAGGCAGCGAAAGCGCCAATGAGACAGCAAGTTTGTCTCCAGAGCTAAGAAAGGCTTACGATGCTCTTGGAATTACGGAAGACGCTACTGATTCCGAACTCAAGGCTACGTGGCGCAACCTTATGCGAATCAACCATCCCGACTTGGTTTCAGGTATGGGAGAAGGGGCTGTAGCGTCGGCTACTAAACGATGCCAAGAGATCAATAAGGCGTTTGAGTTGATAAAGTCGAATAGAAAAATGGGTTGACGACAATGAAAAAAGGCAATTTCACAAAAAGTGGAATTGCCTTTTATTTTGAAGAAACGTAAATATGTTTCTACGTTTATTTATTGACGATCACCTTATCTCCGCCAATCATGTAGATTCCGTTTGCCAATCCGTTCAATGCCTCAGATCTCTTCACATTAGATTTGACTAATGCTCCAGTGATTGTGTAGACGTTGATGATCTCGTCTGGATCGTTTGCTGAAATTGATATGACTGCGTTGTCTAATTTTATGACTTTCAAGTCTACAACATCAAGTTTGGCAGAACATGCTCCTGAATGGTATTCGATAGTGTATAATCCACTGTTGGCTACATTCAATGATTTGAATGTCAAAACATCACTGTTGTTTATGAATGGCTCACCGTCTTTGTACCATGCAAAACTTAGTGGTGATACAGCTGAGGATACCATAATCTCTTTTGTGTAGGATTCTTTTTCATTTAGTTCTAAAACACCATCTGATGTTGTCAAGATTTCTACAGATGCGTCAACAATCTCAAATGAAGCAGATGCATAACATCCATTTGGATAACGGATATAATATTTGCCATACTCTTTTGCATTGAATGTCTTGCTGTCTCCAGTTGCAATTGGTTTAGAGAAATTCGGATCTGAGTACCACTCAATATCTGAGTTACTATCTCTCATTACTTCGCTGAAGTCAACAGTGACCGCATCTCCACAAGCGTTGATGATAACTTTGTCTTTACTCAACTCTGATAACATGAGTGTAGAACCGTTAGTTGCAGACATATTGTTTGGTTCATTCCAAGAGAAATAGCCTTCAACTGGACCATCGCCAATTGTGACTTTTTGATCTGCTGTAGCTGTACAATAACCGTCTGTTATTGTGATGCTGATTGTATGAATGTCGCCAGCAACTCCTTCAAAATTGCCTGATTCGTAAATGAATTTTGTCTCGTCTGCAGAAATAACTCCTTTTTGTGTAGGCATGCCTGAAATCATCTCTGTTGAAGTCCACTCCAAACTTGGTTTTGCTACATCCTTGTTGTAATCGTATTCGATAGCAATTTCTGTGTTTACATTACTTCCAACACATGTTACTGATTTCGGATCCATTGTTATTGTTAGATTTCGGATATCAAGCTGGATAGGCAATGGGTCTGAAATACATCCCAATGAAGATGTCCCGACTACGATATACTCTCCTGGCTCTGTCAACTGTGACGCGTTCTGTGTCACATTCAATCCTCCGAATCTGTATTCTGCATTAACTTCGACACCGTTTGTTACGCTCCAGTAATTGCCTTCTTTCAAGTTGATAAAGTTACATGCAGGTTCGTTGATATAAGCAACTAACTTTGGCGTAGCGTTGATTGTGATCTTCATCTCTGATGCAGGAGATGTTGTGATTCCATCCGACTGGACTACATAAAGCGATTTTGTCCATTCTGTTGCTTGATTGTCTGTCAAATCAACATCGGCAAATACCTCTGCCAACGATGGAGCTGTTGTTGAACCAAGACTAAGTATTGTTGGATCTAACTCGGCAGCATCTGCATCTTTGGGGTCTTCAAACCAGTATAGCTTGTAGTCTGTCACATCCAAACTTTCATCATTGTTCAAAGATGCGTTGTCAATAGGCTCTAAGTCTGCGATAGGTGATCCAGCTGCGTTCTTGAATACATCTTCACAAATAGAAATTTCCTTTACTATAGGCGCCGGAGTCGAAGTGATTTTAATTGTTATCTTTGATGGTTCACTTAAACATTCCAATCCGCTTGTTGTCTTTATATCCCATATTACCCATCGCTCCTGTATTTCTTCTACCCTTGCTACCGATGCATCATAGAATGGCTTCGAGTTCAACGTATTTCCTGCTATGAATGGTCCAGTTTCTGATCTTGCCCAAAGCAATGTATGGGGTGGGATTTCTTCTATAGCTGTTGGATATTTGTTAAGGATGTCGAGAAATTCTCCATCAGTCTCACCTTCACTCTTAGTATAGATTACAGGGTCGATGTTGATCTTTGGAGCTGGAGCAGCGATGATATCGACATCAAATGCTACTGCATCACTTTGTGCATACGGTGCTGTCTTCATACGTTGAGCGACGTAATATGTGTACTTTCCTGGAGTTTCAACATCCACAATATTTGTTGGCGGAGTTGTCAATGCCTTGCCCACTGTGTCTGTAGGGTCAACAAACCAAATCAACTCGAAACCAGCGTCATTCATCACATTATCCAATAAATCGAAAGATCCGTTTTGGCATATCTCAATGTCTTTTACTATTGGTATGGGAGCTGCTAATACCTCTACCTCGACTCTTGCTCTTTCGCTATAGCAGTCGCCATCCTGGTATGCTATATAGAACTTGTATGGTGTGGTTGTTGGTCTTGTTCTGTCGAATGTGACAGAGCTCTTTCCTCGAGTGTTCGCCTCCACATCTGGATCAGGACTTGTGTACCATACTAGCTTCTTTGTCGCATCTAGAGTCTGGGCAAACTTGTCTGTTGATAGTATCTCGTTAGAGTTTGAGTTCTTAGTGTATGGCAGATTCTCGTCTTTTGGCGCTTCTGGAATCTCGTATACTGTCAGCTGATAATGGAATGTGTCTCCCTTACAACCAGTTTCTTTATCTTCTATTTGGTAGATATAAGTGCCGCTCTCATTTATATCTTTCGATTCAAAGTATTTATCCGTCAAGTCATCACCAATTGATGTTCCGACGGTGTCCTCTCCATACCACCAGTGGATTGTATAGTCGGCAGCTTCCCCATTTCTCAATGTAAATTCTACTGCACCTTCTCCATTTCCTTCGCAAAACTCAGCAGAAGACTCGCGAAAATTGTCTCCAAATTCGCTGCAGTCGATGTCTTGAGCAAAAACTTCTGTCGATCCGAAAACAAGCGATGCAAGAAGTGTAAAATGTTTGATGTACTTATTTTTCATATATGTTTTATTTTGCAGATTAGTCTTGCCAAAAATTTTTGCAAAAATAGACAAAATGCTATTCAACAACATCTTTTTTGCAAATCGATAATGCCGCATTTGTTAAATAATATTAAAATTCTGACGGACAACTCCACTTATAGTGGAATTGCCCGTCTTCGTTTTCGTCTTCGTCAACGTCAACGTTTATTGATTACAACTTTTTCGTTACCTACAAGGTAAGTTCCATTTGCCAAACCTTTCAAAGCCCAAGATTTCTTGACATTCTCTTTAACCAATGCTCCTGAGATTGTGTAGACGTTGATGATCTCGTCGTCTGTAGTGATTGTGTTAACTCCTGTAGCTGGGCTGATTGCAAACTCGATATTGTGAACGTCTCCTACACATCCAGTTTCCTTATTTGTCAATCGATATGTGTAAACGCCACTATTTTCAGACTTCAAATTCTCAAAAAATTCTATGTCAAACGACGCGTCTAACTTATTTTCTCCTAACCACCAATTAATCAAGTAATCTTCAGATGTTCCGTTAGTTAACGTCAAATCAACTTTGCCTTTTCCATTTCCTTCGTTGAATTCAATTTTTGATGTGGAGAACTCTGCGTCTACAATCGGATTGAATTTTATGTAAACTGTATCACTAGTCTTGCATATTTCGTATGGATAGATTGCGTCTACTGCATGCAAAGTGATTGGCATTAATGTTCCTGCTAGAGCTGGATCGTCAAATGTGACAACTTTATCTGAAATTGTTCCGTTTAATACTAATTCAGAACCACTCATGTTGACAGTAGACTCTGACTCAAACCATTTGATTGCAAAACCTTCAAACTCAAGAGACCCCCATTCATTCTCTGACGGTGTGATATCTGTGGCTTGAGATAGTTTTACACTATCGCCGAAACACAAAGCAACAGTTTTTACGCCATTATTTCTTGTCATTTCCTTGTCTGCCAAAATGCTGATGTCGTCTTTTGGGGCAGTGCATTGAGGACACATTACTGTGCAGACAATAGGTTCTGAAACTGAGTAATTAGAAAAAGGGTCTGCACTAAAGATTTGATCTTTAGTATTGGAAAACAAATCTTTGTATCCGGCAATTGCTCGGAAATAGACTTTGTCTCCAGTTTCAAAACTGTCAAAAGGAACATCTTCGGCACTGATAGTTTGGGCTGTTGTAGGGGTTCCTATATTCTTCCAAGAAGAATTTATATCAGGAGTGACACTCCACTGGTACAAATAAAGAATGTTATTTTCATTGTAATAATCAAGTAGCAGTTTTGTTGGTTTAACGGAAATAGAGAGAGCGGAATTGTCACATGTTGTCTCCTCCACTGACATGGAATTGTTGTCGAAATATGCTTGCAATGATGGTGTGCCGCAAGCATAAACAAGAATGTCGTCAATTACCACACTGCCTCCGTAAAACTCATTTTGAAAGTCATTGATAACTTCGATCTTGATTGCGTTAGATTCCAATGTGAAAGTGCTGTCAAGTTTAATCCAATCGCCGGTTCCTCCATTTTCAGGAATTGTTTGAGACTTTGTTATCTCGAAACCTTTTTCAGGGTTAATTTTTTCATACACTTTTAATTTGATATCTTGGGGAATATAATAGCCAATTTCAGATGAGGTACATATAGATATGTAACATTCGACATGAATGTCGACACCCACACCTAAATTTGTTATTTCTCTTTCATATATAATTGACCCTTTGGGGGCTGTAAGGCAATTAACAAACAAACAACAGCCTTCTGCCTTTCCTGAATGGTCATAGCTGTATTCGCTATTCATTATTCCGTGAAGATCGTTAGACCACTGTAGTTGTGCTCCGTCCATTCCTTTGTATTTTTTATTGTAGCCTGTCAACACACCAGCTACGGTGTATTGTTTGTAGCCCACTGGTCCTTCTGATGAAAATTTTGTTCCTAACGGAGCCTCTTCCAACTCATGTCTAAATGGAGTCGTTGATGTTTTAGTTATTTGTTTTGGATTCGAGATATCTGAGTAGTCCCAAACCTTGTATGTTTTTCCTGTTGTGTCAGACAAATCGATTTCACCAAAGTCTTCTTTGAAAACTAATCTGTAAGGTGCTGCTGGATATCCAATATCAGAATTGCAACACTTTGATGAATGGATAGTGATTTTATTTGAATGGAATTTTTCCCCTTCATGTGTGATTTCTTGGTATACTTCATACGTTTTTGGGGTTAGATCAGTTTCAAAAGCGAAGTCTTTTTGTGTTGCTCCATTTACCGCAACTCCATTGCAATACCATTGATAAGTGGCATCTGCAAAGACTGCATCTGATTTGACCTTTGCTAACTCTCCGATACATATATCACTGTTGTTTTCACTGTAAATATGTGGTACTATAGAGCCAAGATCCAAATCATTTGAATTTGCATTTTGGGCAAAAATACTTGTTGTCGCACCTAATGATAATAGAGCAGTAGAAGCAAAATGCTTGATTGATTTGTTGAATTTCATGTTTGAAGATGTTTGCGTATGCGAAAGTTTTTGCAAAGTTACTGAAAATGCGAACCTTTTATTTTGGCTAAGAACTAAAAAGTAAAACTAATTAAGCTAATTTAACTTTTGAAATTATGAAGTTGAATAAAAGATAATTACCTCTAACCCCTAACCTCTAACCTCTAACCCTTAGTCCCTAACCCCTAACCTATTACCTAATTCCTCTCGATTCTTTCACAAAATCCCAAGCGTTATTGATCTCTTTCATCGACTCAGTAGCCTGGCGTATAGCCTCGTCTCCCAATCTTGCTACTCTGTCGGGATGGTACTTCACCGCCAAAGCACGATAGGCTTTTTTGATCTCATCGTCAGAAGCGTTGCAGCCTACCCCAAGAATGTTGTAAGCCTCTTGTTCTTCGATAGTTGTATATTTTTCACTATCGCTGTACTCCTCAGATTTTTGTTTGTAGCTTTGGTTGCTACTTTGGCTATAATTATAATTTTGCTTATGTTGTGAATCTGTATTTGTTTTTGTCTTCGTTTTCGTTTTATAATATCCCTTTTGACGTTTTTTCATGAAAAGAGAGTAGATTCTCTGGTATTCTTGTGTTGAGATGCCGAAATAATCTCTGATTGTTTTTATCTCGTTCTTTTCGTCCTTGTTGAAGTCGTCGTCTGCATAGGCGACGGCTAGAATCTCCATGAAAAGCTCTGTCACAGCGACGTCGTCAAGTTTGTCATTGATTTCGTCGCAGATATTTTTTATGTTATAACAATTGTTTAGGATCTTCTGGAAATCTTTAAGGGCTTTTTTCTGCTCATTTTCTTTTTTGTAATGTCGTCGGATTGAGGCCTTGACTGCATCCAACTCTCTGGATTTCAGTTTGCCATCAGTCTTCATCACCTTTGCCATCAACACCAAAAGAGTATACTTGTAGAGCTCTTCATCTTTTTTTGAAAATTCGTATTCGTTGTTATCTTTTTGTCCTGTTTGATTAGTAATAAAGTCCGAACTTATAAATAGAGCGACAAGAAATGCGGCACTCATAAGTCCCACCCAAAGTTTGGCTGTGATTAACCATAAAAATAAACCAACGCCTATAGAAATGATTATTGATTTTTTTGACATAGATTCATATTATTGTGTTACCTGGTCCCTTGACAATCCCTGTTTGAGATGACTGCTATGTATTTGTCTTTTATTTTTTGTGTTGAATGTTGAATAGTTCTTTTTGAGCCTCTATTTCTCTACGAAGTTCTTCTTCTGTAGGCATTAGGGGCATATATTTTGCGGCGAACAAATTGTTACTATCTTTCAATATAGAATAACGTGCAATATCTTTACTGGTTTCACTACACAATACAATGCCTATGGTTGGATTGTCTCCTTCTGTTCGTTTTAATTCGTCATACATTCGGACATACATATCCATTTGCCCCACATCTTGATGTGTTATTTGTCCTTTCTTTAGATCAATTAAAACGAAACACTTCAATATGTAATTGTAGAATACCAAGTCTATATAAAAATCTCCAGCATCAGTGAAAATGTGCTGTTGACGTGCTACGAATGCAAATCCGCGTCCTAATTCCACAAGGAAATCTTGAAGATGCTGAATAAGGCCTTTCTCCAAATCAGTTTCTGTAAAGTCGGTATCATGCTTAAAACCAAGAAACTCGGCCATTATTGGATTTTTTAGGATTTCCAATTTGTCAATATTGTTGTCGTTTGTGGTATTATTGTCTGCCAACTGAGGTTGTTTGAAGTGTCGCTCGAAATACTGTGTCGAAATGTTTCTGTCAAGTGTGCGTACGCTCCACATCTCTTGTGATGCAGTTGATAAATACCATCGTATAGCGGTAGGATCGTCACAGCGTAATGTCTTAAGAATGTGTGTCCAAGTAAGATTTGGAAATCGTGATTTCCAAATCTCCAAATCAGGAACAACAAGATAAAATTGTCTAAATGCTCTCAAGTATCTGCCACTGAATCCTTTGCCGTAAGTTCGCGTCAACTCTTCTGATAGCTTTGAGATGATTTGTGCTCCATACTCTGCACGGTTTGCTCCTTTTTGTTCTTGTAATACAATACGTTCTCCAATCTTCCAGTAAGTCTCAATCATTAATTTGCTCACAGACGCATAAGCTTGCTGACGACCTTGTTCAACAATTTTTTTGACTTCTGCTATAAATGATGAATCAATATTGTTTGCTATTATTTCCTCTTTTTTCATTTTTTTGTTTTCTTGTTACTATGACTAAATGTAGACGTTATCCTACGATCTCCGATACGATTGTATAAATCAATGTGCAGGCAGAAAGAATCATTAGGACGGAACCCGTCAACTTGTTTAAAATCACTAATCCACGTAAATTAAAGCGACTACGGAAAATGTCGGCTACGTTCACAATTAACAGCCACCAAACCAACGCTCCGACCAATATGGATGAGATGCAAAGCACATTTTGTAGTGTGCTAGCGTCGCTTGTCAAAAATGAAAATCTTGAGAATACGCCGATGAAAAGGAACACCACAAGTGGATTCGTGATGGTTAGTCCGAACGACGAAAGAAAATCTTGTACTACACTTCCTTTGTTCGTCTCCATGTTTTTCAACTTGGCGACAGGGTTGTCTCTGTATGTGTGCAAACCAAAAAAGAACACCACTATGCTTCCTATAATCTCAAGCGCAAACTTGTGATCTTCAATGAATCCGATCACCATCGACATTGAAAATCCTGCAATCAACGCATAGATCATGTCCGATAGCATGGCTCCGAATCCTGTGGCAAAACCGTGGGCTTTTCCTCTGTTTAGTGTACGCTGAAGACACAACACACCGATCGGTCCTACAGGGGCCGATACGACTACTCCTATGATCATGCCTTTTATCAGTGTGTACAACATATTCGCAAATAATGGCAAAGATAATGAAAAATGCGGAATTATGAATGCTGAATGCAAAATTAAATTTCGCATTCAGCATTTCGCATTCGTCATTTCACCAATACTTTTCCTCCTTCAGAGTTTGCTCCAAATGCAGGGCAGTAGTGTGGGATGACTTTTGTGATTCCTTGTGTGTATTCTCCACTCTGTGTCACATGCAGTGTGTATTCGAATACTCGTGTGCCTTTGCTGATACGGTCGAAGAACATGCTGTATTCGCTGTCGGTGATGCTCTGGTAGTAAATCTTGCCGTCTGCCCATTCGATTCCTGGTCGTTTTCTGACTGGCTCAAGACAAGCTGCGCGTAGGTCGAGCACCTGCACAAAGTCGATGTCTCTGTCGCTTCTTAGCGTCATCACAATCTTCACTTTGTCGCCCTTCTGAAGTTTTTCTCCTTCCTTGATCTCCTGAAGCATCTCTTTGTTGTCGTCGCCATCGTTGGCAATCACCACTTTGTACATCTTCTTCTTGATCTCGATTCCGCTCTTTCCACTTGTGATCTCTGTGTATGGGGCGTCGTAAGAGATGTAGATGCCTCCGATTCCTTCCTGTCCCTGTGGCTGCTCGACATGGATATTGCACAACTCTGGTGTGAAGCTGTCTTTGTCGTAGTGGATCTTTATATATCCGTCGCCGGACGTTCTCTTCGCGTCGACTTGCTTGCCTCCGATTTTAATTATTGCTTCATTTTCACGGGCAGGTTTGAAACCTGCCCCTACATCCATTTTTTGACGATCTCCCACAAGTGCACCGATGGCTGCGAGTGTGCTCTGGGCGTTATTCCACTGAGTTGTCTCTTTCTTTGTGATGAGATGGAAACGAAGGTCGGATAGTTCCTTCGCGTCGCAACCGGTCTTCATAAATGCTTTTGTCAGCATTGCGTGTGTTGAAATGGCATTTCCATAACGGCCCCAACTATCCTGGTTGCCTTTCCAATACATTCCGAATTCTTCAGTATTGGTTGCACTCTGACGCAATGACTCGACGATTGATTTTGCCTCTTTCTCGTCTCCCTTCATATTTAGCACGATCGCAAACGATGCTTTGCCAAACAACGTCATCTCCTTGATCTCCTTGTCTGCTTTCTTCACGTAGTAATCAAGAATCTTCTTTGTGTTGTTGCTGAGATTTTTATCGTATGAGATTCTGATTCTGAAGACGTCGAACAACCATTCTCTGTCGGCAGGATACCTGTTATTAGACTCCTGTCCGTTAGACGCACGTCCGTGCGTCTCTACGAGTTCTTTATTGTATGCTTCGGTCAATGCGTTGTCGATGTATTTCACTGCATTCTTCAACATCTTCTCGCATTCCTTTGGTAAGACGCCGTATTCACGCATCTCCACCATTTTCTCTGCCACAGCCACAGTGACATACTCGCTTGATTTGAATCCGCTAAACCACGCGAATCCACCATCTGCTTGCTGTAGTTTTTCCAACTTGCTGATGGCATCCTTGTTGGCTTTGGTGATTCTATCTTTGTCGTATAGCTCAACAATCTTCGCTCTCTGCTCACTTTCGCTTTTTGCCTCGCACATCCAAGGTGTTTGCTTCATCAATACTTCTTTCAACTCTTGGTTCTGATCGAGTGGCGACGCTGCATGATCGCCCTCTTTCTTCCATTCCTCCACTACGGTTTTGATTTCAGGGTAGAGTAGGGCGATACGTTGTGCCATCTGGTTGACGTAGACAGACGAGATGAATTCCGTCGCACACTCATATCGTGCGTCTTTTATTGACGGTAGAGCCATAAGCGACTGCCATACAGCATTGTCGGTATACTCCACAATGAGTTCGGCATCTTTCATCTCTTTCTCATTGTAGTCGATTGAGAAATCTTTTGCCTCTCCACCTCTGACGTGCATTGATTTGCTCTTCACCACGTGTGTGCCGTCTGGCAACACTGGCAACTGATGAACCTCACCGTCGGAGAATGTTCCGCTCTTGCCGACCATCTTAACTTCGATTGAAGCCACTCCTGCTGGCACATCGAAACTCCACTCTTCAACTTTGGATTTATTTCCTTCCAAACTGAACTTGCGGCTCTGCTGAGAAATGATTTTGTCAGTAGCAACGTCTTTGATGATGATTGCGACGTCGCCAGACTTTTCTTTCTCATCGTTATTGGTAATTGTAGTGGCAAACGAACATTTGTCTCCCTTTCTCACGAATCTTGGCAAATTTGCTTTAACCGCAAACGGCATCTGAGTCTGCAAGTCTTCACTTGTGATGCAACTGTTGGCTTTCTTGTTGTGAGCAAATACAATCATTCTCCACGCTGTCAACGCGTCCGGAGCGGTATATTCAAACTCTACACTTCCATCAGCTGCAGTTGTCAACTGAGGATAGAAGAATGCCGTCTCCACAAAATTGTCACGGACTTTGACGTCTGAAAAATCGGCAGCAGGTGGTATTGGTTCTGGATTGGCTCCATTTGAACCAACTTCATCATCCATTACTGCAATCTTCTTTTCTGTATAATCAGCTTGAAGCGATAATTCTATAGATTCTTCTACTGCATCCATGCTTCTCATAAGCTTTGGAGCTGCCATTTTTCTCGACATCATCGCCGATTTACTTCCCATCATAAATAATTTAGGCTCTGGCATTAAGATATTTTCCCATAGGAATTTAGTGATTGGTAATTCCTGGTATGAACCATACCAACTTCCTTTATCTATATTGAAGTAGTGCCAGTATTGGTGAGATATATCTGTATTATAAGTACGATGATATGTGTAATAGTGAGCAAGTGTAATCCACCTTGGCAACATTTCGGAAAGACTTTTATCAACCATTACTGCTGCAACCTCATAGTTGCTATCAGTCGGTTTAACTACCATCTTTACCTTTTGCTTCTCTCCTGGAACTATTTTGCGGACAATCTCAAGAATCTCAATCTCTTGTTTTTGTTTGTCATCTTTTCTTTTGATTGTCACAGACTCTTCCCAAGAATTGCTATTTCTTACAATGATGAATTCGATTTTGATTGTTTTTGTGTCGTTATTTGCAAAGTATTTGTTAAATGCTACTTTGTAAATTTTCTGCTCATTATTGACGTCAATCCATTCGCTGTGTAGGAAATTGCCATCTTCATCTCGTACGATAGCCAAGATTTTAGCATCTTTTTCTGTCGAGCCAATCAGAAACTCTGCCTCTTTTGATGGAGTACACTCATCGATTCTGTTCGGAATCCAAAGATGAGACTCGTAACCGACAGGCATTTTTGATGAGGTCTTGTCATAAATTATAATTTCCTCTCTGTCAAGTTCTTCTCCAGAAAGAGTCTTTAATAAAATCTCGTAAACACCTGGAGTTAGGATAGAGATGTCGAATTCTTCTGTAATTTCCCCGTCGCCTTTGATGTTTTTGCTAATCAAGATTTTACTCTCGATATTTTTCTTTTTATCCTCTTTCGTTTCGACGGTAATAATGGCCTCTGCGTCATCATTTATCTTTGCATTATTTGAAATTTCTGCTGTGACACTTAATTTAGAATGCTTCTCAATATAGCCAGATCTACGAGAATTTAAGTTTCCGCTTACTGCTTTCTCGTATAAATTAACCCATTCAAATGCAGATACGCTCTCCCCACTTGGCAAAACGACATCTGCCTCAAGAGAAACTGAATATGCCATATCTTGTGTGATGGCTGAATCTGAAATGATAGAAAATGAACCGTCGTCGCCACATTTAACTTCTCCTGATGATAGAACTGCATTGTTAGTGTTTATTATTGGCAATTTATTGCTTTTAATAGTATATTTTACCATCGCACCATTTACAGCCTCTCCTGAGAATGTCTTGACCTCACCCACAAACTCAAGTTTGTTGCCGTACATTCTGGAACTTCCATCTTTTGATTTTACAGAAGCTTGAGCTACAGGAAGTTTGTATGACTCAACCGTTATGCTCTGGCTGTCACTATATTTTTTCTTTTCAATGTTGTAAGACGCTTCAATTCTGAATGTTCCATTCAAACGATCTGATGGAATCGCAAATTTGAATGCTGCTGAACCGAATTCATTCGTTGTAACCTCTATCTCATCTACCTTTTCGTAGTTGGCATCTTTCAAAGTAAGTTTGACTATCTGGCTGTCAACAACACGCTCATCGTTTTTGCTCAAATAAGTCACAATGATTTTACCATCTATTGTTTGCCCCGGACGGTAAATGTTTCTATCTGTATAAATGTTTGCTTTGTAATAAGAACGTTCTTTTTCGGTATAGCCTTTGTTGATATTCAACCAAGGAGCATATATGTCTTTGCCATTGTGAGCATAGACTGCATAACTATGATTGTCAGGTAGAGTGATGTCTGTTTTGCCATCGACTGACGTGTTTTTCGCCTCTTTTAAGTTGTATTCATAGTTACGAGTGTCGTATCTCTCAACATTAGCTTTATTTATAGGATGACCACTCTCAACGTCAACCACGAGTATATTCCTTTGGCTTCCAGCTGAAGATGCATTTAATAAAGACAAATTAGAGACTGTGAAAGTCACGTAGTTGTCTTCTTTTTTTCCTGCTTTGTCGTAGATGTAGACAATATATTTTCCATAGTCAAAACTATTGCCAAAATTCAAAACTGTGTCTTTTTGAATGACATAGTTGCTTGGCTCTAACTTAAATTCTTTTTTTGCAATAAGTTTGCCTTTCTTTAACTTGTATTCTCTATTTCTTAGTTTTTCAATCTGGATTGGGCTCATATCGACGTTGTAGATCTCTGCGTAAAGCACATCGATATTGGCATATTTAAGTTTGATTTTGACGTCAGAGCCTTTGCCAAATGTTCCTCTTTCTACTGATCCGTTTGCTAAAACTTTATTAAGGAATTTGAAATTCGACTCAAGTTGTTTTCTGCCTGAGTGATTTGGATATATTTTAATATAGAATTCAGCCTCGTCTAAAATCTGTTTGGGGTATGACTCGATTTCTTTGATATAACTTTCATTATCGGTGGAATCAATTGTATGTAGTTTGTTGCATAATAGTTCCTGCTTCTTTACAACCGCATTGACCACGCAAGATGTCTTTCCTTCATATTGCTTGATGAGATTGCCAAGTGTCTCTAGTCTTAATTTGTCGTCGTGGATTCCCTCTCTTTCAAGATATTCAAGACGTGATAGTTCTGCAGATAATGCTGCAGAATACTCGCCTTTGTTGTTGTGATAATTGATTACATCGGCGAATATTGAGTTTAGATAATCTTTCTTAAGTAGATCGTTCTTAACAAGATTGATAGGTAGATAAAACCACTTTGCCTCACAATAAAGTTCAATTCTTTCGTAGTAAAAAGACATTAGCGACGGAAGCATCACATCAAAAACAGATGGACGACACTCTTTTAGTTCATCTGTAATTGCGTCGCTTTTGACAAATAATGAGTTGTATTTATCTGAAGATGTGGATAGTAGCGTCTCCTTATTTTTAATTATATTGTCGACGTGAGAGCGGATGAGATTGCGTAGATTCTCATGCGACATCTCACGCAAGTCTTCAGCAGAGGATTGTTTCCCATCGTCTTCTTTGACACTCGGCACACTGCCTGGATATCTCTTCATCACGTCGATGAAATTCATCAGCATCTTTGCCATGAATAGTTCACAGCAAGCTTTTTCGACGGGAGAGTTGAATGAATTCAGCAGTTTTTCTGCGTTGTCGTAATGCTTGATTATGATGTCTTCGCCCTCTTCACGGTTAGCGTTGCCGGGCTTTATTTTGCTTTCTGATGTGATGTTGTATTCGCAGCCGAATTCGATTGCGTAGTCGTAGATTTCACATTTAAGAATGTTTAGGTCGTCCTTCTCCTTTTTTGCTGCTACTCTTATCTCATCCACCTTCTTTTGGGCATCTTGTAGCAATGGCTTGTCCATAAGGTTGTTTACCTCATTCCATTTTGAGGCATAATCTGTGTTGTTTCCCATTAGAGATGAAGAAATTATGGTTAATAAAAACGTTATTATGAGTTTTATATTTCTCATTGCCGATTATATTTAATTCTAAGATTATAACACCACTCTCGTAGAGACGCACGTCCGTGCGTCTAATAAATTCCAGAATATGCGTGTGATTAAGAAACGCACGTGTAAATAATTGTCCAATCGTGCGTGTGACTGATTATATTAAAAAAGAAGGGAGACGTGAAATCTCCCTTCTTTGAGTATGATTTGAAATATGATTACTTTAATGGAGACGCTACGATTACGTAATCGCCATTTACAGTTTTGTCATACCAAGTGTCGTTGGCAAAGAAGTATGTCTTGCCGTTTATGTCAACCTGTTTTGCTGAAGAAGGAAGCACTACTGCTGGTGCTGCTGATCTTGTGACAGGAGCAGCCACTGTATCTTTGGCTGTCTGTGCAGGAGCTGCTTCAGGAGCCTTTGCGTTCTCTTCAGGAGCCTTTGCGTTCTCTTCAGGAGCCTTAGTGTTCTGAACTGCAACTGGTTCCTCAATCATCATGAATCCACCCTCTACAGGAATGTACCATTTGAAATCAGCGAAGTAGAAGTCTTGGTTAGCAACCTCAATCTTCTTATTGCTTTCAGGCAAAGCCTCTACGATTGTGGCACCTTCAGTAGGTGCGTCTACAACCTGGTAGCCATTGTCGGTAGCAACAAACCAAGATCCTTCGCCTACGAAGTAATTCTTGCCGTTAACAACGATTGAAGAGCACTCGTATGGCAACTCTGCTACAGTAAGAACTTCGTCTTCTGTGATTGGAGTTTCGACGATTTCGTAACCATTGTTCTTTGGAGCAAACCAAGTGCCCTGACCATAGTAATAAGTCACGTTGCCAACGTATACAGGGAAGCAACGGTAAGGTAGAGTAGTGAAGTACCAGCCGTATGGATATGGTACCCACTCATAACCCCAGTATGGATCCCAACGGTAGTAACGTCCACAGTGCACATAGTATCTGCAGTCTCCATAATAGAATGGATGGTAGTGGTATCCAATGTGAGAGTGGTATGTATGTCCGTGACGCTTTGTTACGCGAGGATGATGGTCATTTCTACGAGTTGTATGTCCGATTCTTGATGTTCCGACTCTAGATGCGCTTACGCGTGGTGCTTCATTTCTGTGTGATGTCGCATTTACACGTGCTCCTGTTGTGCGTACAGGACGTGCAGTCACCTCACGTGAGCGAGATGTCGTAACTCTTGCTGGAGTAGCCGAAGTCGATCTCACAGAAGAAGCAGATCTTGCAGAAGAAGCAGACGCTGATGTGCTGCGTGAACTGCTTGATGGAGTTGAATATGTGCGTGCTCGACTGCCTGCTGTAGAACGCGAAGGGCTAGAGTATGAAGAGCTTGTTGATGGCGAACTGCTGTATGAGCTAGACGAAGATCTGCCATAGCTAGACGAAGAACCACCACTGTAGCTTGAACGGCTAGACGAAGAACTGCCACTGTAGCTTGAACGGCTGGATGAAGAACCACCACTGTAGCTTGAATGGCTAGATGAAGAACCACTACTGTAGCTAGATGAGTGACCACCACTACTACTTCCTCCTCTTGATCTCTGCGCTGACGCTGAGAATGATACTAGAAGGAACACTAGAGAAAATGATATCTCAATTAAAAAACGCATTCTTTTCATATCCTTCAAATTTTTAGTTTTTGCAAATGTAAGACTCTCTTTCGTTTTTACATAAAAACAAATTTTAAAAAATGTTATAAAATGGAAAATAGAGTGAATTTTGTGTTGAATAATAGTGTTATAGTGTGAAAAGTGACTTTAATATTTGTTTTTTTTCGCTTTTTTTGAGGAGATTGTATTGCGTCTGTTCAAAATAGAGATTGTTAGGTGTGCCTCTTTAATATTGACACACTTATGTGAACTGATGTTGTTTTTTGTTAATTAATGTTGTGCATGGTTTGATTATACTTTATTTGTTTCTATTTTTGTCGAATAAACATTAATTCAAGATTACAGGTACTAATGATTGTTTATATACGAGTTGCCCAAAGACTCTTGTCTTGGCCAACAACGATATAATCATTTTTAAATTGGAATTGTATGAAAAAGATATTTTTGACTATTATTTTGTCGTTGTCAGCATTGGCACTTTTTGCTAAGGAGCCTGTAGCTGAACATCATAGAAGAGCACCGCAACGTCATGAGCATGTGTATGTGAATTTGCCTTATTCTTCTGAGGAAATCGATGATATTGTGGATGTGGTTAAGAAACTCAGCTTCGATTCTGACAGGAAAGCTACACTTAAGTTGCTTGTCAGAATGCGTCCTATTACGGTAGACGGATTGGAGAAGATTGCCAAAATGTTCTCTTTTGATAAGGAACGCACGGAGTTTTTGGTTTATGCATACGATTACTGTGTCGACAAAGAGTCTTTCTATAAGCTGAAAAATGTCTATACTTTCAGTTCTGAAGCAGATAATCTTTTTAAAAAGTTGGGTATATAATCAGCTCGTATTATGGATAAAAATGAATTGAGAGGTTTCATTAATAGAATAATTGACGCGTCTAAATCCCAATCTGGATCTTTTAACATTGTTAAAGCGCAACTTCATTTGGAAACACTCAAGCAGGAGTTGGTTTTGGAAAATGTTCCAAAACCGCTTATCGATTATGTTGAAATGGCAAAACATTATGCTCGTTTGCAACCTGGCTCTAATTTGAGGGAATTAAATGAAGATGAGGACCTTAAGCGTGTGGCTGAAATAGTGGAACAAGAAAAAAAGGCTGAGGCGGCCAGACGTGAGCAAATGGATTACAGACGTTGCTACGGATGTTGATTGTTCTTCCTTAAATACAACTGTTTATGGATATCTTGACTTTAATTCGTGGTATATTGGGGATTTTGTTGATCTATCGATTAATAAATAAATCTAATGACGACGAAAAAAAAGGTGATCAGAAAAAAAACTCGGTTGCTTCGGATGACAATAGCCAATCGGGTAGAGTGGAGGCCAACAGTGATGACGCGGCTCAACATTTGGGCGAACGTGCTGTCAGCTCTCCTTCTGATGGGTTCATCGTGCTGAACAACAAGATTATTGCGTATGTCGGCAATGACAAGAATGTGGTTGTGCCAGAGGGTATAACAGAAATAAAAGCTTATGCCTTTGCTTTTTTGTGCTTAGACAGGATTGTCTTGCCGTCTACAATCACAAATTTTGAAAATCAGCATAAGCTTACTGTAGAAGAGCTGGATATGAGCAAGACAACATTGACGGATGTTGATTTAGGTGGCACATGTTTAATCAAGAGATTGAAACCTGGTCAGGATAATGATGGCTCCGTTTTTGAGGTGATATTTCCTCCTTGCCCTGACAGACGAGTGGATGACACTCCGCAGCAGGAGTATTCAAAAGATTTTATAGTGCTTGACAACAAGTTGATCGCATACGTCGGTAATAGCGTTGATATTATTGTTCCGGAAGGTATTCAGGAAATAAAGAAGTTTGCTTTCTATAATCAAAATGTAGGAAGAATAGTCACTCCGTCGTCATTACGTGTGTTTGAGGAACAATCTTGTTTGACTGTCTGCAAATTGGACTTAAGTAGATCTAGTTTGGATAAAATATGTCTTAGAGACAGTTCTGTAATGGAACTGGTGATGCCGCAGTAAACAGTGATGAGCATGATAGTCGAAAAACTATAAACCGAATTTATGGGCATATATCTTTACAAAGAATACCGTTGTGATGATAATCCGAATATAATTGTGATGTATCTTGACAACGATGAGTGCAGACTCGTAGGATACGAGGGTGATGAGGAGGATGTGTCTGTCCCTGAATACGTTGCGGTTAAAGGTTCCATCTTGCGTATTGTTTCCGTAGGCATGTCTTGGTGTAAGAAAAGAAAACTTACATTGCCAGAATCTGTGGCTGAAATCAGAGATCTTGGTTTTTCCAAATTAGAGGAACTTGTTCTGCCGAGTTCCGTAAAGTTTATACAAAAAGGTGCTTTTCGCCAAAGTGACAATCTTAAACGTGTTGTTCTGCCTGAATCTCTGACTGCTATTCCGGAAGAGGCATTTGAACGATGCAATAAACTTGAAAGCATTGTTCTTCCATCAAATCTGACATCGATTGGATATAGTGCGTTCAGGGATTGCACGTCGCTGAAAGAAGTCTTTTTTTCTGAGACTTTGGCCACAATAGGCAACTATGCGTTTGCTGGATGCTCGTCTTTGAAAAAAGTTGTTCTTCCAGAATCTCTTGCAAATATAGGTGATAATGCGTTTGAAAGGTCTGGTATTGAAAGTGTTGTCATGCCAGACACTCTTAAAGAAATAGGACAATCCGCGTTCTCTTATTGTGGGTCTCTTAAAAAGATCAGAATCCCACTTGGATTGGATGAAATCAAAGAGAATGTTTTCGACAATTCGGCTCTTGAAAGTGTCAATCTTCTTAATGTGAAAAAGGTTTCTGGTTGGGCGTTCGGTAATTGCAAAAATTTGAAAGACGTTATTATGCCGTTGACGGTGGAGATTGGAAACCATGCCTTTTTCGGATGCGATAATCTGGAAAGAGTCTTTGCTCCCAATCTGGGGACGATTGAAGACGGTGCTTTTGGCAAATGTGAAAAACTCCGAGTTGTTGAGTCCACGCAAAAACTGATTAAAATCGCTGGTTCTGCGTTCGACTGCTGTTTAAGCTTGAGTAGGATTACTATGTCGGGAAACGTTGATCTAGAAGACGGTACTTTCCGTGATACCCAGACGAATATCTTGGAACTATACGGAAAGAAACTGAACACTCCTAAATACAACTGTCAGAAGAGCGGACACGAGAAACTGTTGATTCGTAAACCGAAACTACGTCTGTTTGTCTATTTGTCAAACGACTGCAATGCTTTCTGTGAGTTTTGCTCAAACGCCAAATACAGACATCAGTCTGGAAAATTCGACCTTAAAGTGTTTGAGGAGACGCTTCTGTATCTGAAGGAGAGAGACGTACTCAAAGGTGTGTCGTTTACGGGCGGTGAGCCGACGATGAATATGCCTCTCCTTAATGAGGCCGTAAACACGGTTTATAAAGCGTTGGGTGAAGACGTTGAGGTTGCCATAAGCACCAACGGATATGCCTTGATGGACATGCTTTCCATGGACAGCGTCTCTTTACTGGAATCGATCCATTTGAGCAGACATCATTTCTCTGATGTTCAGAACAATACGATATTCCATCAGCAGATGTGCACTACGGATGATATTCGTCTATTCCAGGAGTCGATAGAGGACAAGAACACCTTGGTGCTCAACTGCAATTTGATAAAAGGAAAAATTGACAGTGTGGACAGAGCTAAAAAGTTTATGGATTGGGCATCGTCTTTAGATATAAAGAAATGTGCCTTTGTCACATTGATGCCATTCAACCCGTTTTGTAAGGCACATGTCGTCAAAAGTCAGGATCTCTTTTATGAAGCTCACCCAGATATGTTGAGAATACGAGATTTTAAATGCGACTGGTGCAGCTGTCTCGACGGCTATTACTACAGCACAGACAATAATATGATGGCCTACTATGTCCGTCAGGTGACTAACACGTCTCCAGATATAGTTTCCCGATTGATATATACGTCCGACAATCACCTGAAAACAGGTTTTGGCCCGGAATCAACAATACTATTTTGAAGAATATGAACGCAGCAGGTAAGCCACGTCAAAACTACTATAGAAATCTACTTACGACCAATCCTCATTTCTTTTGTGAGGAGGCTCATAAAACGTGGGGCATAGATTTTTCTGTTGATGATGCTTTGGAGAAAATAGAAGTGAAGGGCCGTTCGAGCTCTAATCTATTTGATTTTAAGAATAGAGAGCATATCATCAGAATAGAAGATTTGTCGAGAGAAGAACATACAAGATTCAGTTGCAGTGTTTTGATGGCGTTGCATGACGCTCGATGCTATATCGTTCCGGAGCTGGTCTCTGGCAACACTGGTTGCTTGAAAGTTTTTCGTGAGAATGGAGGAGCGTCGATGTCCGTGTTCAAGTTTAAAAACGGGTATACTTTGGAGTTGTGGAAATCACCGTCCAAGCACCAGACGGATTTGATTGTAAAGAATTATATCCTTATGAATGACGCTTTGTCTCGCCTTGGCTTGCCGTTGGATATAGATAAGTTTGGCTTGAACAACCAGATAAGCACTTGCATTGATAATTTGACGCAGACAGATTGTTGGATGGACAGACATCCGTTAGCCATGGAACTGAACAGACATTGGCATACTTTTTGTGAAAAGACAGATTCAATTATGAAGATGTCGGAAAAACTGTTGAATGGCAAAAACAACCAGATAATCCATGGAGATATACATCAGGAGAACATACTTTTTGATTGTGTTAAAGATGAAGACGGTACTGTAGATGAACGTTTTGTGTCGTTCCTTGATTTTGAAGAGGTTGCTGTCGCACCAGTAGAAGTAGACGTGATATTCACAGCCTTAAGAATGGCCAAAACAGATAAGAAGAATCCAAGATTTGCATTTGATATGGATGCGGTCGATTATTTCTTGAAACGTTATGGCGAGAGTGTTTATAATATTTACGCAGACGACCGTGAGTTTTGGCATTCATATTTTGGATTGCAGCAGTCGGTTGTATATCTTCGCCATCATGATGTTTGGTCGTTAAGCAGGGAAAACGGATTTTTCCAATGTTTCAATGAAGTTTTAAACTACAACGTATGAAAAGAGCAGTCGTATTGTTTGACGGTGGAAATTGCCCTACATCTGAAACCGTAGCCCGACTTGAACGAAGTTATGATGAACTTATTTTCGTTCTTGTCTGGAGTGACACATCGTCTGTAGTAGACAAAGGATGGCATCCTGGCAATGTTTTGGCCGAAACAAAGGAGATGATCTCCCGTTACAGCCAACGTCCGTTTTATATATTTCCGTTTGATGGCCGCCAACTATTGGCAGATCAACGTATTATCCGACTTTCTCATTTCTGTCCGCGTTTTGACACGATTATGGCTGATAATGAGGTATATAGGAATGTTGCCCGAATGATTGGGTATGAAGTGGAAAATGGGGAGTTTGTGGAAGTGGAGACGGTGACAGACAGAAGCAACGTCAGCCGAGCGTTGTATGTGACGCGGGCCCAACCTTTTCATAACGGCCATCGTGAATTCCTGCAGCATATATTGGAACGTCATGATGAGGCTATACTGTCGATAGCGTGTACGGAGCAGGCATTGTCGCTTCACAACCCCGCGACTGCAGGCGAACGCATGGAGATGATAGGAGCTTATGTCTTGCCGAATTGCCATAAACGAGTGTGGCTGGTGCCGTTCGCTCACACTCCATACATGATGGAGAAAATTAAGAATATAGCATGGTTTATGCCTCGTTTCACACATATCTACGGTTCCAACCCGGCCCATCTGCTTATGGGAGAGATGGAGCATCTTGGCACTTGTTTGCCGGAAATGGAATCTTCGGTGCGAGCCACACAAGTGAGGGAAAGACTATCCAAGGGCTTGCCAATCAGCGGTATGGTGCCGGAGGAAAGTGAAAAGATATTGTATGAACTAGGCATAGACAAACGCATAAAGTATCTTACAGAAAATGGATTTTAGAGGCAAACGTATATTGTTTGTCATGATTCCTGAAAAAGGACACATTCATCCTTTGATAGGACTGGCAAAACACCTTTATGAGCAAGGTGCCAAATTGGCTGTCTTCAGCAGAAAAAACTTGAAGCGGGAGATCGCCATGTCTGGTATCGACGCGGATCTGTTCGCGTCAGAGGATGTTATGCCATCATGGTTCTCCTCAAACGGAGCTTCATTTGCCGAACATCAGAACGATAAGGAGTGGATGAGCAGATGGCTGAAAACCATGCTTATCGACGTCGTGCCTAATCAGGTGTCTGCTCTGGCTGAAACAGTGGAGCAGTTTGTCCCTGAACTCATAATCGCGGATCCGATGGTGTATGCCGTGCATATTGTGGCGTCACGGAAAAATATACCATGGGTGGCAGTGTCAAGCTCGATAAACCAGCTGGCACCAGTGACGTGGAACTCGGATCTGACTGAAGCGTTCGACAAATATGCGGTGGAAAGGGCGGAACTGTTTGACGACAGACCGACATTCAGGTTGTGTGACGTTGTGTCTCCGTGGCTCAATTTTGCCTATTTTTCTGAAACTTATATGCCGCGATACTTGAGCCAAAATTTTCATGCGTTCATGGTTGGCTCACCTTGTGATTTTGACATGACGAGAGGTGATGAACCGGAGTTCCCGTATGAGACATTAGCAGATGGCAAGAAACTCCTGCTTGTGTCGCTCGGAAGCCAGAATTTTTATCATCCGGAAGTCTATCAGGCAGTCGTTGATTCTGTGAAAGAGAGAGATGATGTTCAACTGGTTATGTCCGTCGGAAACACTCCGCGGTCTTTGCTGGAGAATCTTCCTGATGACGCTGTTGTCTTGCCCTATGTCCCACAGCTGACACTTTTGAAACGTGCGTATGCATTCATAACGCATGGAGGCTCTAATTCCACGTTGGAAGCACTTGCCAATGGCGTGCCGGTTGGAATAATCCCATTGTGCAACGACCAGTTTTTTCAGGCTGAAATGGCTCGCTTGTCTAATGTCGGTGTCGTGTTGGATGGAATAAACATTGACGCTGATTCTTATCGACGTCTGATTAATGAATTGATAGATAATAATGCAGCATATCGTCATAATGCACTGCAAGTTATGGAGTCGATACGCAAGTCGGGCGGAGTGGGGCAGATGACTGAGCTGATAGCCAACCTGATGGAGAATCACCAACCATTACGCCCTGCTGTGGATGTCAAGAAAAAGAAGAGGAGACTTTATATTTCTCCGCATCTTGACGATGTGGCTCTTGGCTGTGGAATGAAACTGTGGCTGGAACGAGATGATGAGAATATTGTGGCGACGGTTTTTACAGATGGTGGCGCGACGCATCCGCAGCGTCGAAACGATGATATAGAAGTGCTGAAGCGTCTCAACGTCCATTATATACACATGGGGTATAAGGACGCACCGTTCAGAGACAGTGGATACCGTGATTTCAAAACTATTATGTTTCATAGAGACGTTGCAGAGACAGAACTTGCAGACAGATTGTTTCTGCACATAGAAGCCATGTGTGACCAGTTTTTGCCGGATGAAGTCTATTTTCCTTTAGGCGTCGGTGGACATGTTGATCACAATGTGGTCGCGTCGGTCGGCAGACGTATGATGGAAAGCCGAAGCGTCTACTTCTATGAGGATGCACCTTACAATAGTGTGCATAATTGGACAGCATACAGATTGAAATCGTTCTTTGGGGCAAATATAGAATATGATTCCTCTATTAAGACGTTGCGCGAACAAGGACTGCCATTTGTCAATAATCTGCTTGATAAGGCAGGCAATGGAGACGCTTGTGAGATCGTCTACAAAGAAGAGATGGAATATTTGACTGAAGAGACGGCAGATAATCAGACCGTTTTAATAAAACATTATACTATTGATATTGACAAAGAAGAAAAAGGCAGGATAGTCGCTGGCTATACGACCGAGTGGAAAACATTTTTAGGCTCGGAAATGCAGAAACAGCTTAATGCAGAGAAATACTATAAAATAGAGAAAAATGCAGACGGAATTTAGTATAAATGAGATCGATAGAATAGAGTCGTTCTACGAGAATATCCTAAAAGAGACTCCATTGCTGGTGAGAAACGAAATGCCATCGGCTGTATATGATGAGTTTTGCAAAATACGCGAGAAAGCATGCAGGTCAGTCTTGGATTCACTGGACGGCAATCTGCCACCAATGAGTGACGTGCTGACATCCGACAACAAGATCAGGATTACTGTGGAGACGGCAAATGCCAAACCATTGTATGTGGAGAATTTAAGACAGAAATCAGCGTACTTGTTTGACGGAGTCTGCCGACAAATGACAAGTCGTGGAGCTGTGGTGGAAGAGAACGGAAGTTCCAAACTGCAGACGGCCGCAACGATGAGTATGGTAGACGAGACTGTGCTTTTCCCGGACGACGCGTATGAGCAGTTGTACAAAAGCATGGAGAATTTGCGTTGGCTGCTCGGACAGTTCAATCTTAAGAAGTATGGTTTGCAATATGGTTTTGCTGTCGATGATATCTGTCGGTTACGCGTCTATTATAAAAATGATTCAGATTTGGATTTTTTGAGGCAGATGACGCCACGTTTTGTGTCGCGAGAATGCCAGTTTGAGTACATTAAGAGCGGAATGCCATATGATGGAATTGTGCTGGCGTTGGAGGCAGTGTGCTATAAAAAAGGATTCTCGGAAAAAGGGGATAAATACAAAGTGGTGAACGGACGCATCCGAACAGAGTCGTTCGAACTGCATGTCTGCGAACACTGCAATTTGCGATGCAACCAGTGCTGCAATTTGTCACCGTTCCATAAAGAGCATTTCATGTCGCTTGACGAAGTGAAAAGAATATGCGATTTCCTTGAGAAACACATTGCTCCGGATGTGATCAAAGTGGCAGGAGGAGAGCCACTGCTGCATCCACAGTTGGCTGAAATACTGAAGACCATCAAGCAACGTTTCCCACAGACTAATCTGAGAATCGTCACAAACGGAGTGTTGGCAAACAGATATCTGACTGAAGAGATAATGGCCACTATCGACCAGTTGTGGATCTCCAACTACAGAAATGTGGCAGTGCCGGAAAACACTGTGGTTAAGATAAAGCAGATGGCGAAAGACAAATTCGTCTTGCTGAACATAAAAGACGTCGATCAATTCTACAATATCGTCCTGACCGAGAAAAACGAGGATGAGAGCAACGTCAGTGCAATCTATGATAACTGTTGGATGAAACACCGATGTCTGATGGTACGCAAGAACACATTCTTCAAGTGTACGCGTGCTGCTTATATTGAAGACCAGCAGTACATCTATGATATGCCGACAAACGTCAAGGCGGCAGACGAAGGAATAAGCATAGATGACCCTGACTTTCAGCAGAAAGCGTTGCTGTATCTCAACGACAAAGACGGGCTGCAATCATGTAGCTATTGTCTTGGCGTGTCAGGGACACTGTTTGATATCAGACAAATGAAAAAAGAGGAGGTTCAAGCCAAAATGCTATAAGTGACAGAGTGTGAAAAACATTTAATTTTCATTAATTCTCAATTTCTTAGTGAAAAATATCCGTAATTTTTGTATTTTTGCCGCTAAATGTAATAGGCATATAGATAATTTAAAAGATATGAATAAGCATAAAATGAAAAGAGCAGTTGTTGCTTTTATGGCAGCTATTCTTTGTCAGGGTGCTTTTGCAGAAGTTAAAACTCAGATTACGGTTGTGGACAATAATGCTAAGAGCACCGTTTACAATGTTGATGAGGACGGATATATAACATTTGCAGAAAAGAGTCTTCTAATAAAGGAGAACCGTGACAAAAAAACGCCAGTTGAGCTTAAATTGGCAGATGTCTCTAAACTTCTAGTGAAAGAGATAACAGGTGTGGACAACACATTGTCAGAATCACAATCTATTTCATTGTATCCAAATCCAGCATCTTCCGAGGTGTTTGTTTCTGGAATCGACGGAAAACAGATGGTAGAAATATTCTCTATCAGTGGTGTCCTTGTAAAAAAGGTTAGCGTGGAGAATGGATCTGCAATTAATATTAGTGACCTTCGTCAGGGTGTTTACATCATGAAGGTTGATGGTAAAACTGTAAAACTTTGTAAGATATGATTAAAAGAAATTACCTTTTAGCATCTGCATTGTTTTGTTCAGCGGCTTCATTCGCAGATGTAAATTTGTCATTTTTCAGCTCTGATAATGTCAGCGTTCGTGTTGTCTCTTCAGAAGAGAAAACGATGACTTTTGGAGCTGGAAAGATCTCTTTCGATGGAGAAAACTATGAAATGTCCAAGATCGACAGTATTGTGGTCAACCCATATGTTTCTGTTACGTTTGATGGCGACAAGGTTGTCGTGTCTAATCCGTTTGACAGTGTGAACGTAGAGGTGTCTGACGCCAATGTAGTCATCAATTCGGAATATCTGTCTAGAGAGATCAAGTACAAGTTCTCTGGATCAAGTAAGAATGGAAGCGTATTGTTCTCATCTTTGTATAAGTCGAAGTTTGAGTTGGATAACCTTGATTTGACAAGTGCGGGAGTAAATCCTCCTATTTGTATCTCAACAAAGAAGAACACGGAAGTAAAACTTGTCGGACAGAATTCGTTGGCGAATAGCAAGGCCGATACTGTAGGAGCTACAATGCGTAGCCGCGGACAGTTTGAGATCAAAGGAGACGGTAGCCTTAACATCACAAGTGTTGTGGGTCACGGAATCCAGAGTAGCGACTATGTGGATGTGAAGAATGGAAAAATCACTATCACTGCAGAGTCTGACGGTATCCACGTTAATGATTACTATATGCAGTCGGGTGGTGATGTTGTGATCAGCACAAAGGCAGACGGTGTTGATGTGGGTGAAGGTTATGCACAGATCGACGGCGGAACATTCACTGTTACTTCTGATGCTAATGAGTCAAGAGGTATCCGTTGCACATTTGAGGAAGGAAAAGAAAACACAGCTGACATTAACATTAATGGTGGTAAGATTGATATCCGACTTGGAGGTAAAGGTTCTAGAGGTTTGAAAGCAGACGGTAATGTGACTGTTAAAGGTGGCGAGTTGCTTGTTTTGATGACTGGCTCTACATATATTTCTGGCACTAATCCCAATGCTGACACTACTGTTACTTGTGGCGTTAAGTCAGATAAGACTTTCTTGGTTGAAGATGGTCTTGTAAGTATCATCTGCGGAAGCTCAGCTAAAGGTTCTCGTTGCTTGCAGGCAGACGCTGCAGTGACGTTGAATGGAGGTGCTACAGTTGTTCATCAGAATTCAGGTGACAAGCTTGGAAAGAAGCCAAATGTCATTAAGACAAATGGTAATCTCAGATTCAAGAGCAGTGCGAATCTGTTTGTTAAGTCGGTCTCTGGCGTAAAGACATTTAATATAGACGGAAAACCATATTGGGGTGGTTCTGAAGCCGTATACGAGGAGGAAGACGTAGAGGATGACGAGCACTGTATGTGTGATCTAAGTGTTGTGCCAAGTGAGTGGGCTTATACGGATTTAAGCAAATAAATAAGAAATACAATTTCTATTATAATAAGACGGTAGAGTGATCTGCCGTCTTTTTTTGTTAGAGACGCATTTATAGATAGGAATAATAAAGTAATTTTCATGGTCGCGGTGATGCCAAAATAATTGGATGATTACCGAAATATTGCATAATTGATGGAAACATTCTACCTTTAAAGTGCTTTTACTTGGGTGTCAAACCCATAAAACAGATTTATTATGAAAACAGAATATTTTAAAATGCGTAGTGGAGCCTTGATTCCAAACTTGGCATTCGGAACATGGCAGATCACAAATGAAGACGCTTCTCGTTGCGTCAATGAAGCTTTGGAAGTGGGCTATATTCATATTGACACAGCCAATGCTTATGAGAATGAAAAAGGAGTGGGAGAGGCCATTAGAGCCAGCAAAATTGACCGAGAGATTCTGTTTATCACAACAAAGGTTTCGGCCGAAATGAAGACGTATGAGGGTGCAAAAAAGAGCATTGAAGAGTCGTATAAGAATCTTGGGTTGGAATACATCGATCTTTTGCTAATTCATGCGCCAAAACCATGGGATGAGATGCATGGTGGCTCTCCAAAGAAGTATCTTGCAGAGAATTTGGAAGTGTGGAAAGCATTGTGTGAGGCAAAGGCAAAAGGATGGGTGAAACATATCGGCGTCTCCAACTTCAATATTGAGGATCTGCAGAACATATTCGACCATAGTGATGAGATTCCAGAGGTCAACCAGATTAGAGTACACGTAGGACATGTGCCTGATCAGATAATTGATTTTTGCAATAAGAACGGCATTGTCGTTGAGGCTTATTCGCCAAACGCAACAGGCCGACTTATGAAACACCCGACACTTTTAAAGATGGCCCAGTCCCATAATGTGACACCAACACAGGCGGCTATACGTTTTGACCTTCAGCTTGGCTTATTGCCATTGCCAAAGACAACTCACAAGGAATATATGATCCAGAACAGTTCTCTTGATTTTGTTTTGACAGATTCAGAGATGCAGGAGTTGCTAAACATAAAGGATGACGAGCAGAACAAGTTGCCTTAAATAATCATACGATTTGGATGCTTTGTAAGGCATTGAAAAAGCCATATGGAAGATAAAAAGGAAGGGAAGACCTTCCTTTCTTGTTTGAAACAAACATCTGTTTTACATTATAGATTGTGTCATACAAGTCTTGAAAAGAAAAGAGTGCGATTTCCTCATCGAAAATCGCACTCTATCAATCTAAAACTAACTAGACTTTTGAAACAACGTGTTTGTTGATTGTTTCTATGTCAAAAACGCATTCTATTTCATCACATTGATTCTCTTCACTGCCTCGGCAGTAGCAGTCTTAACCTTTACTGCGTAAGTGCCATCAGGAAGATTAGAAACATTGATAGTAGACTCAGTTGAAACTGCAACTGTACGGCCTAGCATATCGATGATGTTTACAGACTCAAGATTCTCAGCAAATACGTTTATTACATCGCTTGCTGGATTTGGAGCGATAACAATCTTGCTAGCAATTACATTCTCAACCTCAGTTGGGTCGGAGAATGAGATGTAGTCAATATTAGTGTAATCGTTATCGAAGTTGATCTTTATAGTATGCTCACCCTTCTTTAGAGTGATCTTGCCTGTAGCCAATGCGTAAGTGTCCCAATCTTCTGCAACACCAGTGCCAGTTAGTGAACAAGCCTTCTTGCCATCAACCAAGATTGAGATCTTTGGATCTGTGCTTCCGTTTGCCATGTATGCTGATACAGCGTACTCTGCGTCTGCAGCAACGTCAACTGTGTACTTCAACCACTCGTCAGTTGCTGTGTAACCTACAGCGTAACCATCGTTAGCAGCTACGATATCAACACCATCCTTACGGTATTCCTTACCCTCGTTAGTGTCGTCTGTGTCGTAGTAACCGAATCCGTTACCACCCTTGTCGTAGTTCTCACACTCAAGCTTGCCAGGGATTGCGATAGCACCCTTGAATGGCTCCTCTGTCTCAGATGGTTTAGCTGGAGCAGTTGAGTAAACCTTGTCGCCCATCCAAACATTACCATACTTCATGTCGAAGCTACCTGAACCTGAACCAACCTCGCAAAGGAACTTACAGTCGTAAAGTGCTCCTAGAGTTACATTAGAAGCCCACTTTCTCATGTGCTCTGAAATTGAGATATGACCACACTTACGAGGCGATGTTCTTACTGCGAACACCTGCTTGAATGTAGATGTACCAGAGATTGAAGGAGCGTTGTTGCGTGTACCGATATACAAATCGTAAGTACCCTCACCGTCGATTGTGTAAGAAGAAACCTTGTTGGCACCGTAGTACAATCCCTGCTGCTTAGCAGTGCTGCCGAAGAATGTGTTCTCTACGATGTAGTACTCAACCTCGTTAGGAACCTTTGTCCATCCATAGATACCGATGTAGTTGTATCCACCACCTGTACCTGTGAAATCGTAGTTGAAGTCACACTGTAGGTCTTTCTCAAGCTCGCTTGGCTTTGGACCTGTACCCCAGTATAGACCGATACGGCAAAGCAAGTCGTCTGGATTATTCCAATTAGCCTTAAACTGGAACTTGCCCTTCTCTGCGTAATACTCCATAGACGCGTTATTACCAGAGTTAGTCCACATCTCGTAGTTGAATCCACCAGCGATGTTGTGTGTTCCACCGTTCTGTGCCTTCTGTCCGCTTGTCATTGAACTGAATGTTCCACATGGGTTAACACCTGTAGCAGAACCACTGCCTGTCTCGCCAGAACCACCGCCTGTCTCGCCACTACCAGAACCACTACCAGCATTTGGATCCTTGATTGCATCCTTAGAGAATACTAAGTAGTCAATATTTGTGTAGTCGTTATCGAAGTTGATCTTTAGAGTGTGCTCACCCTTTGAAAGAGTGATCTTGCCTGTAGCCATTGAGTAAGTGTCCCAGTCGCCTGTACCCTTACCAGTTAGAGAAGTTGCCTGCTTACCGTCTACTAGAAGAGAGATCTTAGGATCTGCATTACCGTTTGCCATGTAAGCACCTACATTGAATGTAGCTGCCTCCTCTACGTTGATTGTATACTTCAACCACTCGTCAGCAGCTGTGTAACCTACAGCATAACCTGTTCCAGCCTTTACGATATCAACACCATCCTTACGGTATTCCTTACCCTCATTAGTGTTGTCAGTGTCATAGTAACCGAATCCGTTACCACCCTTGTCGTAGTTCTCACACTCAAGTGTGCCAGGGACAGCGATTGCACCCTTGTATGGCTCCTCTTTCTCTGTTGGCTGTGATGGTGTTGAAGAACCACCGCCGCTTGTCTTGTCGCCAATCCAAACATTACCATACTTCATATCGAAGCTACCAGAACCAGAACCAACCTCACAAAGGAACTTACAATCGTAAAGAGCACCAAGAGTAACGTGCTGAGCCCACTTTCTCATATGCTCTGAGATAGAGATATGACCACACTTACGAGGAGTTGTTCTAACTGCGAACACCTGCTTAAATGTAGATGTACCAGAGATTGAAGGAGCATTGTTACGAGTGCCAATATACAAATCGTATGAACCCTCGTCAGCGATTGTATAAGAGCTGACCTTATTTGCTCCGTAGTACAATCCCTGCTGCTTTGCTGTGCTTCCGAAGAATGTATTCTCTACGATATAGTACTCAACCTCGTTAGGAACCTTTGTCCATCCATAGATACCGATGTAGTTGTAACCACCACCTGTACCAGTGAAGTCGTAGTTGAAATCACAGTGAAGATCACCACTTAGCTCGCTTGGCTTAGGTCCTGTTCCCCAGTACAATCCGATACGGCAAAGCAAGTCGTCTGGGTTGTTCCAATTAGCCTTGAACTGGAACTTGCCCTTCTCTGAATAGTACTGCATTGAAGCATTGTTACCAGAGTTAGTCCACATCTCGTAGTTGAATCCACCATCGATATTGTGTGTTCCACCATTCTGAGCTGTCTTACCACCAGACATTGAGCTGAATGTGCCACATGGGTTAACTGCAGAACCAGTTGATCCGCCAGTGTTTCCACCTGTATTACCGCCAGTATTTCCTCCGGTAGTACCGCCAGTATTTCCTCCGGTATTACCGCCAGTGTTGCCTCCGGTATTTCCACCTGTATTACCTCCAGTGTTACCACCTGTTGAACCCTGCTTAACAGTCTCGATAGTAGCGTATGTAAAGTCTACATAACCTGAACCACCACCAGCTTCTGCCAAGATCTGAGCCTCCATGATCTGTCCAAGTTTCAAACCAAGTTTGTTCCACTGACGGAAGTGCTCTGAAATATTGATTGTTCCGCACTGACGACGTGTCTTGCGGATAGAGAAAATCTGAGTAAATGTCGAGTTACCCCACTTTGAGGCACCTGTACGAGTACCAGACCAAACTACATACTCATCACCGTCGACAGTGATTGTGCCATAGTTTTTACCAATGTATGAACCACCTGGATTACCACGGTCGTGCAACCAGTCGTCTACGATGTAATACTCAATCTGAGGATTGTCCATCCAACCGTAGATACCAATGTAAGAGTAAGTGCCTCCATCGTTACCACTCTTGTTGTAAGCGTAGTTAGCGACAAGATCACCACCTAGATTGTTCCATGATGGTTTGTTGAATGTTTTACCAACACGTCCTAGATAGTCACCGGCGTTGTTCCACTCGGCCTTGAAACATGCATCTTTCGGATACAATGTCAAAGCTCCACCGTTACCGTCACGCCAGATCTCATACTGATAGCCTGTGCTGGTATTACCAGTTTTGTTCTGATTAGAAATTTTTGTTCCGCCGCTCAGCTGTGTTTTCTGAGTACACGGATCAACTGCTAAAGTAGTGTTTGTCGCAAGCATAAAATATGCTACGAATGCTCCAAACAATCGTTTAGAATAGTTTTTCATTGTGTTTTTATTTAGAGTTTAGAGGTTAGTCCGCTGACCAACAAATTTAGAGTTGTATCACACCAAACAGATAAAAATACTGTTTGTTATTAGAGTTTTTATATGTTATTTTACTATGTTTACTTTCTTGTTGAGCATTCCGTTGGAAGTGACTGCAGAAACAATGTAAACACCAGTATTTGCATTTTCGATATTTAAGACGTTGCCGTTTTCGGACAGAATAGTCATTCCTGTTGTGGAAATAAGCCTAACCTGTTTTACGTCGTCTGAAGATACCACTTTAATAGTTTTGTCGTCATAAATCACATCATAATTAGAAGCAATCTCATTAGAAATAGATGATAGATTCCAAGATGTGAATTTCAAATAGTCGATGTTTGTATAGTTATTGTTAAATAACAATCTCATTGTATGAGGCCCCTCTGTCAGACTGACTTTACCTGCAGCCAAAGAGTATGTGTCCCAGTCATTTTTGACGCTTTTACCTGTCAATAAGCAAGTGTCTTTGCCGTCGAATATCAAACTGATTTTAGGAGCGGCGTTTCCATTTGCCATCATAGCTTCGACTTTATAATCGTCAGTTTCATCCACGTTGATGGTGTATTCCAACCACTCATTTGTTTTTGAGTAACCGACTGCATAACCATCAGGCGTTTCAACAATGTCTACGCCATCATTACGATAAACTTCACCTTCATTTTTTCGGTCAGTGTCGTAATACGCAACGTTAAATCCACCTTTGTCGTAGTCTTCTGCTTCAACTATACCTGGAATTGCAATGGTATCTTTGAAAGGAGCTCGTTCTTCCTTTTCAAATGGGCCATTCTCGTCGCCAATCCACATAGTCGCATAATGAAAATCCACTGACCCTATGTCACCTCCGGTCTCAACAACGATTTTGCAATCATAAAGAGGACCAGTCTTAACACCCAATTTTTCCCATGCCTTAAAATGTTCAGATACGGAAATGTGACCACACTGACGTTTTGTTTGGCGAATAGAAAAAATCTGAACAAACTGTTTCTTGTCATCAAAGATCGAAGGGTTGTTCAACATAGTTCCCTTATAGAAATTGTAAATGGCACCATCAATCTCTGCCGATCCAATCTTTTCTGTGTTCCATGGAGCATCAATACTGTTGTATGTATCTTCACTGATATAGAACTCCACCAATGGATCTTTCGACCAACCGTATACTCCAATGAATGAATAATTGTAAGCTTTTCCTGTTTTTGTAAACGAAAATTCAGCATGGATATCGCCATCCAAATCTTTGTAAGAAGGGGTATTCTCAATTTCCTTTCCCCAGAAAAGCCCACATCTTGCTACATAATCGTTACTATTATTCCATTCGGCTTTGAACGCACAATCCGCATCTCCACCATAAACTGTCATTTTGCCACCTTTGCCATTTTTCCACAACTCATAGTTGAACCCGTTGTCAAGGTCTTGACGGTCGTCAGTCGTGATTAATTTACCTCCACTCCAAACGGTTCCCATCTCACATGGATCAACCGCAAATGCAGAAGATACATTTGAAAGACCTATAATCAATATTGTTGCGAGTGATGGAATGTGTTTCATGACAATATGTTGTTAGATTCAGATTCCAAATATAAAAGTTATGACGGAATTTTCATCCGTCATAACTTATTTTTTTTGATTTTTTTACTTCTTAATCATCACTTTCTTGATAATCTGAGCATTTTCTGTAGAAATCACTGCCATGTAAACACCTGACTGAAGAGCATCAACATTGATTACTGACGCTTTTGTCGAGATAACCTTGTTGCCGATCATATCAATCAACTCTACTGACTTAATCTCCTCATCAGCTACGATCTCAATATAAGTAGACGCTGGATTTGGAACGATTGAGATCTGATTTGCATCAACATCTTCTACGTTCTCCTTGTCAACTGTGATGTTAACCTTGATTAGCTCACAATCTTTGAAATCATAGATCTCAGTATCCTTGCTGTATTTAACACCGTTGTACTCATTCTCTGCATTAACTTCCTTAACGCTAGCTGGTTTCTCTTTCCAGATCTTGAAGCTTCCTGTCAAGTGAAGCATTGCCAAGTAGTGAACTAGACCATCGTAGTAGCGGTACTGACCTGTTGCAAGACCTGCGTTCCAAGCCTTAGTCATGTTTGTCTTTACCTTTGAAGCGTATGAAGACTCATTCATCAAAGCGTAGCATGCTACTGCGTTTGCACCAGTCTCACCAAGTGTGTACTGCTCAGAGCCACCTGTTCCATCCCAGTTGAAACGAGCGTGTGAGTAACCGTCTTTCTCGAAGAAGTCGATAATTCTCTTAGCCATCTCAGTCTGACGAGCTGCATCCTTACCGAATAGGTAGTAGTCCATACCGTAGTTCATTGCGCAACGCATTGCATCGTACATGTACTTCTGAGCGTTAGAGTTGTAGCTTACTGACTTAGGAGTACCGTCGAAGTTGTTGTAATCTGAGAACAAACCTGACTGAGTGTTGCAAGACTTGTATAGGTGGTTACGAGTAGCTGTTGCTGCTGTAGCCCATTTGCTGTTGTTAGACTCTGACCACATTGCGAACAAGTCAACGAATGCAGGAAGGTCGTATGAAGGGTCTGAGAAATCAGAGCAGTTGTATGGCTGGAATGTGATTACATTCTGCTGCTCGTTGAATAGAGATCCATTTCCACCCTTCCAGAAGTTCTTCAAACAGTACTGAGCGTCGTCCATGTATGACTTCTGACCCCATCTGTGAGAAGCAAGCATCAAAGCTGTTGTGAAGTACATCTCACCGTCAGGAGCACAGTTCGCATCCTGAGCTGATCCGTCAGGATTACACTGCCACTTGAAGTAGCCCTGCCACTGACCTGAAGTGTGAAGCATGTTCTTCTTAGCGAATCCCCAAAGTTTGTCGAACTCAGACTTGTGACCAGTCTGTACACAGATCATCATACCGTATGACATACCCTCTGAACGAACGTCGTTGTTACCAGTATCAAGGATGTAAGCTGTACCGTCGTTCTTCTCGAAGTATACCTTGTTAGAACCTACGAAGTAGTGATCCCACAACTGATCCAATTTCTTCTGGATCTCAGCGTCTGTCTTGCCAAGAACTGTCTTGAATGGAGAAGTGTAGTCACCTGTGTAGAATGCACCTGTTCCCATCTTGCCGTTCTCACATGAAGGTCCGAAGTATGCACCGTTCTCGTCGAAGAATGTTCCTGAAGTTGCTTCTGGATCAATTGGATCAATTGGAGTAATTGGATCAATAGGATCAATATAAAAGCTTTCCTTAGAGAATATTAGATAATCAATATTAGTGTAGCTGTTGTCGAAGTTGATCTTTAGAGTATGCTCGCCCTTTGAAAGAGAGATCTTACCTGTAGCCAATGAGTATGTGTCCCAATCACCACTTCCAGTTCCTGTTAGAGAAGCAGCCTTCTTGCCGTCAAGCATGATAGAGATCTGTGGATCTGTGCTACCGTTTGCCATGTAAGCACCAACATTGTAGTCGCCAGCCTCTTCTACGTTGATTGTATACTTCAACCACTCGCCTTCAGCTGTGTAACCGATTGCATAACCTCCGTTTGCACCTACGATATCAACACCGTCATTACGGTATTCCTCACCTTCGTTCTTAGAGTCTGAATCAGAGTAACCGAATCCTTCACCACCCTTGTCGTAGTTCTCACACTCAAGTTTACCAGGGATTGCGATTGCACCCTTGTATGGCTCCTCTTTCTCAGATGGCTCGGATGGAGTCGAAGAACCACCGCTTGTTGCGTCACCGATCCACATCTTACCATACTTCATATCGAAGCTTCCTGAACCAGCACCAACCTCACAAAGGAACTTACAATCGTAAAGCTGACCTAGAGTAACACTAGACGCCCACTTTCTCATGTGCTCAGACACTGAGATATGTCCACACTTACGAGGAGTAGATCTTACAGCGAACACCTGCTTAAATGTAGATGTACCTGAGATTGAAGGAGCATTACTACGAGTTCCGACATACAAATCGTATGAACCCTCACCGTCAATTGTATATGAGCCTACCTTGTTGGCACCGTAGTACAATCCCTGCTGCTTAGCTGTGCTTCCGAAGAATGTGTTCTCTACAATATAGTACTCAACCTCGTTAGGAGTCTTTGTCCATCCATAGATACCGATGTAGTTGTATCCACCACCTGTACCTGAACAATCGTAGTTGAAATCACAGTGGATGTCACCCTTTAGCTCGCTTGGCTTAGGACCTGTACCCCAGTAAAGACCGATACGGCAAAGCAAGTCGTCTGGGTTGTTCCAGTTTGCTGTGAACTGGAATACACCATCCTTAACACCGTATTTCATAGATGCTGACTGACCTGAGTTAGTCCACATCTCATAACCGTAATCTGTTCCTGAGATATTGTGGTTACCACCACCGTTTGTTGCTGTAGTACCACCATTCAAAGAGCTGAATGTACCACATGGGTTAACTGTTGTAGTTGTGCTAGAGCCTGGGTTTGTATCTGGAGTTGTACCTGGGTTTGTACCAGGATCTACAGTTGCTCCCGCACCAGAAACCTCGATGTCACCACCGTTTGGAACAGCCTTGAAGTAAACATATCCACCAGACACTGTACAGTCGATAGCCTTTCCTGCTTGCTTAACAGAAGCTGTAGAGCCAGAAGCTGGGACACGTACTGACAATGGGTAATTCCAGTCGCAAAACTTGTTGCTTGTCAACGAAGAATTCAAAGTCAATGAATACTTGCCATCAGAAACCTTCTTGAAAGTAGCGTTGTCACGCTCCTTAATATACATACAAGCATCTCTGAAAGTAGTAACCCAATAATCTTTCTTATTTTGATCCAACCACTGAAGAGCACCAGTAAATGCATTCTGATTTGTTGGTGAATAGCTACCGTTTCCAGCATATCCCTGGAATCCGTGGATTAGGAACACTGCCCAACCTCCATTTGCACCAGAACAAATAGAAGTGAAGTCGTTTGTAGAATTTTTACCCTGAGAACCACAAATGTAGCAATCCAAATTAGAGAAATCATAAGGACTCTTACTGTTTGTCTTTCCACCACAGATACGTCCACCGATGTAGTTCTGCAAAACTGCTGTCTGACCTGGATTAACACAGTTTGGATAAGCGATAGTCAAACAAGGCTGGCCAATCTGTTTCTCAATTGTGCTCTTAGAAGATCCAAGCTCACTCGCATTAGAGCTATGTGAATCAGTATGGCTACCGATCTCATGGCCTTTCTTTGCTAAATTTGAGTAGTTGCCCCAGTTGTTACCCATCCAACCTGTCACAACATAGAATGTAGCCTTGAAATTGTATTTATCAAGTTGCTGAGCTGCCCAATTATGAGAGCTCCACTCGTTGGCACCATCGTCAAAAGTGAATGTCACCGCTGACTTGCACCAATCTTCCCAAGTAGCGATCTCCTGTGCCTGCACAAGAGACATGGATGCTACCATAGCCGATGTGAAAAGTAATTTTGTATTCATATGCATAGCGTTTTTTTATTCGTTAGTAAAATGCTTTAGTTAGTTGTATCCTTTTGTAGACTTCTGTACGTATAATAGAATGCGTGCATCGTTTACGCTTGCAATATTACGCTAAAGTTAATCGACGCAAAATGTAAATACAATTAATTTTTGACGTTTTTTTCTCAAACGTGTTCGCTAACATACGATGACGTTTTTTTCTATGCTGTTTGGCGATTTTTTTACTGTTTTTTTACGGTAAAAACTAAAAAATAATGCTGCCTCAATCGATTTTTTTAATAAAATCTTGTGGAATTAAATTTTAACATTACTTTTGTAATATCAATTCGTCGATAAAAATCGTCAATTGGTCGATAAAAGCCAACGACAAGAACGAACATTAAATTAAAAGGCCAATGAAAAAAAATTTTACTTCTACTATTAAAAAGATGTCAGTAGCGGCACTTGCACTTTCATCTTTTGCTTTTAACGCATCTGCAGAGAAATTGTCTGGCTATACAGCCACAGAGATCACTGCAATGATGAGTACAGGTTGGAACCTTGGTAACACATTCGATGCTACAGGAGGTGGCAACAGTCTGAGTGCTGAAACGTCTTGGGGTCAGCCTAAAACTACACAAGAGATGATTTCTGCAGTTCATGCTGCTGGATTCAACACTATTCGAATTCCTGTTTCGTGGGGTAACCATACAACTGGCGGGGAAGAATGGATCATTGATGAGGATTGGATGAACCGTGTAAAGGAGGTTGTTGATTACGCTTACAATGAGGAAATGTTTGTTATTATCAACATTCATCATGATAATAACAAAGGAAATATCTACTATATGCCGGAGGACGATGATGAGTCATATATATTCATCACTCAGATATGGCGTCAGATAGCGGAGGCGTTCAAGGATTATGATCAGCATCTAGTATTTGAGATTATGAACGAGCCTCGTCTTGTCAACTACCCTTCAGAGTGGTGGTTTGATATCAATAACCCAGATCCTATGGTTAAGGAGGCTTTAAGAATGATTAATTGGTATAATCAAATTGGCGTGGATGAGACTAGACGCAATGGTTCGCCTGAAAACATGGATCGTGTGATCATGTGTCCTGGTTACGCTGCTTGCTGGGAAGGTTGTATGTCTCCTGAATTTAAGTTGCCAAAGGATACAATCGATAACCGTTTAGCTCTTTCTTTGCATGCTTATCGTCCTTACGACTTGTGTCTTGGTACTGGCAAGGTATGGCTTGACAGCTATGCTGAGGAAATAGATTCTTATTTCAAGGCTGTGTACGACAAGTTTGTTGTAGGTCAGGGTGTTCCGGTTATTATTGGTGAGGAGTCATGCTCTTTTAGAGGTGCTAAATTCGAGGAAGATCGTTTGAAGTGGGTTGACGTTTATTACTCAACTATCAAGAAATATGGAATGCCTGGTATTTTGTGGGACAATAACGTGGCTGCTAATAATGGTGGTGAGACTCACGGACATTTTAACCGTAAGGCTTTGACATGGTATCATCCTGATTTCATTAATGCAATCATGGAAATTGTGGATGTTAAGAACGTAGCTGACGACAATTCATTGTCCGTGTCTCCTAATCCTGCAACTGATGTGATCTATATTTCTGATGCCAGTGAGCTAAAGGAAATTGAACTTTACTCTCTTGACGGAGTAAACGTAATGAGAAAACAGCTTACAGGAAATAATGTTGAAGTTAACGTTTCAATTCTAAATAGAGGCGTCTACACTGCAGTTCTAAGAACTGAGAACGGTGTTAACGTAGGTAAGATAATTTTGAAATAGTAGTAAGGTTTTTCATGATAATGGGCTTGGTTTCGGGAGAAGCTGAGCTCATTCTTTTTTGTCTGTTACGATGCTTTGATTTCCGAGATAAGTCAAAAGAAGGAAAAGAGAGTGTTTTATATTTATTTTGACTATCTTTGTATGAAAATAAAGTATTGATATGAGTTTAAATTCAAAGATTTACAAATACAGCAAACTTCTCAGAGGAAAGGTATTGAACATGAAGCCTGAAATGAAGGTTGAGACCACTTGGTATGGTGGTGAGCATACAGGTTTTGCTGTTTATACAAAAAAACTGAATAATCCTATAGTATATTCGTTTGGCGTCGGGACCGATATCTCCTTTGACAATGAGTTGATAAAGAATCATAATGCTAAAGTATTTGCATTTGATCCCACGCCGGGAAGCATTAAATGGCTGGAGACTCAAAACGTAAGTGAGAATTTTGTTTTTTCTCCTGTTGGCATTTCCGATAAAGACGGCGTTGAACAGTTCTTCTTGCCTGAAGATGGAAATTGCGTCTCTGCATCGACGGTCGTAAGAAACGGTTTGAAAAGGACTCCTATTGATGTTCCGATGAAAAGGCTGGCTACGCTGCTTCAAGAGAACAATCATACATCGATTGATATATTGAAAATAGATATTGAAGGCAGTGAGTTTTCTGTTGTTCCTGATATTCTAAAATCAAACTTGAACATTGATCAGCTTTGTCTTGAAGTACACGATAGATTTTTTGACAATGGAAAGCAGATGTTGAAGGAAATGTTGGATCTTATTAAGGCTAACGGTTATGTTTTAATTGCCGTTTCTGACTATTTCCAAGAGTTGACTTTTGTAAAAAAGAATATCTTATAAGTATTAAAAATAGCAGTTGACAAAAATGAGGATTGTTAAGGGTGGAACGCCCTAACCCACCAACGCGAGCTCGGAGAGCGAGCGTATAAAGAAAAAACGTGTGTTGGACAACTCATGTTAAGCATGATTGTTTGCTTTAATAACAAACAACAAAGCGGTCGGAACGTAAGTCCCGACCGCTTGTGTTTTATGAGTGTTATGCGTTTGCAAATTCAGCATTCCGCATTCATCATTTAGCATTTATTACATCATGCCACCCATGCCGCCCATGCCTGGAGCTACAGGAGCCGCTGCTGGAGCTGCCTCTTTCTTCTCTGAGATAACACACTCAGTTGTAAGAAGCATACCTGCGATTGACGCTGCATTTTCTAATGCGACGCGAGTAACCTTGGCTGGGTCGATAACTCCTGCCTCGTAGAAGTTCTCAAACTTATCTGTGCGGGCATTGTAACCGTAGTCTCCCTTGCCTTCTCTTACCTTCTGTACAATAACTGCACCTTCCTTACCTGCGTTTGCTACAATCTGACGAAGTGGCTCCTCAATTGCACGTTTAACGATCTCGATACCTGTTGTCTCGTCATCGTTCTCTCCAGTTACACCGTCAAGCGACTCGATAGCACGGATAAGCGCTACACCACCACCAGGAACGATTCCTTCCTCTACAGCTGCACGTGTTGCTGAAAGAGCGTCGTCTACACGATCCTTCTTCTCCTTCATCTCAACCTCTGATGGAGCACCTACGTAAAGCACTGCAACTCCACCTGCCAACTTAGCCAAACGCTCCTGAAGTTTCTCGCGGTCGTAGTCTGACTTTGTAGCGTCGATCTGTGCCTTGATCTGAGCAACTCTCTGAGCGATAGCCTCCTTAGAACCAGCACCGTTGACGATAGTTGTGTTGTCCTTGTTTACTGTGATCTTCTCTGCCTTACCAAGCATCTCGATTGTAGCTGAAGCAAGCTGGATTCCCTGCTCCTCTGAAACAACTGTACCGCCTGTCAAAACTGCGATATCCTGAAGCATCTCCTTACGACGGTCTCCGAATCCTGGTGCCTTGACAGCACAGATCTTCAATGATCCGCGTAGACGGTTAACAACCAATGTTGTCAACGCCTCACCGTCGATATCCTCTGCGATAACCAATAGTGGACGTCCAGCCTGAACAGATGCCTCAAGCAATGGAAGGATATCCTTTAGGTTAGAAATTTTCTTGTCGTGGATAAGAACGAATGGGTTCTCCATCTCACACTCCATCTTCTCTGTGTTTGTAACGAAGTATGGAGAAAGGTAACCTCTGTCGAACTGCATTCCCTCAACTACATCAACTGTAGTGTCAGTACCCTTTGCCTCTTCAACTGTGATGACACCCTCTTTCTTAACCTTCGCCATAGCACTTGCGATAAGCTTACCGATCTCGCTGTCGTTGTTGGCTGAGATAGTCGCTACCTGCTCGATCTTCTGATTGTCGTCGCCAACCTCCTTAGCCTGAGCCTTGATGCTGTCGACAACCTTAGCAACTGCCTTGTCGATACCACGCTTCAAATCCATTGGATTAGCACCAGCAGCCACGTTCTTCAAACCTACAGTGATGATAGACTGCGCAAGAACTGTAGCTGTAGTTGTACCGTCGCCAGCTTTATCATTAGTCTTAGAAGCAACCTCCTTAACAATCTGCGCACCCATGTTCTGGTATGGATCAGAAAGTTCGATCTCCTTCGCCACGCTCACACCATCCTTGGTGATGTGTGGAGCACCGAACTTCTTCTCGATGATGACGTTGCGGCCCTTAGGTCCAAGTGTCACCTTAACTGCGTTTGCCAACTCGTCCACACCCTTCTTCAAAAGGTCGCGAGCTTCTATGTCGAATTTAATCTCTTTTGCCATGATTTTTATACTTTTTTGTATAGACGTCGTAGTCTAAACTGTTGTATTATATTCTGTTGATTCTTTTTGTTGACAATTATGAATTATGCATTACGAATTATGCATTACGAATTATGCATTACGAATTATGCATTATCCAATGATTGCCAAGATGTCGCTCTGACGCATGATCAAATACTTCTCACCGTCAAGTTCAAGCTCAGTGCCAGCATACTTTCCGTATAGAACAGTGTCGCCAACCTTCACTACCATCTCCTCGTCCTTAGTACCGTTACCGATAGCTAGAACCTCACCCTTCAATGGTTTCTCTTTTGCAGTGTCTGGAATGATGATTCCCAACGCTGTCTTCTCTTCTGCTGCGACAGGCTTAACAAGCACTCTGTCTGCTAATGGCTTAATGTTCATGATTTATATAACTTTAAGTTTATTTTCTTTTTCTGCTATACATAAATCAAAAGCTGTGCCAACTTGTGAAGTCTGCATGTTTGGCATAATGTAAAGGATTGGGGATTCTTTTGTGTGTCAAAATGTCATGTGGTCTGTCGTGGAATGGTTGTTCTCTCATGCAATGGTTACCGCAAAGGTGAAACTTTTCGGTTAGTGTTACCGGTGCCTTACTTTATTTTCTCAATTTTCCATCTTGTGAGATTCTTTTCAGCGGAGTCGAATTCAATGGCAAATGTGAGCAGTTCCTTATCTTCTGAGAGGAATGGAGCGGCGTATTTTCTGTCAGTGATTTGTTCGCTTGCAGCGTCAAGACCACCGTTTGAAGCCATCTTCAACTCGAATATTGCGTTTCTCCATTTGGTCTTGCAGACGATATCTACTCTGCCTGTGGCGATTGATACTTCAGGTTGAGGTTTGAATCCGCATAAGAATAAAACTTGTGTGATGATGAACTGGAATCTTTCTTCAATTGCTTTAGACGTGTTGTCCTGCGAATTTGGAGTGCCAGCCACCAACGCCTGAAGAAACTGCATCGCTTTTTCCACGTCGCCAAGGATGAATTCTTTTTTGAACTGGAAAATAGTTGATTCAACTTCGTTCTCGTCTTTACTCAATATCCTTGGGACAATTAATCCCGAAATAGCTTCTTTTACTTCATGGTTGGGTATTCCTAATCTGTATGCTTGTAAATCTTTATTGTATTCTTTTATTGTAAGATAGCCTGTTTGATAAAGAGACAACACAAGATTCTTTCTGTTAGCGTCATTGCCTTCAAGAGCCAGTTTGTCCATGTATTCACAATCCCAATTAGGCATTTTATGCTCACCACTATCAATTGTGTCCATCAGCACCTTTGTTGAGCCAGAAATGGTCCAGTAGTTATTAAGTTCACAGTCGGCAAGTGCATTAAGCAAACTATATGGATTGATTACCTTTGTCAGATTCTTGCTGAATGAGTAGCTGTCGTATCTGTCTATAATTGACTGATATGCTTGCTCGTAAGTCATTTCGCTTGAATCTGCAAGTCTCTCCACATGTCTTTTGAAGTATCTCTGTAATTCTTCATGTGTAAATCCACAAACAGCTGCATATTCGTCATTTGCACTAAGAATTTTAATATTATTAAGAACCGAGAATAGACTCAACTGAGTGAACTTCATGATGCCCGTAAGGAAAATCTTGAAGATATAGTGGCTGTCTGATTTGAATACAGAAAAGAAATCTCTATACTCAGTACGCATTTTCTCATGCTCCACTTCATCATACATTGTTTGCTGGAGTGCCGAGTCGTATTCGTCGATAAGAATCACAACACGCTGTTGTTCTCCTTTAGCGGCAGTTTCTATAAGGTTTGAGAATCTGTCTTTTATTTCATATTTTTCAAAATTCTCTATATTATATTTCTTCTCGTATTTTAGGATAGTCTTTAAGACTGTACTTGTCAATTTTTCAGTCGAACTGCATCCGCTCAAATCGAATCTCAACACCTCGTATTTAGTCCAATTCTGCTCAAGTTCCATTATTTTAAGACCTTCGAACAGATCTTTTCGGGCGTTAAAATAGCATTCAAGAGTGGAAAGGAAAAGAGATTTTCCGAAGCGACGTGGACGACCTAAGAAATAGCAAAAACTATTTTTGTCACTTGCCAAATTATAGACATATTCTGTCTTGTCTGCATAGAGCAGACCATTAGTTCTGATTATCTCAAAATCCTGTACTCCGCAGGGCAAAGGTTGCAAGTCTTTGTATTTTTCTTTGATGTCCACCATAGTTCAAACCTATTTTCTGCAAAAGTAATGTTTTAATCGCAGAATTAGAATATTAGTTGGAAATTTAGGATTGACATTCTTGTTTATAGAAAATATCGTAACTTTGTCTTTCGGACAATTTGTTTACTCATAATGCATCCAATTGTTTGGAAACTTGAGGTGGCAAAGATTCAAATTTTTCATCAAGAAGAAATTAGTTTGAACTCATTCTCTTGAGAAAATTTCAATTCCCCATGTTGCATTTTTAAGTTGAATTTAAGAAATAACATTATAATGAAAAAAATAAACGGATTTGTTGAAAAGTTCAAGTGCTTATCCAAAGTCAGAATAAAGTGTATCATTTTATCTTTTATATTAATAGTAGTAACTATATCTTTTCAGATAGCAAGTACTCGTATTTCATTTACGGATTGGGGAGAAGTCCCTAATGTCGGATTACTTGGCTTTTTGTTACTATTTTTAATAGGATATCTATGCTTTGAATTTGAATTGTTGTTTTTAAAACGGAATTTTGGTGTTGTGACAATACTGGTGCCGGTATTGTTTGTTCTTGGATATTGTGAGATTTATAATATGTATTCAAAAAAAATATATATGGAATTGATGTCTGAGAAAAATGTTGTCACTGGTGTTGTTTATGATAGAAGAGCTTCTATAGGCAAAGGGAATAATCAAAAAATAGTAATAGTAGGGTATGGCCAAAAGTATAAGTTTAATGTTCCTGTATCTGATTATACTTACAATAATACGAATGTAGGCGATACTATTATTCTCTATACGTCACGGATGTATCCAGGAGTGATGGATGTTCTTAAATGGAATCCAACAAAAGAAGAAATTGAAAGATACAACGAGCCTCGGAAGCTAAGGGGGTATATTAATGGCAATATTTTTGAAGAAGAATAGTATAAATAATATTTTGGATGAAATTGACGAACAAATCCGTTTGCGATTGCCTGATATTAAGATATAAAAGCAGAAAATATAAATTATGCTACGTAAATTAAAATATATCATCCAACCGTGGCAACGGTTATCCTCTCAGGCAATGGTTGACGAGAAGGCGAAGATTAGCCCCTAAATCCCCTAAAGGGGGACTTTGTGACATGTACGGTTTCCCCCTTTAGGGGGATAGGGGGCTTTGTTGGCTTGCCTGACAATTACGAATTATGAATTATGCATTATGAATTATTCAAAGAATCTCTTTATCTTCGACGTGATTGTCTCTATAATTCCCTCTTCTAATTCGGTGTGCATTGGCAAACTCAACACCTCTTTGCAGAGTTTTTCTGTGTTGCAAAGATTGCCTGCTATGCGGTGTGGTGATTCAAGATATGCTTTCTGCTGATGAATTGGGTAGGGATAATAGATCATGGATGGAATGCCATTCTCCTCCAAAAATGCCTTTAATTCATCTCGTTTGCCATCTTTCACTCTGATAGTGAACTGATTATATGTGTGCAAACAACCCTCTTTTTCAGATGGAACGATAATACCGTCGACTTCAGAAAGCATTTTTCTATATGTCGACGCCGCTTTTCGTCTTGCTTCCAAATATGAATCCACATATTTCATCTTGACATTCAAGATTCCTGCTTGCATTGCGTCAAGACGTGAGTTTACTCCTACACTGTCGTATGTGTATTTCACTCTCATTCCGTGGTTTGCAAACGCACGTGCATTGTCTGCGATAGTGTCGTCGTCGGTGAAGATGGCTCCACCGTCACCAAAACATCCGAGATTTTTGGATGGGAAGAATGATGTGCATCCGATTTTTCCGATTGATCCTGCTTTTTTCATCTTGCCGTCGACGTCGTATGCCGCTCCAAACGATTGACAGAAATCTTCTATGATGTCGACGGAATGTCTCTTCGCAACTTTCATTATCGAATCCATCTCTGCACTCTGTCCGAATAGATGTACGATGATTGCTGCTTTTGTGTCTGGTGTGATTGCTGCTTCAAACGCGTCGGCTTCTATATTGAATGATGAATCAGAAACGTCAACGAAGACTGGTTTCAATCCTGCACGTAAGATGGCTTCCGCTGTGGCTACAAATGTGAAACTTGGAGTTATCACTTCGCTTCCAGGGGCAAGGTTGAGCATCATTAGCGCTATATAAAGGGCATCTGTGCCATTGCCTACTGATATACAATGCTTTGTGCCAATATATGCTGCCGCATTCTTCTCAAACTCAGCTACTTTGGCTCCTTTGATGAATGCTGTAGATTCGATTGACTCGTTGATTGATGCGTCGATTTCACTGCGTATTTTGGCAGTCTGACGCTTCAAATCGCACATCTCTACTATTTTCTGCATAATTTATTCATTATAAAGCGGGAGGGTTTGAAACCCTCCCCTACGACAATGAAATGTCATTATATTGTAGGGGCAGGTTTCAAACCTGCCCGATATGAATGACGTTTTATCAATAATCAATTTTTAGAATACAGGGATATCAGCCACATTATCCTTATCCTGAACACTGTTGAAATCGCCGACAGGATCATTACCGTCTAATCCATAACCTACCTGCATGAATTGAGAGAATTCTCGCTCTTTGTCTGTGGCTATCATCTTGGCTAGAGTATCTTCTGCGGATTCGCCTTCGCTTATGATGTCTGCGATAGACTCTGGGGTAGATGCGGCATCAATGTCGCCGTTGAATCTCTGCTCAAGGATGAATTTCAATCCCCACATCAATTTTTCCTCTTCGTAACCATTCTTCAAATCAGATAAGAATGTTGTGATGACGTCGCTATAATCGTTGCTGTTCGCCACTTTGTCGATGAAGTTGAATAGCTTCTTTCTGCTGCAGTAAGCACCTGCGATATCAGCCCACTTGTCAATCTCGTAGTTGGCTGCTTTTTCATACAAACTCTTCAAATTTGTTGTGCTGCAAGATTTTAGCAATCTGACTGCGAATACAGAAAGGAACATCGCGTATAGGTCAACACCCTCGTCGACTGCCACTGAATGCATCTTCGCGCGTCCATACTTATGATAGTTGACGCCGGCACGACGCTGGTGATGCTGTTTCTCTGTCAAGAATTCAAAACCTTCAGCCACCTCTGCTACGATAAACGGACTCATCACGTCGAAGTTGATGATGTCGCTGTTCTCGTCGATTGTCTTTCTCTTGTCGCGCTTCTTCCACTTGTTGATGTCGCGCATTGTTCCACACGATTTCATGCTTGAGCCTGGATAGATCCACGTCTCAGAATTCTGCTCAATCAAATATGAGAATGGCAATTTACGTGTGTCGAGATTGCCTCCGTGTTTTCCTTTTACCAATGTAAAGACACCAGTCACTGCTGGCCATAGCACGTATGAACCGCTGGCTGTCTTGCTTCCTCGCTGAAGAATTCCTTCGTGGTTTGGACCAAGACGGTAGTAGTGGTTACTCTGGTTTGTTGCGCTACCTGCATTCATGAAGCTGAACATGGCTCCGATGAGTAGGGTAGACTTATGATGCGACACTGTGAACGGCCCTCCGAATAGTGAGCACGACTCACCGTGGAATGCCTGACAGTTTGCACTGAAGAATGTGTCTGTCGCAGAGAATGTAAGGCCAACTTCTGTGTTTTGGCCTACGAATGTATTTCTGATAATTGCTCCGTCCATCACCTTCGCACCGTTGCAAAGAATGAAGTTCTGAGCCAAGACATCAGTTGTGATGATTGCTGGGTCAGAAGCCGACGATTTGATGATTCCGTTTTCAAGTGACGAACAGTCTTTAACTGTGGCATTGTCTGCAATCCATACGTTTGCAATCTTCTTGCAACCCATTACGACTGAGTTTTTGCCGATATATCCACGTGGAGCTCCAGCAGGACGTGAAAGGTATTCTTTAGATTTATCGTCAAGGTATTTGCAGATTTTCTCAGTGAAGATTTTATAGTCGCGGAACATCACGGCAAAGTATGCAAGCTGTGCTGTCAACGCTGGCGACAACGGAATTGATCGTCCACCGTTCTCATTAAGCACTGCGATCTTAGTATCCGTACCGAATGTAGTTGAGTCGTTGCAGTAGATTTCGCTGTTGTCGACTAGTATTGCACCGTCGGCAATCTCATAATTGGAGATATATCGGCTTATTCCGTCGATCACAACATCATTGCCAACCACACAATTGTGCAAGCGGGCATTGTTGATGCCTCTTGGGAATGGCACACCATTGATTTCAGAGACTCCTGAAAACGAACCAATTTGGCATTTTCCAGAGAATGATGTTTTGCTGACAGAGACAGGATTGAAACAGTCTGCCACAGATATGTTTCCCCAATCGTCGGCAGAGCAACCGTTTGCCTGCAACGCTTCAATTTCTTTCGATGTTAGTTGTCGCATACTTGAAAATTTTAAAAACCGCGAATCATCTAATTTAACATTAACAAAGATAGAAAAATCAAATTGTAAATTCAAAATTTTAGAAATATGAATTTCAAACCAATTATAAAGATAAACCAACGGATTAATATAATATAACGGTCTTTTGGTCCAATAGATTGAATAGCACAAGAGCCGCATCCTAGTTTGGAATGCGGCTCTTGTATTTGTACCAAAAATCCCAAGCCGACTTTTGCCGACTTGGGATTACCAACTTAAAAAATAAAAGATATGAGAATTTTAGAATTTCACAGCTACATATTTTCCGCTAACCTTTGCCCACAACTGACCTTCTTTGTCGATGTAAACCTCAAGGTTTGATCGTTTAGCCAATGCGTAACCGTCTGCCTTGAATTCAGAGATATAGTCGTAGTCGCAGCAAGTGATAGGCGAACCAAATATGTCAACAAGACCATACTTGCCGTTAGTCTTTACACGAGCAACACCGCCCTGGAAATCTTTTGCCTCCTCGTAGATGAAGTCGCAAAGCTGATTGCCCTTGCTGTCGATGTATCCGTATAGAGTCTTGCCGTTAATGTTCTTGCCTACAGCGCAGATACCCTCGTTGAACCAACCAACAGTGTTGTATTTGTGCTGAACCACCAACTGACCTTTAGGGTTGACGAAACCATATAGGTAGTTCTCATCCTGGCATGCAGCCAAACCTTCCTTGAAACTCTTTGTGTCAAGGTAAGAAGCGTCCTGAAGACGTGCACCTGAAGGTAGGATGAAGTAAGCGTCACCATTCTGGTCCTTAACAGCGGCAACTCCATAGTTGAAAGAAGAAGCTTGTGTGTAAGTCATAGGGATAACCTCTTCGCCAGACTCGTTGACAAAGCCATACTTTCCTTCCTTACCTACGCGAGCCAAACCGTCGCTGAAGTCAGTTGCGTATTCGTATTTAGGCTTAACAACAAACTTACCGTTTGCTGTGTAACCATACTTGCCGTTCTTAAGTGTACGAACTGGTGCTGGCCACTTCTTATTCATCTCTCTCTTTGCATCAGCAACCTTCTTGCCGTATGGGTAGTCGTAGATGAATTCCTGGTATGCAGCCTTAGTTCCAGTCTTCTGTGCGTTAGCGTATGCTTCAGCCTCACGCTTGTCTTTTGCCTCAAGTTCGCTCTGGTAAGCAGATCTTCTTTCAGCAGCCGCCTTCATCTGAGCCTGACGTGATGCCTCCTCTGCTGCTTCACGAGCTTTTCTGTCGGCCTCTTGTGCCTCCCAAGCTGCAGCGTCTTCCTGTCTCTTCTTTTGCTGTGCCTGGAAGTATGCCATTAGACTCTCCTTGATGACAGACATCTCAGAGTATCCCTTGTCATGCTTTGGCATAGACTCGAAATAAGCCTTGCAAGAGTTCTGAGCCATATTGTAGTCGTTCTGTGCATAAGCTGCCTTTGTACGAAGGTAGTTCGTACGGGCATTGCTCTTGCCTAACAACTTGTCGATCTCATTAAGTTTGTTGATAGTCGCCTTGTAATCCTTAGCATTGTATAGATCCATTGCCTTTGGATAAAGGTCACGTGCCTTTGCATCGTTGTTGTTCTGTGCGAATGCAGAAAAACTTAAACTGCTAGCAAGCAGTAGATATAATGCTCTTTTCATTTTGCTTATCATTTTTATTCATCCTGGCAGATACGGAAACCTACACTGTTGCTTTTGTAATCTGGTTTTAACTTCTCTTTAGCTTCGATTGCACAGTTGGAAGCCTCGTCAGCAAACGAACCACCCTTTGCGAAACGAGTGACCTTGTCGTACTGGTTGTTTACCCACTCAGCTACGTTACCTGTCATATCATAGATTCCAAGCTCATTTGGAGCCTTCTCTGCTACACCGTGTGTAGACTGCTCAGCGTTGTATGCGTTCCAAGAAACCTCAGTGATGTTGTCACCACCAGCGAATGCTGACTTAGATCCGTTCTTTCCGCCCTTTGCTGCGTACTCCCACTCTTTCTCGCTCATCAAACGGTACTTAAGACCAGTCTGCTCGTTAAGCTTCTTGATGAATGTCTGAACCTCGTTCCAAGATACGTTCTCAACTGGACAAGTTCTACAACCCTTAAAGTTAGATGGGTTTGTTCCCATTACACGAGCCCACTGACTCTGAGTGATCTCTGTCTTGCCGATATAGAAGCTCTTTACATCGTGGTTACCCTCAACGTAAACCATGTCGATTAGACCTGTGACGTTACGGTTGTTCTTGTAGTCGATGTACTCCTGAATCTTGATTGCCTGCTGCTTAGGGTATGCCATTGTTGAGTCGTACTCATAAGCCATGTTGTAGTATAGACCAGCCTCATTCCACTGCTTTTTCTTGTAATAAGAGTCTGCTGTAGTAAGTGCTTTGTCGAATGTCTCGCATGCTGTACCAGTTGTCTTCCAGTAATTTGGTGACTTAACACTGATGATTGGCTCATACTTTCTGTTAGCGAAGTATACCTCGTCTGCTTTTACAGAATCTCCCTTTGCCATTAGTGCGTAAGCTTCCTTGCGCTTGCTTACCTCATATACAAGGAAATCGTAATCGTTTTCGTTCCACTCTACAGATACGATATCAGCCTTGACAACGTCGATCTTATCTGCGTTTGTGAAGATGTTGCGTAGACGGTAGTTGTAACCACGCTGTGATGGATCCATCTTTGTTGTGCTCTCTGTCAAACGCATAAGGTCCAAAAACTCTTTCATTGAATTGTCTAGCTTGACAACTCCTGGCTTTGCAGCCTCCTGCTTTCCTACATAGATGTCAGTCAAGTTCTCTGACCAATCCTTTACAGTGTATGTCTCTGGTGAAATTGTAGCTCCAGCCTTCTCCAAATATTTTACCTCAACTGTTGTCTTTGCTGATGCATAGTATGTTTTCGCTCTGTCGCTGTAGAACATCAAAGTCAACGCGAATGTGGCTTTCTTCGGAGTGATCATGTCGAATCTCGACACAAGCTCCTGGTAATTCTTGTCTCCGTTTAGCTGATTTCTGTCAACCTTGATTTTGTTGTAAGTGAAATCTGGGCGTGATGTCCACTCTACATCTGTATGAACTCCCATCTTTCCTACGATCTTTTTGATGGTGTAGTTTACCTTACATGAATCCATCAAATAGATGTTTTTTCCTTTCGGATAAGTAGCCTTGCAAGTGAAGCTTGAAGACAACTTCTCTGTCTGCTGAGCACTAACGCTCGCTACAGATGTAAGACCGAAAGCAAAAGCCATTAGAAATAACTTTCTCATTGTCTTATTTATATTTTTAAATTATTTTCAAACCAAATCAAAATATGCCGCTGACTATAACACTATTCTACGACATATTATAGTGATACACATAGCAAAAGTATAATATTTAAGTTAAAAAGCAAAAAAGAAACTCTATTTTTCAACATTTTTGTGTTGAAAATCGAATTTTATCAACAATATTTGGTTTTGTCCTGAAACTTGAAACTTGAAACCTGAAACTTGAAACCTGAAACTTGAAACCTGAA
>JAKSKU010000013.1 GCA_024401565.1 Paludibacteraceae bacterium
AACCCCTAACCTCTAACCCCTAACCTCTAACCTCTAACCTCTAACCCCTAACCTCAACCTCTAACCTCTAACCTTTTTCTAAAAAACGAATTTATTTTGTTGTCGTAATAAAAAATGTTATTTTTGCAGATTATAAGACGTGGATGGGCATTGATCGTTCCCTGATAACCGGCCGTGAGAAGACGGTGCTCTTTAATGATATGGTTATCAGCAGGTTGACGAAAATCCTACCGTCTATACATATACAGACAAATAAAGAGTAGCTAAAAATAAAATTATGCTAACACTAAAGGTTATTACAGAGAATACGGACGAAGTTGTCCGCAAGTTGGCGAGAAAAGGTTTTGACGCCAAAGAGGTGATCGCAAAAATTATCGAACTTGATAAGATCCGTAAGTCAACACAGGCTGAGCTTGACGCTAATCTAGCTGAGACTAACGCTATCTCAAAGAGCGTGGGTGCCCTAATGAAGGAGGGTAAGAAGGCTGAGGCTGAAGAGGCTAAGAGTAAGGTGGCTTCCATCAAGGAGAAGTCGAAGGATCTTGACGCTAAGATGAGCGAGGCTATCGATCAGATCAACTCTTTGCTTTACACTATTCCTAACATGCCTTACGATGACGTGCCTGATGGTAAGACTGCCGAGGACAACGTCGTAGTGAAGATGGGTAATGAGATTCCTAATTTGGGAGACGATGCTCTTCCTCACTGGGAGATCGCTAAGAAGTATAACCTAATCGATTTCGAGCTTGGTGTTAAGATCTCAGGCGCAGGATTCCCTGTTTACATCGGTAAGGGTGCTCGTTTGCAGCGTGCTCTTATCAACTTCTTCTTGGATGAGGCTAGAAACGCTGGCTACACAGAGATCATGCCGCCAACAGTGGTGAACCAGGCTTCTGGTTTCGGCACAGGACAGTTGCCAGACAAAGAGGGTCAGATGTACCACTGTGAGGTAGACGACCTATACTTGATCCCAACAGCTGAGGTGCCTGTTACAAATATCTATCGTGACGTTATCCTTGATGAGAAGGATCTTCCTATCAAGAACTGCGCATACACACAGTGCTTCCGTAGAGAGGCTGGTTCTTACGGTAAGGATGTAAGAGGTTTGAACCGTCTACACGAGTTCTCAAAGATCGAGATCGTGAGAATAGACACACCTGAGCATTCAAAGGAGAGCCACAAGGAGATGTTGGCACACGTGGAGAGCTTGGTCAAGAAGCTAGAGTTGCCATACCGTATCCTACACCTATGTGGAGGTGATATGAGTTTCACAGCTGCCACTTGCTACGATTTCGAGGTTTACTCGGCTGCTCAGAAGAGATGGTTGGAGGTATCGTCGGTGTCTAACTTCGACACTTACCAGGCCAACCGTTTGAAGTGCCGCTACAAGGGCGCTGATAAGAAGGCTCAGCTATGCCACACATTGAATGGCTCGGCAATGGCTCTACCAAGAATCGTGGCTGCGTTGCTTGAGAACAACCAGACAGAGAAGGGCGTACGTGTACCAAAGGTTCTTGTTCCATACATGGGTTGCGAGTACATCGACTAATGATGATTAATGATTAATGATTAATGATTGATGATTAATGATTGATAGTTAAGATAAAAAGAGAGACGTTGCAATGGCAACGTCTCTCTTTTTGTTTCTATGATTTTTATGTTTTCTATGTGAGCCCCAATCCGGCGTAGCCGTTATTATTATCATCACAAAGAAACGATAGTTTCTATGATTTATATGTTTTCTATGTGAGCCCCAATCCGGCGTAGCCGTTATTATTATCATCACAAAGAAACGATAGTTTTTATGATTTATATGTTTTCTATGTGAGCCCAATCCGGCGTAGCCGTTATTTTTATCATCACAAAGAAACAATAATTTCTATGATTTATATGTTTTCTATGTGAGCCCCAATCCGGCGTAGCCGTTATTTTTATCATCACAAAGAAACAATAATTTCTATGATTTTTATGTTTTCTATGTGAGTCCCAATCCGGCGTAGCGACAATCATAAACTGTTTTTCACATAGGTCTTCACTGCCCACACCACTAATTTAATGAATACGGTGCTGGCCACAGCGTAAGTGGCCATGATGAGGATTGTATAGCCGGCTAAGTCGAGAAGACGGCGTATGTTCCAATAGCGAGACGGGCCGCCATAAGGGTCGATGCTATCTTTGTCTACAATGATTTTCGGTTTGATCTTGTTTGCTACGACTTTGTATATCAGCGTCATGACGGTGATGCAGATGGAGATAAACAGACCTTTGCCTAATATATATTCGTATTTGATATTAAGAATTTTCTCTGAAATGATGCGGACTAATGCGGTGTTGTTGAGTTTGAATTCCAGCAAAGACGCAAGGCTGCACATCAGAAAGAGCGAGCATACGAACACTATCATGCGTAGTGTTTTGTTGAAAATGGAGTTGATGTCGCAGTCGTTGATCAGCTTGCAATAGTTGTAGTAGGCTGCTAGCGCGACAATCATGGCGTAAAGAAAAGTGGTCATCGAAGTCTGCAAAAAAAAAGCAGATGCCGTGAAGATACGGCACCTGCATAGGATAATTTGTTTCGGATTATGCGTTCTCGATAGCCTTCTTGATATCAGCGAAGATAGACTCGATTGAGCCCATACCCTTGATAGAAGCATACTTACCTTCCTTTACATAGAAATCCTTCAATGGAAGAGTCTGGTTGAAGTATGTAGACAAACGCTTCTTAGCTGTGTCAGCGTTATCGTCTGAACGACCTGAAGTCTTACCTCTCTCTACGATTCTCTTGATAAGCTCGTCCTCCTCAACCTCAAGACCAACAACCACATTGATCTGAGTGCCACGCTCCTTCAACATTGCGTTAAGAGCCTCTGCCTGAGCGATAGTACGTGGGAAACCGTCGAAGATAACACCTGGGATGTCCTTGCCTTTGCTGTCAAGAGTAGAAGCAAGAATGTCGATGATTAGGCTGTCTGGCACCAACTGACCGTTGTCCATGTATTGCTTTGCTGTCTTACCAAGCTCTGTGCCATTTGCGATATTAGCTCTTAGTACATCACCTGTTGAGATGTGAGCCAAACCAAACTCCTTGATGATAAGTTCGCTCTGTGTTCCCTTTCCTGAACCTGGAGCTCCGAAAATCACTACGTTTTTCATCTTTATTTCTTTAAAAATTGTTTTTTATATTCTATTGAATAGAAGGCTATTGATTGCCAATCTTCCGTTCTCTATTTCAAAAAGTAAATTTTACGAAATATTTACGCAAATTTTACGTTCTCCTTTTCTCGTTAAGTTCGTCAGTCAATACATTTGTAGATTGAATCGAGATTTCTAGCGTTGCCGTCGAAATCCAGGCCGTAGCCCACCACAAACTCTTTAGAGATTGAGAATCCGCAGTAGTCCACCTTGATGTTAGCCTTGTTGTTCTCTGGCTTGACGAGCAGACTGGCAATCTTGACGTCGGCGGCGCCTTTCTCCTTCAAGTCAGCCATAAACTGCTTCATTGTGACGCCGGTGTCCACGATGTCCTCCACCACGATGCAAGTTCTGCCTTTGATGCTTTCCGGCAAACCGATCTCACGTTTCAAGGCCCCTGTGCTTTGTGTGCCCTCGTAAGACGAGTATTTCACAAACGCCATGTCGACTGGGGTAGGGATGACGCGTAGCAAGTCTGCCGCGAACACGTATGCCCCAGATAGCATCACGATAAACAGTGGGTTGGCCGACGCATTCTCACGCCATACCGTCTCTCCTAGCTCACGGACACGAGCCTGAAGTTCGTCGGCACTGATCATCGGCACAAACTTTTTTCCTGCGATTTCTATTAACTCTTTGCTCATTTCTTTTGACTTATGAAATAAGATATTGCAAAATTAATGTTTTATTCGCAAACACACAATATTATAAATGCGAAATGCGAAATGAGGAATGGGGAATGATGAATGCGAAATGCGGAATGATGAATGCGAAATGCGGAATGAGGAAACAGAAAACAGCGTTTTATATTATATTTCACGCTTGGAAAACCCACAAACTCCGTTTGTTCTAGAAAACCCTATAACGGGGAAAACATTTAACGATGGAAAACCCAACAATTACGAATTCTATGTTTTTTATGGTAAGGACACCATTCTTAACTTTTAACTCTTAATTTTTAAATAGTAATTTAATACGCTCGCCCTATCGGGCTCGCGTGTGGAGTAGTTAGGGCGTTCCGCCCTTAACAATCCTCATTTGGGACGACTGCTATAATCTCCCCCAAAAAAATCTATTTTATGAAACATCTAAATTCTATGTTTTTTATGTTTTCTATGTGAGACCCTGTTAATTGGAAATCCCCACTAAGAAGGAATTATACCAACAATTACGAATTACGAATTCTATCGTCTTTATTTCTGAAGAAACAAAATGTCGTAGCTAGTTTGGATCTGTTCAAATCGTTTCAGCAATTCATTGGTCTCCTGAGAAGATTTGCCCTTCATCTTGTGTGGGTGACAATTTTGAACCAGTTTGTTGTATGTCGACTTGATAGTGAAGTCGTCGGCGTCATCGTCCAGACCGAGAGTCTGCAGAGCCTGTTTGCGCAGTTCAGCCTTCGACTCAGCTTTGTCGATGATCTTCACATGCATACCGTGGGCGTACTCCATCTGACGCATTATCTCACTGTCAATCTTGAGAGCCTTGCCGATCTGACGTATTCTGTCAGTCTCCTCAGTGATGATGCCTCCGTCTGCCACGATCTCAAACAACGCATAGTAGAGGTCGAGAGGGAAACTGGGGTCGACCTTTTCTGCATAATCGAGCACCGTCGCGCAATATTTCTTATAGTCGGTGGCATGATATCCCAGCGTGAGCTTGAAAGTGTTGTTCATCTCAAAACACTCCTTCGGGAATCTCCTTTTGAAGAAATCAAACACCTTGTCGCGCTCGTTTTCCGTTATGTTGCCGTCGCTTCTCACCACCATGCTGAAAAGGAAAGGAATGCCGATACTGTATTCTTTAGGGTTGTTGGTCAACTCATCCAGATACTTAAGATGCTCAAAATAGCTGCCTTTCTCGTTGTTGTCTTGCAGGTGACGTCCGATGACGAGACCACCGTAGATACCGCACAACACTACCGACGGCAACATGATGAGCGGAGAGAAGATGTGGTAGCCAACGATGATGCCAGCAATCGTGGAAAGTAGTGCGGCGTGGAGATACTGGGTCCTGGTCATGATATTCAGCGTCACTCCAATCACGATCACGGAGATTAGGGATATGGAGCGGTCGTAGAAGTGGACCGAGTGTATGATGCAAGTCACTGCTGCCACAAACAGTATATACAGCAGTATGTTTAATCTTTTCTTTATCATAAGGTATTATTTCGTCTGCAAAATTAATGATTATGTATCGCAATCGCAATTCGTAATTCGTAATTCGTAATTCGTAATTCGCAATTCGTTTTTATGTTTTCTATGTTTTCTATGTGAGCCCCTACCACGGCGTAGCCGCTATTTTTACGTTTTATTTCACACGTTAAATTTTTTTGTCTCACATAGAAATCATAAAAATCATAGAAATTTTATTTCGTGTAATAGTTTTATATGTTTTCTATGTGAGCCCCAATTTCGGCGTAGCCGTTACTTTTACGGTTTATTTCACACGTGAAATTTATTTTTTGTCTCACATAGAAATCATAAAAATCATAGAAATTTTATTTCGTGCAATAGTTTTTATGTTTTATATGTTTTCTATGTGAGCCCCAATTTCGGCGTAGCCGTTACTTTTACGATTTATTTCACACGTGAAATTTATTTTTTGTCTCACATAGAAATCATAAAAATCATAGAAATTTTATTTTGTGCAATATTTTTTATGTTTTCTATGTTTTCTATGTGAGTCCCTACCACGGCGTAGCCGTTATTTATGTTTTCTATGTGAGCCCCTACCACGGCGTAGCCGCTATTTTTATCTTTTCTATGTGAGACCCAAAATCCCAATACGCATTTTTTTTGTATATTTGTAACGGAAAAGAATTTACGCATGAATATAGACATTTTCAAAGATCTAAACGATAGTCAGGCAGAGGCTGTCCGCTCTACGGAGGGTAGGGTGCGCGTGGTGGCTGGAGCTGGCGCCGGCAAGACAAAAACACTTGCCGCAAGATACGCGTTCATCGTCTCTGCGTTGGGCATCGACCCTTCCAATATCCTTTGCCTTACATTCACCAACAAGGCAGCCAAAGAGATGACGCAACGTATTGCCAAACTTGTGGATAAGGGCAACTACACTGATTTCGTCTGCACTATCCACGGCTTTTGCGTGAAGTTCCTTCGTTCCGAGATCTACCATATTGGATTCCCTAAATCGTTTACTATCCTTGACGTTGAGGACCAGAAGCAGATCGCCCATCAGGTGCTCGACCACCTTGGCGTGGATAAGAGCGTAAAGAATATCAATAGCTTTCTTTCTGGTATAGCGGGTAGAAAATCGACGGGTGGTTATGTGGAGACTTATCTCACTCAATCGGCCAACAAGATAGACGTGGAGAATTGCCGCGATGAGTTTGAACTCTACATCGCCATGCAGCTGAAACTGTTTGCTTTGGATTTCGACGACCTTGTCCATCTCACACTCTATATCCTTCATGCGTTTCCTGATGTTCTTGCCAAATGGCAGCAGGAACTCAACTATGTGATGATCGACGAGGCACAGGATTGCAACACTACCGACTGGAATCTTGTGGAGCTTCTTTCCGCTGGCTGCGGCAACCTGTTTATCGTGGGTGATCCCGACCAGGCTATCTATGAGTGGCGTGGATCAGACCCAGGCTACTTTGTGAAGTTTGCTGCCGACAAGGATGTCGTGCTCAACCGTAATTATAGGTCGACGCAGGGAATTCTCGACGTCGCCAACAGCGTGATCAAACATAACAAGAACCGTATCGACAAAGATCTGTATACAAAGAAAGATGCCGGACCGTCTGTGGTCCATTTCCATGCCGCCACTGAACAGAAAGAGGCGGAGTGGATTGTAAGGCAGATCAAGAAGAAAATGGCTGAAGGCGACACTAACGCCAGTGATTTTGCAGTGCTCTACCGCGCTTCGTATCTCTCTCGTTTCATAGAGCAGAATCTGATGAAGAACAACATCCCTTACCAGATTTGGGGTGGCATACGTTTCTTCGAGCGTAAGGAGATCAAGGACGCGTTGTCGTACATGCGTCTGATTGCTGCCGACGACGATCTGTCGTTCCTGCGTATATGCAATGTGCCTGCCCGTAAGATGGGAAAGAGTACCGTCTCTGCTCTTCAAGACCTTGCTCAGAAGGAGCATAAGTCGCTTTTCGAGACTCTTTGCTGGCATCGCGACGAGCAACCGTTCAAGAAGGAGCCGATCGCAAAGTTTATCGACAGTGTGAACGACTGGCGTTCGAAGGCTCCATACACAAAAATCTCCTCTTTGCTTGAAGCGGTGTTGAAAGAGAGCGGGTTGAAGGATGAGATCCGTATGGACGGTGACGACGACCGTCTGCAGAACGTGCTTGAGCTTGTCAGTTCGGTGAAGTACTACGAGGATACAGCGGAGGAGTCGCCAACATTGGTGTCGTATCTCCAGGATGTGGCCCTATATACGAATGCGGACTATACCAAAGAAACTGATTCCGTGAAACTGATGACGATCCATCAGTCAAAAGGATTGGAGTTCCCTCACGTCTTCGTGGTCGGCTTAAGTGACGGAATATTCCCAAGTCTGCGAGCTATGCGTGAGCGTAAGAACCTTGCCGAAGAGGAGGAGAGACGCTTGATGTATGTTGCTATCACGCGTGCCGAGAAGTCGCTGATGCTTACAGAGAGCGAGGGCTACAATTCAGCCACTCAGACGGAGAAATATCCGTCAAGATTCCTTATCGAAATCCAGCGCAACATGTTTGTGACGGAGGGTAAGATGGATCCGATGCTTTGGGAAAACACTAAGCGTCTGGCAGGCGAGGACAACCAGAACCGTCCGCTCAACGATGTGGTTGTCAAGAGCGACTATTTCCATGAAGGAGACCTTGTGCGTCACGAGATCTTTGGAGACGGTGTGGTGGTCGGCACTGACCCTACACGCGACACTGTGAATGTGAAGTTTGAGAACGGAAACAGAAATCTGCGACCGTCTTTTATAAAGAAAATATCCGATATAGAAGGCTCTTTCTTTAGTTGATTAGATAACAGCAAAAAGAATTATGGCTACGAGAATAGGAATCATGTCTGACACCCACGGCTATTGGGACGACAGATATCTGAAATATTTTGAGGATTGCGACGAGATTTGGCATGCCGGAGATATCGGCGACGGAATCCTTGAAAAACTAAAGGAGAAGAAGATGGTGCGAGCCGTACGTGGCAATGCCGACGGTGGAGCTGTCCGTCTCAACTGCAAGGATATCCTCCGTTTCACAGTGGAGGAGGTCGACGTGCTTCTCACACACATCGGTGGCTATCCGGGAAAGTATAATCCGAAAATACGTCAGGAGTTTTTGCTATCCGCTCCACGCCTGTTTGTTTGCGGCCACAGCCATATCCTAAAAGTGATGGCAGATAAGAAATTTGGAATGCTTTGCGTCAATCCTGGTGCTGCCGGAAGATACGGTCAGCAGACAGTACGCACACTAATCCGTCTTGTCATCGACGGAGACACAATGCGAGATCTTGAGGTCATCGAGCTCACTTGGTGACGGTGCTTTATTTATCAATGATTAAATTATGAATAACGATTTATACATACAGAATTTAGGTAAAGACATACAGGCAATCAAGTCTGCTATACTTGAAAGCCAGCATAAAGTGGCAAGAGAATCCAATCGTGAATTACTTTCGTTATATTATGGCATAGGTCGTTATGTCTCAGAACACACTAGGCACGGAGCTTGGGGAACTGGAGCTATTGATTTCATAAGTCAGCAGTTGCAAAAAGAGTTGCCCGGTCTTAGAGGATTTTCTGCTACTGCAATCAAACGTATGCGTACTTTTTATGAAGGATGGGAACTTTTAAATCGTCCACTCTCAGTGGACGATTTTTCAAACGAAACAAAAATAATTAATACACAGACTTTTACAAGTCGTCCATTGGCATTGGACAATTTAGATTGGAGTGTGTTCTTATCATTAAGTTTCTCTCATCATTACGAAATCCTAATAAAAACAAGTTCAGTTGAAGAACGTGTGTTTTATATTCATAGAGCAGTAGAAAACCATTGGAGTAAGGACAGACTTGTAGATGAGTTGAATAGTGACTTGTACCATCATCAATCTATGATGCCAAATAATTTTTCCAACACAATACCAGAAAAAGTCTCTGCTTTGAAGGCAATAGAAATGTTTAAGGATAATTATTTGCTTGATTTCATCAATATGGAAGAACTTGACGCTCGTAGTAATGATGATGTGGATGAACGAATTGTAGAACAGAAAATTGTTCAAAATGTTAAGAGTTTTATTATGACGTTTGGCACAGATTTCACTTTTGTAGGAAATCAGTATCATCTAGAGAAATATGGCGTAGAACAGTTTCCTGATCTATTGTTTTATAATCGAGAGTTGGCAGCTTTGGTTTGTGTGGAACTTAACTCCGTATACTAGATAGTGATGTGAAGAAACCTTTTGAGAATCCGAGTATTGGTATCGTACTCTGCAAAAGTGCTAACAAAGCATTTGTTGAATTCCTCATCCAGGGCTATGATAATCCTATGGGTGTTGCTACATACAAGACAAAGGATGAAATTCGTAGAGTCTTACCATCTGAGGACCAATTGCAACAATTACTCACACAGGAAGAATAAAGTTTAATATTGGAGATCTTGTAATAATGAGGATTGTTAAGGGCGGAACGCCCTAACCGCCCTTCCAATAGCGAGCCCGTAAGGGCGAGCGTTAAATTAAAAACACAGAGACACGGAGTTCTCAGAGATTTTCTCCTGTTTTGTTCAGTTGGATATTTTCCATCTGCATTAAATACGAAAATTTATGACTAAAAATAGAATACAATTATCAGATCATTTTAATTTTAAGAGACTCCTGCTCTTCACTTATCCCTCTATGCTGATGGTGATCTTCACCTCAATCTACAGTATCGTGGATGGCGTGATGGTATCCAACTATGTAGGCGTCACTCCTTTTGCCGCTCTCAACCTTATCTGGCCGTTCGTGGCGGTGTTGGGATCCATCGGTTTCCTGCTTGGCACAGGTGGTTGCGCATTGGTGGCTAAGACGATGGGTGAGGGAGAGAAGGACAAGGCAAAGGAAATGTTCTCGTTGCTTACCTACACGGTCTTGACGCTCTCTGTGATATTGGGAGGCTTAGGGCTCTTCTTCTCTCGTGACGCTGCGATTTTCCTTGGAGCAGAGGGGGAGATGGTGGAGCATTGCGTCGTCTACGCAGATATTCTTTTGATTTGCTTGCCGACCTACGTTATGCAGGTCTATTTTCAACCATTCCTGATTGCTGCCGAACGTCCGAAATTGGCGATGTGGGTGACGATTGCCGCTGGTGTGAGCAATATGGTGTTCGACGTCGTCTTTATCGGTTTCTTGGAGATGGGAATCGCTGGAGCTGCATGGGCTTCGGTCACGGGTATGCTGATTGGATGGCTGGTGCCTTTATACTATTTTTACAAAAGGAAATGGCTCAGACGTTGCAGTTGGGATTGGTCGGTGTTGAAGAAGGCAAGTTCAAATGGATTGTCTGAACTTGTATTGAACGTCTCGCTGTCGTTGGTGAGTATGCTTTACATGTATCAGTTGATCAGACAGAGTGGGGAAGACGGTGTTGCTGCCTACGGTGTGATTTCATATTTTGCATTCACGTTTGCGGCTCTCTTCATCGGTTATGGTATCGGCGTCTCTCCAGTGGTGAGCTATCATTACGGTGCCGCTAATAAAAGGGAGATGCGTAATCTGCTTAAAAAGAGTTTGACGATTGTGGTGACGGGAGGTATTGTCATCGCTCTCTTGGCACAGGTTTTGGCTCGACCTCTTTCTGTTGTCTTCGTTGGTTACGATAAGGATCTGCTTGAACTGACGGTTTTGGCATTCAGAATCTATTCGCTTCATTTTATTGTGACTGGAGTCAATATCTTCGCGTCGGAATTTTTCACTGCGTTGAACAACGGCCCCGTGTCTGCACTTATTTCTATGGCTAGAACGTTGGTGTTTGAAAGCGGTTGTGTGTTGTTGCTTCCGTTCTTGTTTGGCATAGAATATATATGGTGGGCGGTGCTTGTGGCAGAAACGTTGGCTATGATATTGTCGTTCTCGTTGATCTATAAGTACAGGAATCGTTATGGCTACTGGATGGTTGAGGATTAATGATTAACGATTAACGATTAACGATTGATGGTTGATGATTGATGATTGATGGTTGAAAATGGATATTAAACTAAAGGGTTGTCTGTATGGAGCTGCCGCGGCGTCGACTTATGGAATGAATCCGCTGTTTGCCGTTACTTTGTATGGCGACGGAATGAATCCTGATTCGGTGTTGCTGTTCAGATATATGTTCGCTCTGCCGATATTGGCGTTGATGATCAAGATGCGTGGACATGATTTCCGTCTCACTATGAAAGAGACGGTGTCATTATTCATCGTGGGAATGCTTGTGGCAACGTCGTCGCTCACTCTATATATGAGCTATAATTATATGCCGGCTGGAATTGCGTCGACGATGCTTTTCGTCTATCCAGTGATTGTCGCTGTGCTGATGACGGTCTTCTTTGGAGAGAAGGTGAAGCTTTTGACTGTGCTATGTATTGCCTTGGCAGTGGGAGGAATAGCGATGCTTTATAAAGGCGACGGTGCCACTACGCTCAATCCGATCGGGTGCATCATTGTGCTTTGTTCGTCGCTCTGCTATGCGTTATATATTGTGCTTATCAATAGGGATATTTATAAGCATATCCCGACGTTGAAACTAACATTCTACACTTTGATGTTTGGATCAGTCTTGTACGGCGTCAGAATACTATTTTTTACGGAATTGGTTTGTCCGCCAGCCGATAGATGGGATATGTGGCTTAATATCCTTTGTATGGCGATCTTCCCGACGGTGCTTTCATTCGTCTGGACGACGATGGCTATTCAGTACGTCGGGGCCACACCGACAGCCATACTTGGAGCGTTGGAGCCGGTCACAGCTGTGGTGCTTGGAATCCTTTGTTTAGGCGAGACGCTTACAGCCAGAGAGACGATAGGATTGCTTATGATCTTAGTTGCTGTCTGCATTGTGATTGGTGGCAAAAGCATCACAGACAGATTGTTGAGAATCAGGAAATTGTATCCGAAGAAAAAATCATAAATTATTAGAATCAGTACGATTGCCTTTATCTTTAGATTTATATGTTCTATTTAATCCATGTGACAGACTTGCATCCACTAAAATAAATATGTGCTTGACTATAAGCTTCTCTTGTTGATTTTGAATCTTTAACCATGACTTCTGTGTCGTTGCAGCCGAAAAATGCATTTATGCCTATGTAATTGACTTTTGATGGAATTGTTAAGCTTTCTAGGTTATAGCATGAATCAAATGCATTCATGCCTATGTAATTGACTTTTGATGGAATTGTTAAGCTTTTTAGGTTATAGCATGAATTAAATGCATTTCTCCCAATGAGAGTGACCTCTGCAGGAATCTTCAAATCTGCTAAATTCACACATCCCGAAAAGGCGTTATCTCCGATGTAAGAAATACTTTCTGGCATTGATATGCTTATGAGGTTAGTGCAGTCCTGGAATGTGCCATTTTCGATGAATGGCACATTGCCTGGAATATCTATACTTGTGAGTCTCTCACAGTTCTGGAATGCTTTACATCCAATACGATTGATCCTTTGGGGAATTTCTATGTTTTCCAAGTTTATACAGTTGGCAAAAGCACCGTCGCCAATAGATGTTATTTGGTCGTGCAGTATGATTTCTTTCAAGTTTTTGCAACCATCAAACGTATGGCTTTCAATCTCTTTGACATATTTGGGAATTCTAACTGTTGTCAGACCTGTTCCTGCAAAAGCATTATGCCCAATAGCGTCGATATTGGGAGAAAATACAAACTCTGTCAAATTAGAGCATCCTTCAAATGTGTTATCCCCAATTATTCTACAATCATCATGAAGTTTGACATATGATAGATTCTGACAATTATAAAAAAGTGAGTTCCTCAGTTTTTTTATGTGTTCTGGAATTTCAATTTTTGTCAGTCCGCTTTCTGCGAAAGCGTAATTCCCGATATCTGTTACTTCATTGGGAATTCTGATGTTGGTTAATGATTTACATCCCTTAAATGCGTTGTCATTAATCTTTTTCAAGTGTCCTGTCGTTACTTCGGATAGGCTGCTACAGTTTTCAAAAGCTCCGATGCCTATGCTATCAACGAAAACTGATTCTAGTGTTTTTAATTTATTACAGTTTTTGAACGCATAATTACCAATAAATGAGACTCGATAAACATCAGTACCGATGATCACTCTGTTAGGAATCGTAAATGATTCTGGATTCCATCCAAATTTATGGTCGACAATTGCGACAGACCAATTAGATATTTTTTGGAAATGCAGAGGAAGGTCAGATGCGTATTCTGCGTGGTACCAGGTCTTAATTAAGAATTTGTACCACTGTTTCCCAAATGGAATACAAAGTGCAATGGCTGCAATAACAGCGAGGATTTTCTTTGTCATAATTGTATTGCAATGTATAGATGTGGAAAATCGTATGGACAGCTTTCAAACCTGCCTGTTTATAAATGATTTGTGGAATCCTATTACGTTGCTTTTGCGCAGGGTGGGGAATTACCAAAACTTGTTCTGGCTTTCGTTGTATTCGAATCCGGCTTCCGCCATTTTCTTGACGATCTCCTCTTTGTCGACGTCGAGAGCATTACAAAGTTCATCAAGATTTGAATAGAAATCTCTTAGTTTCATGTTCAAGAAGCTAAGAAGCATCATTGGATCTGAAGGTATGTTTTCCATATTGTTGATTTTTATTTGTTTCTTATAAAACTATAATCCATATTGTTTTGCTGACGATATGAGCCAACATGTGAGCTAACATCGCATACTGTATACCGTATTTGCGGTAGAGCCTTCCGAATACGATGCCGAAAATACCGTTTAGCAGAAAACATCTAAATATAAGCATGCCTGTCAGATTGCCAAATGTTTGAATGGTTGCTGGCAGATGTCCTGCAGCAAATGCTGTGGCGGCAATGATATTTGATATGATAAGCACTTTCTCTGGAACGACATCCTCTTTTTTATTAAATAGCTTCCAACCGATGAATGCAAGAAGGCTCATAAGGAAAAGTCGCATCATGACTTCTTCGATTATGCCACCGTAAAGAATTGATGCAATCCAAGTCGGAGCATCAAAGACATTGGACGCTTCGTACGAGCCTTCAAGTTCTGGAATCCATCTTGCGAAGGCATCAGCACTAAGGATAATACCGCTTATAGCTCCTGCAAGTAGGGTAATGATTGATTCTTTCTTTGTAAACTGGAAAGGACGGATTAAATTGAGCTTGTTTGCAATGATATAGCCGAAAAATCCGCAGACTGCAGCATATATAACAGCTTGGAGCGTCATGATTAGGAAGAGCATTTGCTTACTTCCTATCTGTTGTATAGCAATATCTAAAGTCTCTTCGTCTAAGCTATCAACAGCAAACACTGCGGTAAACCAACCTCCGATTATTGCAATTGGTATCAGACATAATGTGAAAATCAACGGTTTCTTAAAATTCGTCATCTTAACAATCCTCATTTTTTAACAACTGCTATACAATCTCCTTATATGTTTCTAAACTTGGTTGATTATTTATAAAATAAAAAAGACTCCACATCAGTGAAGTCTTTTGGAGGTTCCTAGCAGATTCGAACTGCTGTACACGGTTTTGCAGACCGCTGACTAAGCCACTCATCCAAGGAACCAAATTGTTGTTTGTCTAAAGTTCTTAACTTCGTTGTCGTTGTTATTTCCTTTTGACACTGCAAAGGTAGTGCTTTTTTATTACATGCAAAATTTTTTGACACTTTTTTTTAGTTTTGATGCTATTTTTTTTGAAAAACTGCGAAAGTTTAGGGAAAATCCTCTTGAAACGGACGTTTTTTGCCAGGAAATCAACGTCGTTAAAGCGATAATGAAATGTAGTAGGTGAAGATTTGTATTTCACATTATATACATTATTATCGCCTAAGGAAAATTTTTCTATTTGAAGAGCTTTGGGTTCTCCTTTGATTATTATGAACGTTCGCGGTGTTGTCATTGTAGAAAAAATTAATGGCAATTATATACGAGTTGTCCAACACACGCTTTTCCTTTATACGCTCGGCCTACGGCCTCGCGTTGGGGGAGGGGCAAGGGCGTTCCGCCCTTTGCAATCCTCATTTTGGACAACTGCTATATAATCTCCAAATTAATACTATTATCTTTGTAATCCTAGTCATTCACAAATATGTCATTGACATCTCTATTTGCAAAATCTTACTCTCCAACCCTTATTTTGAATTAACAAATTCCACGACAATATCGCCGGCGTTTGGTATTGCGTCGAAAATAAATTGGTCGTATAAGAATATTTGCTCTCCATTTTCCTTGATTGAAACTCGTTTTACAGGAAGTCGCTTTTCATTCTGCGTCACTTTAAGTTGACTCTCATGCTCAATGTGACATTTGTTCAAATCAGATGTGAACATTATTGTCATTGGAATTGGATTCTCAAACGGTTGATCTGTCGTCAGACGAAATACATCTGTGTTTGAGGTGCTCTTCACTGTTTCGAGTTTGGCTGCTTTATGCTGACGGTGGTATCGTATGATATTTGCATAGGTATCTACCCATAGATTATAGTGCATAAGTGTGTCCAACTGCTGTCGGAACATGGTGTCTTTCACCCACGCGTAACTGAAGTCTTTAACAGAATCGCTATAAACACTGTGATACAAGTATGTCAACATTCCTCCGCCTTGTTCAACTTTAGTCAACTGAGCTGCGAAATCATTTAAAGTGGTCTCCGTCATCACGCTATATGCTTTCGTGTCGAAATAATCGATGCTGTCGGAATAGACAAAGTCATCTGTCTCCGGCGTCTTTACTCCTCGTGCTGCGCAATAACCATTCTCTACCAAGTATCGTCTCAACGAATCTGTAACCTCACCGTATGGATAGGCATAGGTGAATACTTTTTGTTGGGGAATCTCTGCCTCTATCTTTCGTTTGGCTGCCTCTATCTCATCATTGAATGAGATTCCGTAAGGGTGTGGATGTGTTACAGAGTGATTGGCGACCTCATGGCCTAAAGCAGCTGCTTGACGCAACGGTTCCCAGTCGCCAACATTTCCTGTTATCACATTGAATGTCGCAACCATCTTGCGATTCTGCAATTCTGGCACAACAATAGATGGATGCCCTGGTGTCCAGTCGTCAAAAGTTAAAGCTACGGCTCCCTTTTGCGCATCTTTCCATTGTGGGATGGATAACTGCTGCTCAATAGAATTGTTGCTATTACACGCAAGCATAGAGATTGCTAATGATATTGTTGTTGCTATTTCTAATGCTGATTTTCGAATGTTCATTTTCTTAGTTTTATTAGGACAAAATTAGAAGTTTTAGAATATTATTATATCTCCATGATGTCTTTTTTGTGACTTTATTTTAGGACAAGACTAATTCATTCATGTTTGTGAATTAATTGACGGTCCACTCATTAAAATCATTTGTTAACCAAATCCTTGGCATGAGTGGTGGTGACATTCAAAAAAGGGGAGACAGACGAATCTGACTCCCATGTAAAATTATGGAAAAGTTTGTTTTATTTCACTTTAGTACCGTACTTAATTGTGGAATATTCAAATTTGAATTCACTTCGTATCGCACGATGAAAAACCCAAAAGCCTCTGAAAACAATGCGTATCTCCAAAGACATTGCAAAATTAGTATTCTGCAGTTAGCAAAAGCCATTTTTACATTTTTTAACTATTTTTTTCAAGTTTATTAACTTTCATGAGATAATAAATTGAAGCAAACGATTTGGACAGAAAATTAGGATTACGGATAGATTTTAAAATATACTAATTTAAAGTGCTGAATAATAATTAGTCACGTAAAACTGGCTGTCTAAAATGGCAGATGTTTGTCGATGGATTGTCAGAATTTTTGTTTGAATGCGTGTTTGGAATGTTAAAGCCAAGTGTTAAACAAAAGTTAACAAAAAAGGGCGCATTTTTAATGCACCCTTATCTAATTTCAACTTAATGATGAACGAAATTACTCTACGCTTACCATTCCTGTCTCGGCACGCATGTTTTCGATCATACGCTTCAATACGCTCTGCATGATGTTGACCTCATCGTCGCTGATGCCTTTGAATGCCTTCTTGAATGCGATCTTTGTTACATCGATAATGCCAGGAACTACACTCTTACCCTTCTGAGTAAGGTAGATGTTCTTTGCACGTCTGTCCTTAGGGTCGCTCTTTCTCTCCAACATCTTCAAAGCCTCAAGTTCGTCGATCAAACGTGTGATGCTTGGGCTGTCTTTATCTAGGGAGATAGCGATGTCTCTCTGTGTCAAACCATCATAGAAGTTTAGCAAGAACACTACCAAAGCCTGCTCGAATGTTAGTTCGTAGCCTGCGTCTTTCAACTCTTTGTTTGCTAACAAAGTGATAGCTTCACTGATTCGGCCGTTCTTGACAGCCAAAATGATGTTAGTTTCCAATGTCAATCCGTCTACCGGAACTGACTTGCGCATTTTTTCCTTTTCCATATTCCACATAATTTTTATGCAAATATATAGTTTTATTTGTAAAGACTATAAAGAACATGTTCCAAATTTTTACATTTTTTAACTTTTGGACAAAAAAAAGCACGTTTTTGCTAAAAAACGTGCTCTAAATATGCTGCTTGACTGATTATTTCGCAGTTGCTTTTTTTGTTTTTTTCTCTGTCGCTTTTGCTTTGGCAACAGGTTTTTCTTCAACTTTTGTTTCTGTCTTTACGCTCTTTTTCTCAGCCTTTGGAGCTTTTTCTGCTTTAGGTGCCTTGCCTCCCTTCAAAGCTGCAAGCTCAGCCTCAAGAGCAAGCTTTTCCTGTACCAATGAGTTCAACTCCTCTTCGCTGACGTTGGCAGGGAAGAAACTGTCGACTCTTTTGTTGAAGTCAGACAACACGTTCATGTAGTTGATGAATGCGTCGTATGGAGAATCGTATGGGCAGAATGTCTGGTTGTAGAATGACGTGCTCATATAGTACAAATGGTCTGTCGACTGCAGTTTGTACCAGTCGTCGATAATCTGCTTGTTGACGCATCTGTTGACTTTGTCTGCAAGAGCAAACAGTTTGTTGAATGCTTCGTTCTGTATTGAATTGGCAAGCCATGGCGACAAGTCTTTTGTAGCGTTGGCCCAAGTTGTAGGGTGGGGCTCTGATATCTGGTCTGATGGCTTGTTGTTATTGATCACCTCTGATGGTGTGGAGAAACCGATACCTCTGCTTGCAGCTACTTTTGGTAGTGCTTTGAAGAAATCGAAAATGCCTGTGTTTGCGTTCTGAATCTCGCCCAAAACTTCATAGTTCATGAATAGGTTGACTACCTGCTCGTTTGGATTGTCCATGATCCAGTTGACAAACTTGTCTGCAGTTAGAGGAAACTCCTTCCAACCCCAGTCGGAGAATCTGTATGCGATATCGTCGCTCATTCCGCAGTTTTTCAAAAGAAGCTTCAGACTTGTGTTTTTTGCGGAGCAGTATACGTAGTTAGGACTCTTCCAGTCCAATGTCTGTTGTGCGCCTTCTGCCAACATTCCGGCAAAACCCATGTTTGACACTCTTTCAACTATGTCGTCAGAGAACAACAGTTCTGAGTTTCTGAACACTGTTGGCTTCTGGCCGAACAATGCCTCTATCTTCTTTGAGTGTGACGCTACCTGTTTCTCAAACTCGTTATTCTCCTTGCGTAGCGACGCGAATGAGTGAGCGTATGTCTCGCCAAGAAACTCTACGCATCCTGTCTTGGCTAGTTTCTTGAACCCGTCGATCACTTCAGGGCAGTACTGTTCAAGCTGTTCCAATGCCAATCCTGAGATAGAGTAGGCCACCTTGAATGCACCTTTGCTATCCTTGATCATCTGAAGCATTGTCTCGTTGGCAGGGATGTAGCAATTGCGCGCGATGCGTTTGATTATTGCTTCGTTGTTGGCGTCGTCAAAATAGTGATGGTCGGCGCCAATGTTGAAGAATCTATATCTTTTTAGTCGAAACGGCTGGTGTATTTGAAAGTATAAACAAATCGACTTCATATATCTTTAACTTTTAAATTGTTCACAAATTATTTGTAGCCTAGTACTTGGTTGTAGACGTTGATGACCTTGTCACCAGCGTATTCCCACTTTATCTCGTCTACTTCTTTCTTTCCTTCCACCTTCAAGTATTCTGCGAAAGCGTCGTTGGTCACGATTGTGTGGATGGCATCGGCGGTAGCGTCGATATCCCAGTAATCCACCTTGATGACTTTCGACAAAATCTCTGCGCATCCGCTTTGCTTCGACACTATTGTCGGCACTCCGCACTGCATAGCCTCCAAAGGTGATATTCCGAACGGTTCTGACACTGATGGCATTATGTACAGGTTGCTGCTCTTGAGCATTTCGTAAACCTCTTTTCCTTTCAAGAATCCTGTGAAATGGAATCTGTCGACGATGCCGTATGCCGACGCCAAATCTACCATTTCGGCCATCTTGTCACCGCCGCCGGCCATCACGAAGCGTACGTTTGGCGTTCTGTCCAACACCTGTTTGGCCGCCTGCACGAAGAACTCCGGACCCTTCTGCATTGTGATGCGTCCAAGGAAAGTCACGATTTTGTCTCCAGTGTTGTTGTTAGGCTTGATGTCGAGGATCTCTTGGCTCAATGGCGTCACAGCGTTGTGTACTGTGGTCACCTTTCTTGGGTCGATGTGATATTTGTTGATCACAGTGTCGCGGGTCATGTTGCTCACTGTGATGATATGGTCTGCCATATCCATACCGTACTTCTCAATGCTGTAGACGGTAGGGTTTACATTTCCACGGCTTCTGTCGAAATCTGTGGCATGAACGTGGATGACAAGTGGTTTGCCTGTCATCTGTTTTGCCTTCACTCCGGCATTGTATGTCAACCAGTCGTGCGAGTGGATGATGTCGAAATTGTTTGATCGGCAAACAACTCCTGCCACAGCCACGTAGTTGCGGATCTCCTCTAACAGGTTGTCGGGGTAGCGTCCGGAAAACTCTACCGCGCCGATTCCGTTGGTGCCGATGAAATGGTTGTCCTCGCAGATACAGTTTCTGAAGTGATAATACTCGTCGCTGCTCATTCTGCCTTCCAACGATTCGTTGAGAAACTTACCGTCTGGCTCCTGCCATACGATAGGCACTTTGTTTGCGGCGATTATTTTTAAGAAACTTTGATCCTCATCGCCCCATGGCTTAGGCAACACTAGGGTGATGTCCATATCTTTGTGTAGGGACATTCCTTTGATCAGTCCGTAGCTCGCCGTGCCAAGTCCTCCTAATATGTGAGGTGGAAATTCCCACCCGAACATTAAAGCCTTCATAACAATCCTTTTTATTCTGCCTCAAACTTGCTCAGCAAATGTTTTGCTCTTATCACTTCGCAAACATTCATTCCGTACGACATGCCTTCGCAACTCTTGTATGGAGCTGTTCCGTCGTACATCTCTGAGAAGGTACCTATTGTATTATTAAACACTTCGTCTTCCAATCCGTGCATTGATCTCTCTGCAAAGGCGTATCCGCTCTGCTTGTAGACACGGAGATAACTCTCTATGTATGCGCCCATCAACCATGGGTATACGGCACCCTGGAATGCCGAGTAGTCGCGTCCTTGCTGTCCGCCGGCTCCGTTCCAGTGGAAATTGTTGCTGTATGGGCTCAATGATCTGATGCCCTTTGGTGTAAGCAACTCTCTTGTCGACATATCCACAATCGCCTTCTGCTGATCTCCGTTGAGTGGGGAATATTTCAACGCTACTGCCCAAAGCATGTTTGGCCTGACGCTTCTTTCGAAATGGTCGCCGTCAACAAAGTCGAACAGGTATGTTCCGTTCCAGAATGTGGCTACGAAACTGTCGCCTACTTTCTCTGTCAGCTGGTTGTAGATGTCGTTTCCTGTCAGGTCTGTCGCGAACTTCAGAATGTCGTACCACAACGCGTTGATCTCCACTGTCCATCCGCTTCTTGGCGTGATTGGCTCTCCGAATGCTCCGACGGCGTTCATCCACGTCATCGGTCTCTGCCAACCGTGTATGTAAAGTAGTCCGTTGTTTGTGAACTCTATATTATTATGTAGTCCCGCTTTGATGAAGTCTACAATATTGCAGACTACATTGCCGTATTTCTTTTTTGCCGCGCTTTTGCCGAATGCCTCAGCATAGTCTTGTATGGCTTTGACATACCATAGCATCACGTCTGGCTGGTCAATGCCGATGATGTTCTGGTCGTAATCCTTCTCTTCTGATTCCGACATCATTTTTTCGATCTCGGCGCCAAGAAGGTTAAGTGTCTCATCGATATCCTTGGCATTGGCTCCTGACGCTATCATGCCTGGGATTGAGATGGCCACGTTTCTGGCCACACACTTATACCATGGGTATCCGGCCAACATATATGATTTCCCATCTTTCTTTATAAACATGCCGTTGACGGTCTGCTTAAGAATGTCGTAGATGGAATCTGTATCGTCTTTCTTAATCTGGGAATTGAATGTTTTTTCGAGAACCTTAGGATTGGCTTCGTTAAGTCCAGCGGTAAAATATATCTCCTCTCCTTCTTTTGCCTCTACAGTGAAGTGTCCTGCGACGTATAGATCTTCACGGTCGTGGTATCCACGGTCTCTTTCATTGAAGTATTCCAACCCTTTTTTCCATAATCCTGTAGCTGTGAATTCGCCTTTCTTCGAAATCTGCATATAAAGCATAGGATATTTGTCGTAAAGGGATAGGGCAATTCCGTTGTCTGATGCTTTGTATTCTTTGTGGACGTTGCCGTTCTCAACACATAGCTCTGCGGTGTCGCGGAACGCAAGCATCGGCTCTATCTTGATTGTTGTGTTTCCACTTATGACCTTGTATCTGACAATCAGTCTGTTTTCGTCTTCGCAGACCATCACGCATTTCTCGATAAGTGTGCCTCCAGCTCTGTATGTTGTTGTCGCTGAATTCTGGGCATAGCTGAACAGACGCATGTAGTTCTGTCCGTTTGGTGAAAAATGTCCGGATGTGTATTCGTGTACACCCAAATTGTATTCGGCACCATTCTGGATTAGAGTCTCGTCGATTGCGGAAATAAGCAATAGTCTCTGCTTTCCTTCCATCTCAGCGGGCACCACGAATGCTCCGTGATATTTGCGTGTGTTGCAACCTACTGTGGTTGTGCTATAGTATGCTCCAAGTCTGTTTGGGATGATAATTTCTTTTTGTAGAGATTGCCCCAAATCAGCTAACATCAAATTGTCGAACTTAAGATAGCCCATAAGTTTCTAATATTAATTACCCCCTAATAGTAGCTAGTACTAAATATTCTACAAATTTACTAAAATTAAATCCTCTATTGTAAATAATCGTATGTTGTGTAGCAGTTAATTTGCAAAAATTTCAACAATACAATGTAAATCCCGTTTGTAGACGGGATTTTTAGCGAGTTTTGTGGTATTCCACAAGTTTTTCCAATGGTGATTTCTGCACTTCCTGTAGTTTGTAGCCATACTGCAAAGCCACAAGCGACAGCTCTCTCTTGAACTGTTGTGCCACACCGCCGACAAACGATATAAGCTTTGTGTCGTAGATGCCGTAATGCACAATGTTTCGTTTGAAAAACTCCCTGAAGGAGTTCATCACCAATGTGTTTATATATGCGTTCTCTATGTTTTTTGCTATGAATGGCACAAAACTCGCAAGATAACGGTTGGGGAATGGTTTCTTGTACACATTCTCCATTATCTCTTCCTTGCTTGTGTCGTATTCCTGAAAAAACTTTGTCGTTATTTCTGGTGACGTTAGTCCCTTCAGAATATCGCTTACAAGACGTTTGCCTAGATAACCGCCACTTCCCTCATCACCAAGCATGAAGCCTAGCGAAGAAACGTTGTCTGCTATCTTTTCTCCGTCGTAATAACCTGAATTTGAACCTGTTCCTAGAATTGCTGCTATGCCTTTGCCGTGACCAAACAATCCACGTGCGGCTGCCAGAAGGTCGCTCTCCACTTCTACATTCTCTGAATGAAGGGCTAGCTTGAAACTCTCCTTTATCGCCTTTGTCTGCTCTTCAAAGGCACAGCCTGCTCCATAGTAGTAAACATTCTTGAGTACACTTTCTTTTTCACATTTAATCTTCGACTCTTTCAATGTGGCTGCCATTTCCTCGACCGACTGGTAGAAAGGATTGATGCCCGGTAACGAGTATCGCCTCTCCTCATTCTGCTCGTCTACAACGACAAGATCCAACTTTGTTGAGCCTCCCTCTGCAATTATCATAAATAATGTGTATTAATTTGCTAGCTTCACAAAATTAGTTGTTTATTTGGACGATGTCAATTTTTTGAATAAAAAATGTATATGCAGATTACTTATAGTGGGTGATTTTTGGATTAAATGTACTGTTTTTTAATTCTGAGTAGTATTTGTTAAGGACGGAATGTCCTAGCCTTAACCTCCAACGCGAGTGTATAAAATTAATGTGTTTGGACAACTGTTGAAGGTCGATTGATTAAATTGAATCCCAAATTTAACTTGCGTCAAATTTGGGATTCGGGTTAAATGGTTATTTCTTCTCTACGGTATATCCCATAGATTTCAATTTGCTGAACAAGGAGTCGGCATTAATCTTCTGTGGCTTGTATTCCACCCACACCGTCTTGTCGTTAAGGTTGACTTTTAGATCTGTGACTCCAGTTGTGTATGTCAACTCGTTTGTGATTCTGTTGACGCATCCCTGGCAGTGCATTCCTACTTTGAACTCCGCAGTGTCTTTCTTGGCAACTTTCTCTTTCTCTTTTGCCGACGCTGTTAGCCCAAACATTGTGATGACCGCAGTCAATAGTATCTTTTTCATCGTTGTCTTATTTATAGTCAATTTTATATTTCACTGTGGCATAGAATTTTCTTCCTTCAATTGGTCCGTATATCATCGTTCCATCGAAATTGTCCGACCATGGATCTTCTGCGCTTATGATCGGATTCTTCTGTTTGAAGTTGCCTATGTTCTCACAGCCTACAAAAATATCTAAATATCTGAAATGTCGCGCGACTTGTGCGTTAAACAATGTGAAGGCATCGTAAGTTTTTTTCCAAAGTGGATTTTCTTCGTCTGGCTTTGGCATGTTCCCTTTGCCATTGCATTGGGCTGTGAAGTCGAACTGCCATTTCTTCAGTTTTGTCTCGTAACCTGCTGTCGCCACCACTTTGTTGCGTCCTGTAAGTGGTTTCTGTATCAGTCTGCCGTTGACAAGTGGTTGTTTTACAGTGGTGTGGCGGTAAGCTCCCGTCAACGTGAATCCACGGAATGGTTTGAATGACGCTTCTATTTGAGCGGTGTTGCTGAAAGAGCGTCTTCCTTCAAGGTTTGAAACGATGATTAGATGTGGATCGACGTCGAAATTGACCAGCATCTGCTCTTTGAAGTCCGTGTAATACCATTCGGCGCTGATGCTTGGCTCATATTTGGATTTGTCGTTCGTCCATTGGGCGCTCACTCCGTAGTTCCAACTTTTCTCTCGTTTCAATTCTTCTGCCAATATGATTTGTCTGCTTGAGATCAAAAGTGATGGATTCTCAGCGTATAGATGTGGTGTGCGGCTTCCGTATGATACTGATCCTCTGATCTGTATCTCTTCCGTCGGGGAATACATCATGTGCAGACGTGGGGTTGTGAACCAGCTGTCGGTGTTGATGTGGTCTTCTCTTAACCCTAAGATTGCGGAGATTTTCTTTGTCGGCTTGAATGTTAGTTCTGAAAATGCTCCGATTGATCTTTCGTTTGTGCTTGATCCTAAAGAAGTTATCTTTTCGTCAAGATTGTCGATGACTTCGTTCAGACCGCATTTCAACTCCAGTTTTTCATTCAGATCGCTTTGGTATATGGCGTTGAGATAGGTGTAGAGTTCGTTTGCGTCGTAGGGAATTCGTCCGTAGATGCTCTCCATGTCGTGGTACGATGCGGAAAGTATGATGCCGACGCTACGGTTTTTCTTCGGGTCGATGATGAATCCGTCTTTGGTGAACACTTCGAATCTGTTTGTGTTGACTGTCACTTTGTATGGATTCGGCATGTCGTCCATCTGGCCAGACTTGCGTCTCTCACCGATATACTTGACTCCGACTTGTTGGCGGAGAATACCTCTGCTTGCAAACCAACGGTTGAAGATATTCACCTGTTTGGTGTCCGGCATATCCATAAAGGAGTCGTCATTCCCGTCGCCACATTTAATCTCTCCATTATAGTGGGCGAAGAGTAGGGTGGAGGTGCTGTCGGAAAAACGGTGGGAGAACAATGCGTCGGCCTGGTACATTGATTTGCTGTCGATGAAGCCGGTGACGTTAAGCCTGTCGGTGTTCTGCGGCTTTTTCAGTTCAATGTTGATCTGCCCCGACATGGCGTCGTAACCGTCTACAACAGATCCGCTTCCTTTTGAGATTTGGATGCTACTGAGCAGAGAACTTGGGATATAGCTGAGCCCGTACGGCATGGCAAGACCACGGAATGCGGGGATCTTCTCCACCGTCATCTGCACATATTGGTTGGATAATCCGAGCAGACGGATCTGCTTGGCTCCTGTGGCTGCGTCGGAGTAAGAGACATCCACGGATGCGTTTGTTTGGAAACTTTCGCTTAGGTTGCAGCATGCGGCGCGGAATATCTCGCCCACGCCTATTGATTGTGTCTGGATGAGAGTGGTGCGCATGTTTGACAGGCCGTTTTTTGCGGAGACGGTGACTGTTTCCAAAGATATTGGCCTCAAATTGATTTTGAATTCGCGTGTTGGAGTCATGGCGACTGTGTCGGATTTGTATCCGGCAAATTCCACAACAATTTCGCTATTTGTGGAAATAGAGTCTTCTAATATAAATCTGCCATCACTGTCAGTAAATGTCCCTTTATCTGAACCGATAACAGAGACATATGCGTTTGGAATCGGATCATTTGACTCTCCAAACACAATGCCTTTAAGTGTGGCTAAAAACATAATCAATACAACCGAAAGTGTCATCATCATTACATTTATCGTTTGCAAAGGTACACTTTTTATGACCTCTATTCAATAGCCCAATATAGGGATTTGTTATATTTGTAATGTGTGGGCTGCAATTTTGGCGTCCATAAGCATTCTCTTTTTATGAACAAAGCCGTTTCAGAACTTTAGTTAAGTCTCTGAAACGGCTATATTTTTGAGAAATCTAAAAATCAATTTACATTTTGAGTTTTATAAATTGAATTTTGATAACCATCGTCTTCGTCTTTAATATGCGAATCCAATACCGATTGCTCCAGCACGTGTTGTCAAGTTTTCACCTAATTCAAGGTCTGGTGAGTGCATAAGATTACGCATACCCCAATCGTAGTCGGCAAACACAAAAATCTTCCAGATGTGGAACTGTATTCCAGCGTTCAAACCTGCGTCGAATCTACTAATTTTATTGAATAGATCTTCAGTCATTTCTGGATTGTCACTCTTTCCTGCAACACCTACGGAAACATAAGGGCCAACCATCAGGCCAAGGCCGATATTGCGTGTGAATTTGATCAAAGCACCAATGTTCAAAGGAACTTCTGCGTAGTGGATCTTGCATTTGTCTAGGAATTTTCCTGCATCCTGACCTTTTTGAGCGTACACAAGTTGTGGCTGAAAATAGAATGACGACTGGCCAAGAGGAACGTAGCTGCCGATAGCTCCACGTATTCCTAACATTGATTCAGAACCGTCTGAAGAGAAATTACTGTACTGAGCTGCAACCTTTGCGAAACAGATAGGCTGAGCATAAACATAAGTAGTTAGCAGTATCATCAATACCGCTGTGATAAGCTTTTTCATTTTTGTTATTGATTTAAGGACTAAAATTTAGGACAAAAGTTTAAAAAACGCCCTGGCACTCACGTGCCAAGGCTTTTTTTATAATGAACGGGACTCAAATTAGTCCTGCATCATCTTCTTGTAAAGGTTTCTCATAGATACTGCCTCAGCAATCTTGCTGTGAAGAGCATCTACGCTGATACGCTCCTGCTCCATAGTGTCGCGGTAACGTACAGTCACTGTGTTGTCCTCCAAAGTCTGGTGGTCAACAGTGATACAGAATGGAGTACCGATAGCGTCCTGACGACGGTATCTCTTACCGATTGTATCCTTCTCCTCGTAAGCGCAACGGAAATCGAACTTCAACTCGTTCATGATTGCCTGTGCCTTCTCTGGTAGACCATCCTTCTTCAACAATGGAAGAACGGCACACTTAACTGGAGCCAAAGCTGCTGGCAAGTTAAGAACGACACGAGTGTCACCCTCCTTGACAACTTCTTCCTTGTATGAACCAGCAAGAACTGACAAGAACATACGGTCAACACCGATAGAAGTCTCGATTACGTAAGGGATGTAAGACTTGTTGTCTTCTGGATCGAAGTACTCAAGCTTCTTTCCTGAGAACTGTCCGTGACGGCTCAAATCCCAGTTTGTACGTGAGTGGATACCCTCAACCTCCTTGAAACCGAATGGCATCTCAAACTCGATATCTGTAGCTGCGTTAGCGTAGTGAGCCAACTTGTCGTGATCGTGGTAACGGTACTTCTGATCTCCTAGACCAAGAGCTCTATGCCACTTCAAACGGAATGCCTTCCAGTGCTTGAACCACTCCATCTCTGTGCCTGGCTTGCAGAAGAACTGCATCTCCATCTGCTCAAACTCACGCATACGGAAGATGAACTGACGGGCAACGATCTCGTTACGGAATGCCTTACCGATCTGTGCGATACCGAAAGGAATCTTCATACGTCCAGTCTTCTGTACGTTCAAGAAGTTTGTGAAGATACCCTGGCAAGTCTCAGGACGTAGGTAAACATCCATTGTGTTGTCTGCAGAAGCACCGATCTGAGTCTTGAACATTAGGTTGAACTGCTTAACGTCAGTCCAGTTTCTTGTTCCTGAAATAGGACAAACGATCTCCTCGTCAAGGATGATCTGCTTTAGCTCATCAAGGTTGTTGTCGTTAAGAGCCTTAGCGAAACGCTCGTGAAGAGCATCCTTCTTCTCTGTGTACTCCTTAACGCGTGGGTTTGTTGAAAGGAACTGCTCCTTGTCGAAAGCGTCACCAAACTTCTTGGCTGCCTTCTCAACCTCCTTGTTGATCTTTTCCTCGTATTTTGCGATCTGATCCTCGATTAGAACGTCAGCTCTATATCTCTTCTTTGAATCACGGTTGTCGATCAATGGGTCGTTGAATGCGTCAACGTGACCAGAAGCCTTCCATGTAGTTGGCTCCATAAAGATTGCAGCATCGATACCCACGATGTTCTGGTGTAGCAATGTCATGCTGTCCCACCAGTATTTCTTGATGTTGTTCTTCAACTCTACACCGTTCTGACCGTAGTCGTAAACAGCTGCCAAACCTCCATAAATCTCACTTGATGGGAATACAAAACCATACTCCTTACAGTGCGAAACTAATGCTTTGAATGCATCTTCCTGTGAAGCCATAATCTTTATAATGTATTAAAATTTTATCGTTTTACCGGGCAAAGATAATAAATTATTGTTTATTAGTGGGTGTCAATCTCTCAATTTTTATGCTTTTGCCAGTTTTTACGCATTTGTAAATGACGCATTTCGTTTGATATATGCCTCTTATGGATAGGAAAAAAGTACAAAAAAGAATTGATTGGTGTACCAAACGTATTTTATAGTGTTGGTGTTTTGATTTTTCTTTTTTAGTTTTGACGCTATAAATCTGGCACACAGGTTTACAACTTGTTTGCAATCAATCTGACATATATTTATAATAGGTAGGTTTATGGGTAAGTTTAATTTAATTGCAGCGTTCTGTATTCTTTGCTGTGGATTGTCTGCGAAAACAGTCACGACGGTGAAGACGGAATTGAAAAGCGGTGAAGAAAAATCGTTCACGCTTGATGAGACGGGAGGAGTGTCTTTCTCCAATCGTAGTATGTTAATCCAGAAAAATGGAACTGATGAAATCCAGAAGATTGATCTTAAGGATGTTGAGAAATTGAGTTTCTCTAACGTGGAGGTTTCTGATGTCAACCAGATTTCGGATGAGAGGTTGAGTGTCTATCCTAATCCTGTGGCTGAAATCTTGATGGTTGAGGTCGACGGAACTGAGGATGTTCTGATTTTTTCTGCCGACGGTAGGGTAATGCTATCCCAGAAGGTGTCGCAGAAAGGTGAGATTGATGTCCGTGGTTTGGCTGCTGGCATCTATTGGGTGAAAATCGGAGGTTCAACACTTAAAATTGAGAAGCTATGAAAAAACGTTTGATTTTGTCAGCAACTTCACTCGCTGCTTTGATTTCGTTTGCCCAGGACAAGATGAATATCTATCTTGACGGTTCATCTGAATCTTTCAATATCGAGGATATCAACCTAATTAAGTTTGTCGACGGTGTGATGCATATTTCTGGCAACGTCGACAAGGAGATCAAGGTGCCAGAAATATCGTATGCTGATTTTTCGTTGGACGCAAGCAAGTCGGACACTATTTTTGTCACTTTCGACGGAGATAAAGTTTCAGTCAATGATTATATATATGACAATATTTCGTTCTCTGCTGACAGAGCTAATGTCACATTCACGTCGGCACAGGATAAAAAGAGTGTAGTTTATTATCTTTCAGGATCTTCCACTGACGGATCCTTCTCAATAACTCCCGACAGAGCATTTACTCTTGTGATGGACAATCTTTCGTTGTCGAGCAAGTCGTCGTCGCCAATCGTGATCAATCTTGGTTCTGATGGTGAATCGTATGCCACTAATGTGGAGTTGAAAGGCTCGTCTAAACTTTCCGACGCTCAGGCCTCTTCTTATAAAGGATGCATCTATGCAAAGTCGAAGTTGAAATTTGGTGAATTGGGTGGCAACGGTGAACTTAGCATATCCGGAAACACAAAGCATGCAATTAATTCTTCAAAGAAGACGGAATTCTATGCCGGTACCGTCAATATCACTTCAGCTGCAGGAGATGGCTTGAATAGTGATGGCTTGCAGATGTATGGTGGCAAATTGAATATTTCCGGGGTGACTGGTGATGGTGTCGACGCTTCTGAATCAATCTTGATTGAAAATGGAGATTTTGTTTTCAATTCGTCCGCTGACGATGTGAAGGCATTGAAATCTGATTCATCAATCGTGGTGAAAGGAGGAAAGGTTGATATCACTATGACTGGAGCTGCAGCAAAGGGCTTGAAAACGTCACTTGCAGATATTGAAATCGCTGGTGGTGAGATTATAATGAGTATCGATGGCACTTCTCTAATTGCCGACGGTGACACCTCATATTCTGCTGCCATCAAGACCGATAAGGGAGTTGTGATGAGCAATGGTAAAATCGACTTCACACTTGGCAAGAATGCAATTGCGTCGAAAGGAATCACCGCTGATGGCGACGTTACGATTAAGGGTGGAGTAGTGAATATTACCAATGATGGTGGCTACTACACTGGAGCCACAACTTCAACGTCTACTGGCAATACAGGTGGATTTGGCGGTTGGGGTGGCGGATTTGGTGGTTCTTCTTCCAAAACTTCCACTGACTATACTGAAGGCCGTTGTATCAAAGGCAATAATGTTTATCTGACTGCGGGAGAAATCACTTTGACAACTTCAAACGGAGCGAAAGGAGTTAAAGCCGACGCTGATTTGATAATCGGAGCAGGGAAGGCAGACAATTCAACTTTGACTATTAACGTCACAACTAATGGAACTGCTACATCTTCTTCGTCGTCTTCATCAAGCAACCGACCTGGTGGTTTTGGAGGAGGAATGAGTGATGGAAACTCAAATAAATATGCAGGAAATCCTAAAGCATTCGTCGGAGAGAATATCACAGTCAACAGTGGAACAATCGTTGTGGATGCCAAGGATGACGCATTCCACGCCAATTCAAATTTAGTGGTTGAAGGAGGAAACCTTACCGTCGACACATCTGATGACGGATTACATTCGGAGGAAGATTTGACAATCAACAATGGAACAATCAGAGTGAAGAGCGCATACGAAGGACTTGAAGGTGCTAATATCTATATCAACGGAGGTTATCTCCACATCACAACAACAGACGACTGCTTGAACGTCACAACTGACAATACAGGAATGTTGAGAATCACAGGCGGACAGATGTGGGCTTGCTCATCATCAGGAGACCACGATTGCTTGGACTCAAACGGAAGCATTGAGATGACTGGAGGCCTTGTGATTGCGTGCGGATCATCACCAATCGATGCCGGAGATGGAAGCAACTGTTATCAGAAGCATACAGGTGGTACATTGTTGGTTCTCGGGCCAAGCAGCGCGGGAATGTGGAATCAGGATGTGAAGCCGACATGTGCAAACTCAATCACCAACACATCATGTTCAGTGTCAGCAGGAGCAACGTTGTGTGTTGCCAACACATCAGGAGATGTGATTGCGGCGTGCAAAGTGCCAGTAGCTTTGTCGAAAATCCTTTTCGCATACGGATCATCGTTGAACGGTTACTCATTCTATACCACAACATCCGACGTCGATTTAGATTTGTTTGAAAACCAGTATAAGGAGAAAGCGACAATCTCTTCAAGTTCGTTGTCCCAACTCAGTTCAGGAAGCAGCAACCGCTGGTAACAGAATTTAAATCATAAGATTTATGGAGGAGACGTGAATATTTGCGTCTCCTTTTCGTTTTATGATATCTTTGGACGATTTTTATGCAAAATATTGGTTTTTATTCTTTGCTTTTGAAAATTTATGTATATATTTGGAGCGCACTTAATGAATACTACTATGTGATTTTATGAGTGATTGATTTTGTCCTGAATTAAAACAAAACAATAAATATGAAAAAACTTTTTACATTAGTTTCGACTGCGATGTTCTGCATGCAGTCATTCGCTTTGGATTATTCAAGTAATCCAGTAAGCAACAATTACGTTCAGCAGTGGGGTAAGCTTAAGTTGGTAGGCAACCAGTTGTCATCTGAGTCGGGCGAGCCTATTCAGCTAAGAGGTTGGTCAACACATGGCTCATGGTTCAAGGGTTGTTATGACGACCAGAAGGACTTCGAGAACATGAAGAAGGAAGGTGCTAACATGGCACGTATCGCTATGTACATCAATGAGGGTTCTGGTGTTGACAAGAATTGGGTTAAGAACTGTATTGACTACACTGCAGCTCTAGGTATGTACTGTATTGTAGACTGGCACATTTTGACTCCAGGTAATCCAAATGCAGGTGATTATAGCGGCTACAATGATTTCTTCAACGAAATGGGTTCTTATGTAAAGCAGAAAGGTTACAAGCATGTGATCTGGGAGATCTGTAATGAGCCTAACGAGGATAAGGATGGAGCTCCAGCAGCGTTCCACAAGGTATGGGATTGGGTTAAGAAATACGCAGCAAATGTACTTCCAACAATTGCTCAGTACACACCAGATGCTGTAGTTCTAGTAGGTACACCTCAGTGGGACCAGGATGTGACTGTCGCATTCCAGGATCCACTAGAGATCAAGGACAGCTTCAAGGATTTGCAGTTGATGTACAGCTTCCACCACTACGCTGGTGACCAGCAGAGATATCTTGGTATCATGTCTGGTGCTGCTGCATTCGTTCCTGTATTCATTAGCGAGTGGGGTCTTTCAAGCCACACAGGAGATTCTGGTTGCGATACAAAGGCAGGAGACCATATGTTACAGGTTGCTAACGGACAGAACCTTGGTGGCCAGATCATCAGCTGGGCTAACTGGAGCTGGGCAGATAAGGGTGAGTCATCTGGTACATTTACAGGTGGTGGTTATGGCAACTTGAGCTTCTCTCAGGCAGGTAACTACATCAGAGAGAATTTGAAGAAGGGTGATAACTGGAAGAAGTGTGAGTCTACTCCATACGAGTCGGCACAGGTGTTTGATGGCAAGGAAGATTTCATCCTTGATCTTGGTGCGTACGACAAGGGTGGTCAGGACAACGCTTACTTCGATTACGATGAGGATTGGGCATGTCCTGGAAATGACATCAATAATACAAAGCCTTGTAACGCAGGTGACGCTGGTACACAGGATAACTTCCGTCCAGGTGAGTTCTTCGATATCGGCTACTCTTCAAAGGATAAGTCAACAGCTTATAAGACTTTGGGTTACATCGGAAACGGTGAGTGGGTAACTTACACAATCGATGTTAAGAGAGCAGGTGACTACGAGTTTGAGGTATACGCTTGCGACCACAAGGATTACAACACATTCGCTATCGCTGTAGACGGTAAGCCAGGTTTGGTTACAGCTGATGGAGAGGATACTCGTTACCAGGCTTTGTATTTGCAGACTTGTAAGGGTGGTGATGAGAATGGTGACTACAACGTTTGGGATTGGGTTACTCCATACAACGCTTACAATAAGAATATTAAGTATAAGTTGCATTTCGCTGAGGCTGGTGAGCACAAGCTTTCTTTTGCTTTCTTGACTTCATTCTCAGGTATGGGTTCATTCAAGATCAAGGGCAACCCTAACTTCCAGTCTACTGAGGATTACGCAAGCGTTGCAGCTCCTGTGATCGCTCCAAACCCAACAGACGGCGTATTCAACGTGTCTGTATCAGAGAACTCAACAGTTAAGGTTGTTAACTCACTTGGTGCTGTGGTTTACTCTCAGGAGGTTGAGGCTAACTCAACTGCAACAATCGAGTTGAATGCAGCTGGTGTTTACTTCGTATCTGTAGTAAGCAACTCATTTGCAACAACAGAGAAGTTGATTGTTAAGTAATAGTCTTATTTGACTGATATAATTCAGCAGCCAAAACTGGTTTATGCCGGTTTTGGCTGTGCTTATAAAATAATAATTAGTGGTTTATGAAAAAACTTATTCTATTTCTTGTTTCTGCATTGACTTCATTGTCTGCGTTCGCAGAACTTGACTACGACAACGCTTACTGGGTTGTTAAGGATGGAAAAATGACTAAGAACGTCTCTTATGTGCCATACGATGATCTCGGTAAAAAAGTGCCTAGTGAAATGTTTGATACAACTGTTGCTGGGGAGAACGTTGTGGTTTATAAGCAGTTGTCTCGTCATTATTTGGATGTTCGTTTGAAGTTTAATCCAGATAAACCGTTGAATTTGGCTGAGAACTATGTCATGGTTTTCGAGTACAAAATTCCTGACTCTCATTCTGAGGTGAATTTGATTAAAGAAGGTAACAAGCCATTGTGGATCATCGGACTTTCTGAGACAGAGGCAAGCTTGGATAAGATTAACTGCACTAAGAGTGAGGCTTATAGCATGGTTGACGCTAAATGGGGCGTTACAGGCGAGTGGGTTAATGTAACAAAGTATATTTTCTCTCATCCATCAGTTACAACACTTGAGGGTATCATTGTATCATATGCTCGTGAGTATTTGGAGGGTGACATGTCTGAATTCCCATATATCAAGAATTTGGGATTCGTTCCTATGAAGGAAGGCAAGCCATTCTACGCTGAGAGTTTCGACGGTATTGGTCTAGGTGAGTTCTACTTTGAGACTAATGACGTCTCAGATATTTATCCTAATGGAACAAACACAGATTTTGAGCCTAAATTCATAGGTGGTGTAAATGGTGTGGTTACTCCGGAGTATGCTAGTTATTGTGACGATAATGCCATCCCTGCTTTGGCTGCGTTCAGAGACTTCCGTAAGCTCTACGAAAGAGACCAGGATGGTTCTGGATATATCGATGACGAACAGCTACATGGATTGCAGGTTGAGACAAACCGTGACTCTATCGTGTTCCCAGGTATCCAGATTCCAGAGAAGACAGAGAAATTCTATTCAAAGATGCTTATCAAGAAGCACAAGAACGAGAAGAATTACTGGAAGGATGCAGAAGATTTCTCTTCAGGGGATATTCCTATCATGCTTTTGTTCAACACAGGTGAGTACGTAGATTTGGCAAAGGATACAATCAAGCCAATCTGGACTGTGTTTGAGAGCGAGGTTGAGGTTCCTGCTGGAGCAACATCATTTGATTTGATCTATAAGCCAGGTTTGGCTGGTTATTTGGTTGATGATGTCTTCTTCTCTGCTTTCTCTTTGGGTGATGTAAAGTATGAGAACATCGCTAACGATGCGTTTGATTTCGTAGCATACTTCGATGAGGCTGGTTCTCTTGTTGTAGAGAATGCTGATCTTGTTGGTGTGTATAATATGAATGGCGCTGTGGCTACTAGCAATGACAAGGCTGTGGCTGTAGTGGTAAAGAACGCAGAGGGTAAGATAGCGTCTAAACTTTTGATCAGAAAGTAATTTGATACGTTTACGACAACGTTGATAATGATATAAGGGCCGATTCCTGATGGAGTCGGCCTTTTTTTATGGAGACGCTGATGATAACGATAAATAGAAATGGAGATTATATAGCTCTTTCTTGTGATTCTTTCTGAAAAAGTATAATTTTGCGCCCAGATTTGGTAACATGACAATTGCGTCATGCTCAAGGGAATCAGGTGTAAGACCTGAGCTGTTCCTGCAGCTGTGACCCCCGTAGAAAGGGAGGCGACAAAAAATGTCACTGACACAACGGTGTTGGGAAGACGTCGACTCTGGGGAAGCCAGAATACCTGCCACGTCTAATTAAGTGATAACAAACTCCCAGGATAGGGGTCATCTACTTATGCAATCATATTTTAGTTTAGCACATATTGCCCTAGTGGGCTTGGTGTGTCATGCTCCTTTGTGTCTGTTTGCGAAGGAGATGCACGGGTATGGACAGATCCTTGATAAAGATTCTGTCCTAAGTGAGGTTGTGATTACCGGTACAGGCACGGAGCGTCTGCTGAAGAATGCTCCTGTCCAAACTGAGGTGATCACACGTAAAATGCTTGATAGTTACGGTGGTAAATCTATTGAGGATATCCTTGGTGGACTTACTGCCTCTTTTGCTTTCGACCAAGGTGACATGGGTAGCCAGATGCAATTGAATGGCCTTGGCAACAATTATATCCTTATCCTTATTGATGGCAAACGTATCCATGGCGACGTGGGTGGTGAGAATGACCTTGGCTTGATTGATCCCCACAATATTGAACGTATTGAGATTGTGAAAGGGGCACAGTCTGCTTTATATGGCAGTGATGCTATGGCTGGCGTGATCAATATCATCACTAAAAAGCGTGATAATGAAGGTCTGCAGTTGGAAAATACTACCAGATATGGCATGCACAATGATTTGCGTCAGCATAATGGAATAAACATCGGTATTGGTAAAGTCACTAGCTATACAAATTTCCAGTTGCAACATACTGATGGTTGGCAGAATACGGCGAGACAATTTGCAGAGGGTAAAATTTTGGAGGATACTCGCACTAAGACTGTCAATGAATATACGAATTGGCAGATTGCTGAACGTTTGATTTACAATCCAAATAAAAATACAGAACTGTACGCCGACGGTTCATTCTACACTAAGACAATCTTCCGTCCTACTGATGGCAAATATCCAAGTTGCGACGTCTATACCTACAATCTTATGTATCGAAATGCTAGTGCATCGTTGGGTGGAAAGTGGACTCTAGATGAAAAGAAAAAGGATATTTTGAGTGTCGATGTCGATTGGAATCTTCATGACTATTATTACAAGTATACTGCTCGTACGTATGAGTTTATGAAACTTGAAGGAGAACAGTACGGTGATTTGAATGGCGAGTGGTATTCCGTCCCTTTTTATCCTGACCAGACAAATCTTCAGAGTGATCAGCAACGTGTTATGGTTCAAACTAAAGGTGTTTTCCATCTTCCCAATAAAAACACATTGAACAGTGGTTTGGAGTATCGTTGGGACTATTTGCATGCTCCTTTGAGAACAGTTGAGGGCTCGGCTAGCAACTGGACTGCGGCTGCCTATGTCCAGGATGAGTTTGATAAAATTGAATGGTTTAATCTTACTGCTGGTCTGCGATTGGTAGTCAACGAAGGTTTTGGCTTCCGTCTTACCCCAAAGTTGAGTACTATGTTCTCTTTGGGTGACTTCCGTATTCGTCTTGGTTGGAGTCAAGGATTTAAGACACCTACTGTCAAGGAGATGTACTACCGTTATCTTCACGTGATGGGAAGCAGTACGATTTTCAATATGGGCAACGTCGAACTTAAGCCGCAGACGAGCAATTATTGGAGTTTGTCTGGTGAATATCGAGGAAAGGCAGTCACTGTTTCGCTTACAGGATATATTAATCGTCTTGATAACATGATCGCTCTTGTGAATGTCCCTGTAGAGGAGATTCCTTCGGATGTGCAGATGGCTTATATGGGAGACGGTAGTGGAAAGGTTCAGGCTCGTATGTATAGGAATATGGAAGATGCGATGACGTGGGGTGAAGACATCGACGTCGCATATAAGATCAATAAGGATTTTACGCTTAAAACATCTTATAGCTATCTCGACACTAAAGCTCATCAATATGATTCTGACCACGACAAAATGAAAGAGGTGATTATCGATGGAATGGCTCACCATAAATGGAGTGCGTCGGCTATATACTCCCATAAATTCAACGCTAAATACAAATTGGGGTTAAATCTCAGTGCTCGTGGTAGTAGCACACGTTACTATGAGAACAATGGAAATGGAAAGCCATTTGGTCTGTGTCGATTGAACACTACCCATGATTTTGGCAAAGAGAGTTCTAAGTTGGCTTATCGTGCTGAGTTAGGAGTGGATAACATATTCAACTATGTTGATCGGACGATGCATCCGTACCATCTGGGTTCAAAAAGTCCGGGTACGACAGTTTTTGCAGGTCTGAACATTCGTTTCAAGCAAGGAAAAAAATTAAAAACATATAATTCAAAAATTTCAAAAAATAATAACGAAAATGAAGATTAAATTTTTCATTATGATGGCTGTACTTGCCGCAGCATCAGTTTTCACATCTTGTGATGATGAGGATGAAAGTGCAAAGAACATCGTTTCTGAGTACGAGGTAAACGACAAGGTTGTTGCTGAACAGAAAACAAAGTCGGGTAAGGATGAGGCTGTCCTATTGGTGGCATTCGGTTCGACATGGAGCAATTCGTTTGCTGCATTTGATGCGACAAAGAAGGCTTACGAGGCGGCGTTCCCTAATGCCGACGTTTATGTCTGCTTCTCATCAGACATCTGTATCAATCGTGCAAGTGCAGGAGAGAACGGTGAGGCTCGCGACTACTATGAGCCACGTTATTTGCTTCACGCTATCGGAGCTGCTAAGTATGCAAAGATCTATGTCCAGTCTTTACAGGTTATCCCAGGTGAGGAGTTTGCTAACGTTGTGGCTTGTGTGAAGAAGTTCATGAACAATGGTTACATCGCGTCTGCACATCTTGATGATGTCTATTTGGCAAAGTTGGATGCTGACAAAGCTATCTTCTTGGGTATGCCTTTGCTTAACACATTCGAAGGTGATGGCAATGATGTGGATGAGGTAGCAAAACAGTTGAATGATGTTTGCAAGGATGAGGTTGCTAAGGGTGTTGTCGCTTTCATGGGTCACGGTAATCCTGATAGCTATGATGCATTCAAGGCAAATGTCCGCTACACTCAGTTGCAGACAGCTCTACAGAAGTATAGCGACAACTACTTTGTAGGAACAGTTGATGCTCCAAACACATACAAGTATGATGTTCATGAGAATATGAAGAGTGCAGGCAAGACATCTGGTGATATTTACCTTCACTGTTTGATGTCAATTGCTGGAGACCACGCTCACAATGACATGGCAGGTCAGGGAGATGAGTATTGGGGCAATGAAGACGGCGAGGATGACAGCTGGTTTGAGTATTTTGCTCACAATGGTTACACTGCAAATGTTCCTCTTGGTGCTAACAATGAGCCATCAGGACTTCTTGAAATCCCTGGTGTGCTTAACGTATGGATTAATCATACAAAGAATGCTGATTTCTTGGAGGACGCATATCATTCAATGTACCCAGAAGAATAAAAAAAGGGAGATTATATAGTAGTTGTCCCAAATGAGGATTGTTAAGGGCCCATGTTTGATTATTTGGCCCTAATCCCTCCATCAAACGCGAGTCTGTAGGACGAGCGTATGAAAAATAAGCGTGTTTGGACAAATCGTATATAATTGCCATTTAAGATGTTTAAATCCAATAGGGGAGACGGGAATAACACCCGTTCCCCTATTTTGAGTTTTCTAAAATGAAGAAATATTTACTATTTATTGTTACCGTTTTTAGTTTGTATTCTTGTGTAAATCATAAGGATGCAATGAAAAATTGTACTGCTGACGAACTTTTTGCTCAGCATGATTCAGTATTGGCTCATAGTGATGAGTATAGTGATACTATTGTGATCAAGTATGCCAAGGGTTTGAAGGTTGATTATAAGGAGGATGGTGTCCACGTCTCTATATGCAATCCTGATCCAAATGCGAAAATGAAAAAAACGGAGGAGATTGTGATTTCTAATCCATCAAGCAGATTCATTTGCACTACAGCTCTTCAGCTTGGCAATTTCGAAGCATTAGGGCTTGAGGATAAGATAGTTGGTATGAACTCTCTTAAGAATCTCTTTTCTCCAAAAATGAAAGAGCAGATAAAAAATGGTTCGACGGTGAAGATTGGCAAAGAAGGAAACTTTGACCTTGAGTCTGTAGTCGCATCCAAACCTGATTATATATTTGTTTCAGCCAGCAAACATGGAGGATTTGAAGTCCTTAAAGATTGCAATATTCCTTTGATTTCTCATCATGGCTACAAGGAGACTGATCCGTTGGGACAGGCTGAGTGGATTAAATTGATTGGAATTCTTACTGGTGAGACACGTCGTGCAAATGCTGTGTTTGCTGATATCGAAACTAAGTATTTGAAACTAAAAGACGAGGTAGCGGCACAAAAATCAGACAAATTGCCGACAGTTATCTCTGGTCGACAGATTCGTGACGGATGGTATTTTGTCGGAGGAAAAAGCTATATGGCTCAGATTTTTAGCGACGCAGGAACTGAGTATATCATGAAGGATAACTCAGAGTCTGGTGGTGTCACTGAAGATTTCGAGTCGGTTTATGTCAAAGGTTTAAACGCTGATTTCTGGCAGACTGATGGAGCCCATAGTGGAGAATATACACTTAATGATCTTGCGGCTGAGGATGAGCGTTATGCTACAATGGAGGCGTTCAAGAACAATCAGGTTGTTTTCTGTAATCTAAGTGAAACTCCATATCGTGAGCTGGGTGGTGTGCAACCTCACTATATTTTGGCTGATTTTGTTAAGGCATTTCATCCTGAACTATTGCCGACTTATGAACCAAAATACTACAAAATCATTAAGTAATGAAGGTTTACACAAAAACCGGAGATAAAGGTGAGACTTCTCTTGTGGGCAGAGTGAGAGTTAGCAAAGCGAGCCAGCGACTTGAATGTTATGGTACTGTTGATGAGTTAAACTCCCACGTCGGCTTGCTGATTACATATTGCGATGATTCTGCTGATATGGAATTCTTGGCTGATGTTCAGTCAAATTTATTTGTTGTGGGCGGATATTTGGCAACGGATAATTCACAAACAGAGATTCGTGAGGGCAATGTGGTGACTTTGGAAATGATTGATGAGATAGAACGTGAGATTGATCATATTCAGACACTGTTGCCTCCAACGAAACTGTTTGTCGTGCCCGGTGGTTCACGTGGGGCTGCCTACGCACATGTCTGCCGCACAGTTTGTCGTAGAGCAGAACGGAATATAGTCAGGTTAATAGAGCATGGAGCAAAAGTCGACGACAATGTTTTAGCCTTGGTCAACCGTCTCAGTGACTATTTTTTTGTTTTGGCACGCAAACTGAATGTCGACAATGGGGTAGAGGAGAAAATATGGAAAAGGATTAGTGAAGGGAAATAAATTCAGTAAGTTGGATGATAAATAGATTTTTACATATCGTTTTGTTCTTCAGCCTCACATTAGAAGCTTTTGCTCAGTATGATAGTCTGATGTCATCAATAGAGTTGAATCCTTTAGTTGTGACAGGTACTGGAACGTATCACACAGCTGACAATTCACCTGTGGCGGTCAAGGTGTTGTCTGCCACTGATCTTAAAAATGTGCAAGCGACTAATGTTCAAGAGGCTTTAAGCAAATTGTCTCCAAATATTACTATGCATACTAATGGCATGGGTGATTTTGTGAATTTCAACGGAGTCAGCGATGATTATTTGCTTATTATGGTGAATGGCAAACGTGTAAGTGGAGACGACCGTTGGAGTCGTGTCAGCATGGATAACGTCAAAAGAATAGAGGTGTTCAGTGGGGCTGCGAGTGCATTGTATGGTAGTGATGCAATCGCTGGTGTGATTAACATCATCACTGATGAATCTAAGGATGATGTTTCTGCTTCTTCACGCACTAAAGTTATGAATCATGGACGCATGAATCAAGATGCTAATGTGTCTGTTTCAAAAGGAAAATTCTCTAGTTTCACATCCTATAATTACCGTAAGGCAGACAACTGGCAGATCAACCATTACCAAGAGTTTACCGAAACTGATAAAGATGGAAATGAAACATCTGTTCTTAAGTTGAATGGACGACCAATGTCACAAGGATTCCAAAGCCATAATCTCAGTGAGAAGTTGGAATGGCGATTCAATAATAGATGGCAGATGTATGTGTCTGGTAATTATTATGACTATGTGACGGCTCGTCCTCAAAGTGCAATCTCATTCACTCAAAAAAAGAGTACAGATAAGTCGACAGGAGATATATCCTACACATACTCCTCCAAAAATGCTTATACTTATGATCTTCACCACAATTCTTATTCGTATGGTGGAGGTTTGCTTTGGAATCCCAACGATAGCATTGATATTTTCTTGGATGTGATTAGTGATAATTTCACGTCGAAATACGACTATTGGCAAACAGCAGAGAAAGAGGCTTATGATGAGACTCGTAAGCAGACTAACTCTGTAAATGAGACACTGAAAGGAATCTTCCGTCTCGCTAAATGGAATAAACTTTCAGGAGGTCTGGAGTTTGTGCAGGAATCACTCGATAGTGAAAGTGATAACATCTCTGATGAATCAACAAATACGTATAATGTTTTCGTACAGGAGGAGTTGAAAATCGTGAAGGGATTTGAAGCTGTGGTCGGTGTTCGCTATACGTACAATACTAATTTCGAAAGCCATGTCACTCCAAACATAGGTTTGTTCTATCATGTAGGTGGTTTTAGAATCCGCACAAGTTATGCTGGAGGTTATCGCACACCATCGCTTTCTCAACTTTATGCAACCGACCAGGCTAAGACAAGTAGCCGTTACACAATTAATAATCCATCTTTGAAAGCGGAGAAGAACCATTTCGGTACTGTCAACATTGAGTATGGCAACAAATGGATGAATGTCGGCGTAACAGGATTCATAAATCAAATCCGTGATATGATTAATTATCGTACGCTTTCAGAAGATGAGATAAATGCAGATCCGGAGTTGACTGAGTTAAGCAAGGAGTGGAAAACAATTCGTCAGAGATCCAATATTGATACCGCTTTGTTAAGAGGTGTGAGCGCGAATGCAAAGTTTATTACAAAAGTAGGATTGACATTTGGAGGCGGATACACATTCACCGACGGAGAAGTGGACAAGGCAGTGCGTCACGTCGGCAATGTGAATGTGTCATTTGATAAAACATGGAATAAATATCATTTAAATGTTGCATTGGACGGACATGTCCAAGGCCGACGATTCAGCAGCACATACGGTTATGCTGACGGTTATAGCCAATGGGATTTGAATACACGTCATGCAATAACAATGGATAAGTTTATTCTTGAACCAGGAATAGGAATAGAAAATCTTTTCGATGAAGTTGATGATTCCTATTGGAATTCAAATTATTCAACTGTCAGTCCTGGACGATCGTTGTATATAAGTTTGGCTCTTAAATTCAAGAAATGATATGAAAATATATGTGGCAGGTATCGGGCCCGGATCACCAGAGGATATAACTCCAGCTGTCCTTGCTGCAGTCAAAGACAGTGATGTGGTGGTGGGGTATAAATACTATTTTCAATTTATCACACCATATTTGAAGCCTGGCACTGAGTGTGTGGATACAGGAATGAAGAAGGAGAAGGCACGTGCGGAACAGGCTTTCAATCTTGCTGAATCGGGGAAGACCGTATGTGTGATTTCAAGTGGCGACGCGGGCATTTATGGCATGGCTCCGCTTATTTATGAAATGAAGAGAGAGCGTCAGTCTGACGTCGAAATCATTCCATTGCCAGGTATTTCTGCATTTCAAAAAGCGGCGGCTCTACTAGGTGCTCCTATGGGCCACGATTTCTGTGTGATCAGCATGAGTGATTTGATGACACCATGGAGTTTGATAGAAAAACGAATCAAGTCTGCTGCCATAGGAGACTTCGTCACTGCCGTCTACAATCCCAAGAGCAGTGGACGTTATTGGCAACTGTACCGTCTCAAAGAGATATTCTTGCAGGAACGCAATCCCCATACTGTTGTTGGTTATGTGCGTCAGGCTGGACGTGAAGATCAAAGTGTGAAGATAACGACACTTGAAGATTTTGATCCGGAAGATGTGGATATGTTTACTGTCGTCATCATCGGAAATAGCCAGTCATACGAGTGGAACGGAAGTTTTATCACGCCAAGAGGTTATTATCGGGAGCAAGTGGACGAAGGAAAGAATCTTGGTCAATCAATCATGATTAAGTCTTTCCAGACAATTCGTGGTGAATTGAAGAATCCTAATATTCCATTGTGGAAACTGTGGCCGATGCTTCACGCAATCCACACCACAGCTGATTTTGACATGGAGAATCTTCTTTGGATGGATGAAAATGCGACGTCGATTCTATATGATAAAGTAAAGAATAAAGAGATCAAAACTATTGTTACTGATGTCACGATGGTGTCATCAGGAATACGTAAGGGCGCATTGGAAAGATTAGGTATAGATGTTTGCTCTTACATTAATGATCCACGTGGGGCAGAAATGGCAGCGTCTGAAAATATAACAAGAGCACAAGCTGGTATTCGTCTTGCTTTGGAGGATTATCCGGATGGTAAAGGAGTGTTGTTTGCATTTGGAAATGCTCCAACAGCGTTGCTTGAACTTTGTGAATTGATCCGAAAAGGAAAGTGTAAGCCAGAAGGCATTGTGGGAGCTCCAGTTGGATTTGTTCATGTGGAGGAGAGCAAACATGCCGCTAAACCATTCAAGGATATTCCTAAGATTCTGATTGAGGGCCGAAAGGGAGGAAGCAATTTAGCTGCGACGTTGGTAAATAGCATCCTTACCTTTGATGATGCTGAACTGTTGAGACCAGGAAGAGACGTATAAATGCAAAATGCAGAATGCTGAATGCAGAATGCTGAATGCGAAATGCTGGCAATTAAAACTTGAAACTTTCAAAACTACAATGAAACATTGCACAATTATTGGCATAAGTGATTCTCGTGATCAATGGTTTCCACCAGAGATATTGGATATTGTCTCTGAAGGAAAAGTTTTCTCTGGAGGCAAACGTCATCATGAGATTATGGAGAAATATTTGCCTGCTCAATGTAGGTGGATAGATATCGTTGTTCCATTGTCAGATGTTTTTGAAAAATACAAGGAACATGACGACGTTGTGATTTTCGCCTCTGGTGATCCGTTGTTTTATGGATTTGCTGCGACGGTACAACGTGAATGTCCAGAGTGTGATATTGAAGTTTTTCCATCGTTTAATTCCTTACAGATGTTGGCACACCGTATGTGTCTGCCATATCAAGATATGCATGTGGTATCGTTGACTGGGCGACCTTGGGATAAACTTGATGAGGCTTTGATCAGTGGAGAAAGAATGATTGGCTGCTTGACGGATCGCAATAAAACACCGAATGCTATCTGGTCCAGAATGATGGAATATGGCTACGACAATTATAAGATGACGGTCGGAGAAAACCTCGGTAATGAATCTACGGAATCTGTTGGTGAGTTTTATGAGAATAAGGAATATGCGGTTCCAAATTGTATAATCCTACAGAAAACAGCAGAGAAAAAACGTCCGTTTGGTATTCCGGAAAGTGAATTCCATTTGTTGGATGGCAGAGTGAATATGATAACGAAAATGCCGATCCGTCTTCTGTCATTGTCGATGTTGGATCTTAGAAATAGACGTTCATTCTGGGATGTCGGATTCTGTACTGGCAGTGTCAGCATAGAAGCTAAATTGCAGTTTCCTCACCTTGCAATCACGGCGTTTGAGATTCGTGAGGAGGGTAGGGAATTGATGAGGCTTAACTCTCAAAAGTTTGGCACACCAGGAATCACAGCTGTCATTGGAGATTTTTTGGAACAAGATCTCAGCCAATATCCAGCTCCAGAAGCAATCTTCATCGGTGGACACGGAGGCAGATTGAAAGAGATGATTCAGAAATTGAAAAAAGTGATGACATCGGATTGTTGTATTGTATTCAATTCCGTTTCTGAAGAGAGCCGACAAATGTTTGAGGATGCCATTGTTGAAATAGGAATGCAGATCACAAAATGCACTCGTATGGCAATTGATGAGCATAATCCGATTTATATAATGCAGGCTCGTGAAAAAAAATAAATCATGATACACTACGAATATATCAATGAGGTAGGCAAACAATTGCTTTCTAAAATAGAAAAAGCGGATATTCCTTTTTCTGGCGACGCGATAGTCTTCGCTGGTGCATTAGGAATCTGCGTGCGTAAGATTTTGCCGATGGTTCACGACAAGTATTCTGATCCTGCTGTTGTCTGCATCGACACTACAGGCAAATGGGTGATCCCTGTGTTGAGCGGACATGTAGGTGGTGCTAATGAACTGGCACGTAAAATAGCTGCACTGATAGGAGCACAAGCCGTCATCACAACACAGAGTGATAATCTTGGATTGTGGCCTTTGGATACTCTTGCCCAACGCTTTGGGTGGGAACAAAAGCATGTTGATCGTGTGGAAATGAACAAAGCTATAGCCGCATTCGTGAATGGCGAACCAACTGCTTTATATCTTTTGCAAGAAGACGAGGGTACTCGTTATCTTCGTGAGACTTGTCCGGCACATGTGTCAATAAATCCAGAGAGTGGATTCTTCAAAGTGAAAATCGTAGTGGCGGATAATAAGTTTGCGATTTCGTATAATACAGGATTGACACTTGGCTTTGGCTGTCAGAAAAACGTACCGGCGGAATGTGCGGACCAACTACTTGCAGAGATAGCGTCACGTGGAATAGAAGTTAACGATATTTCTACCGTCGCAACTATTGATTTAAAGAAAGATGAGCCTATGTTGGAGCGTCTTTGCCATTTAATGCCTTGGGTAAAGAAAACTATTTACTCGGCAGAAGAACTATCCACTGTAGATGTGCCTAATCCATCCGAGAAAGTTTTTGAGGTGACTGGATGTTATGGCGTGGCTGAGGCAAGTGCGATGAAGGAAGGAAAAACTCTGCTCATTAAGAAAACTAAAGGTTGCCACGACGGTGCTCATTACACTTGGGCAATCTCATCTCCAAACTCTAAGCTCTCATCTCTAAGCTCAAAAGGACATATTGAAATTGTTGGTGCAGGGCCAGGAGATCCTGAATTAGTGAGTGTGCGTGGCAAACGATTCCTTGAGAATGCGGATTTGATTCTCTATGCTGGAAGCCTAGTGCCTAAAGAACTGACTTATTATGCCAAATCGGGATGTGTTGTGCGGTCGTCTGCCGACATGAATCTAGAGGAACAGTTTGCTCTTATGAAAGAACATTATGATAAAGGTCATTTGGTTGTGAGATTGCATACTGGTGATCCTTGCATTTATGGTGCGATTCAAGAGCAGATGGCTTTCTTTGATGAGTATAAGATGGATTATCATATCACGCCAGGAATATCTTCATTTCTTGCTGCTGCGGCTGAATTAAAAAGCCAGTTCACAATACCAGAGAAGTGTCAGACGATTATATTGACACGTGGGGAAGGACGAACTCCAATGCCGGATAAAGAGAAGCTTCACATGCTTGCGTCGCACCAGAGCACAATGTGTATTTTCTTGTCGGCAGGTATAGTGGACGATGTGCAGAAACAGTTACTTGAAGGTGGTTATCCACCAGAAACTCCTGTCGCGGCATGCTATAAACTCACGTGGAAGGAGCAGAAAATATTTCGTGGGCAATTGAAGAATCTCGCCACTATAGTCAAAGATAATGGGTTGACGCTTACTACCATGATTGTAGTCGGAGATGCAATTGATAATCGTAAGGGGTTTAGTAAACTTTATGATAAAAACTTCTCGCATTTGTTTAGATAACCAATGATACTGATATTTGGCGGAACAACGGAAGGTCGGTTGGCAATAGACGTGCTGGAAGAGGCCGGGAAAGTGTTCTACTACTCTACAAAGGGTAGTAGCCAGGATGTGCTGCTTCATAACGGAGTGAGAATTTCCGGTGCGATGACAACTGATGATATAAAAAGATTTTGCATCGAGCATGATATCAAGTGTATCGTCGACGCTGCTCATCCGTTTGCTGAAGGATTACATCTGTCTGTTGCTGAGAGTGGAATGCCCGTGATAAGGTTGGAACGACATTATCCTGAAAATGTGGAAGGAGTCATATATTTGAAGGATTGGAGCGAAGCTGTAAATAAGATAGAGAGTAGGAAACTCTTGGCATTATCAGGTGTCAATACCATTGCCAAATTAAAAGATTATTGGAAAGAACACGAGACGTTATTCCGAATTTTGAATCGTGACGATAGTCTTGATCTTGTAAAACATAATGATTTTCCAGAAGATAAACTGTTGTTTTATCCATCATCAATGCCAACGAAGGAAGAGGAAAAAGAGATGATGAAAGAGTGTGGCTGCGACGCAATCCTAACAAAAGAAAGTGGCGAGAGTGGTGGTTTTAAGACTAAGGTGGAGGCGGCACTTGAATTAGGATTAAAGGTATATGTTGTTCGTCGTCCGTCTTTACCAAAGCATTGGATAACTGTGGATGGAAAATATACTTTACGTAGAGCAGTTCAGAATTTGGTGCCTGATTTCTTTCCTCTCAAGACAGGATTGACCACAGGCGCGTGTGCCACAGCGGCTACGAAAGCAGCTTTGTTGTCTTTGCTAAACGAGGAATATCCGAGTGAAGTCTCATTCTCACTACCTGATGGCGAGATTCTGTCAGTCACTGTTGATTGTGATAATCCGGGAATTTCATCAGTTATTAAAGAAAGCAGCGATGATCCCGACGTCACCAAAGGATGCAAAATCACATCAGAGGTTTGTTTACGCAATGATGATGAAATCCGTTTCCTTCAAGGGGAAGGTGTTGGCGTCGTCACATTGCCAGGACTTGGAATTCCTGTCGGAGAACCAGCTATAAATCCTACTCCACGATCGATGATGATATTTGAAATCCGACAACTGACTGATAAAGGAGTTGATGTGAAAATCAGTGTGGAGAATGGAAGAGAATTGTGGAGCCATACATTCAACAATAAGGTTGGGGTGGTGGATGGAATCAGTATTATCGGAACATCGGGAATCGTTTCACCACTGAGCAATGAGGCGTTTGTGGAGAGTATTGGCAGAGAACTCCAAGTGGCAAAAGCAATAGGTTGCAAAGAGATTGGTTTTGCGTCTGGAAAGAAAGGAGAGAATGCACTTAAAGATGCAGAACCTAATCTTCGTGTGATTCATTATGGAAATTTTGTGGGAGACGCATTGAAGAAAGCGCATGAGTTGGGCTTTCAACGTGTGGTGATTGGCATTATGATAGGAAAGGCCATCAAACTGGCAGATGGACATCTTAATACTCATTCACATGTGGTTGAGGCTGATTTGAGTAAATACGGAGTGAAGATGGCACGTGAACTATGGGATGTTATGCCTCCCTCTTTTTTTGATGAAGTAGTGCAGAATTGTGAGAAACATTGTCGCACCGTATTTCCAGATGGAGAATTGAAAGTAAAACTGATTAAAGATACGACGATTTGACATGAATAATACATTGTTGTTTGTTATACTTTTGTTGCTTATCCCATTTCTGGTATTCTGCAATCTCATGACGGGAAGTGTGGAGATGGGAAGTGAGCTTTGGAAGACGGTGGTGATGACTATCCGTCTGCCACAGACACTGACTGCTATGTCTTGTGGGGCAGGATTGTCTGTGGCTGGTTTACTGATGCAGACGATATTCCGCAATCCACTTGCTGGGCCATCCGTGCTTGGTGTTTCGAGTGCAGCCAGTCTGGGTGTGGCATTCGTATTGTTGTTAAGTGGCGCTATTGGAGGAACCTCGCTCTCTCATTTTGGTGTTATAGGAAATTCTGCGATAATACTTGCTGCGATTGCTGGATCATTATGCGTCATGATAGCAATAGTTTGGTTGTCGCGAAGAGTTGCAGGCAATGCGACGTTGCTTATATCAGGAGTGATGATTGGCTATATTGCGTCGGCTATTATTGGAGTTCTCAAGGCATATGCGAATGAAGAGGATATCCATGCATACGTTATCTGGGGATTGGGTTCGTTTTCAAGAGTCTCTGGAGGACAAGTAGGCGTTTTTGTCTGCCTTATTGCAATTTTGCTTCCTTTGACAATGCTGTTGGCAAAACCTTTGAATATGATGCTGATGGGAGATTTATACGCTCTTAACCTTGGGCTGAATGTCAAACTACACCGTATGTGGATTATTGCAGCTGCTGGAATCCTCACAGCTGTTGTCACCGCTTATTGTGGACCGATAATGTTTTTAGGATTGGCAGTCCCACACATAGCCAGAGGCATTTTCCGAACGAGTGATCACCGCATTCTGTTGCCTGCCACGTTGATATGCGGAGCAGAGTTGTCGCTGTTGTGTAATCTGATAAGTAAAATGCCAGGAGCAAACGGAGTGTTGCCAATAAACTCAGTCACAGCGTTGATCGGAGCCCCGATAGCGTTGTATGTCTTGTTGAAACGAAAAAGTGGTGAGCATTATATCTAAATCTATATTCTTATGAGTAAAGTTCTTATAGCTGCGACTAATTCAAATTGTGGTAAGACAACATTTACCATGGGATTGCTACGTGCCTTAAGACGAAAAGGAATCAAGGTGCAACCATATAAATGTGGACCAGACTATATTGATCCTATGTTTCATAAATTGGCATCAGGAGTTGAGAGTGTGAATCTTGATACTGTGATGTCGTCCAAGGAGCATGTTAAACAGTTGTTCGCGAATTATGGAAGAGATGCTGAGATATGTGTTGTGGAAGGAGTGATGGGATTATACGATGGTAAAGAACGTTGGTATGGAAGCAGTGCGGAGATAGCGACGCTTTTGGATTTGCCAATTATCCTACTTGTCAATGCAAAGTCGACTGCCTATTCCGTCGCTCCGTTGTTGTACGGATATAAGCATTTCAGTCCGAACCAAACAACTCCTAATATCTTGGGCGTTGTCTTTAATATGGTTGGCTCGGAGAGGCATTATAAACTTTTGAAACAGGCTTGTGAGGATGTAGGCATCGAGTGCTTGGGATATCTTAGACGTAACGATAAGTTGCAAATACCATCCCGACATTTAGGATTGTCTATTGCAGAGATGGAGAAAGTTGAGACGTTCATAGATGCGGCGGCAGACGAAATTGTTGAACATGTAAATCTTGACCGAATATGCGAATTTTGATAGCTCAAGATGAGGCTTTTAACTTTATTTATCGTGCCAATGTAGATGCACTGAGGCAGATAGGTGACGTGAGTTTCTTTTCTCCGTTGCATGATAAAGAGTTGCCTCAATGTGATTTGCTATATTTGCCCGGAGGATATCCTGAATTGTTTCTCGACGAATTAAAAGCCAATCATAATATTTGTCGGCAGATTAATAATTTCGTTGAACAAGGAGGACGCGTCCTTGCGGAATGTGGAGGATTCATGTATTTGTGCAGAGATATTGATGGAGTGGAGATGTGCAACGTCTTTCCATTTAGTGCGACGATGGAAAATTCACGTTTGCATCTTGGCTACCGAGAGAAGAACGGAGCCAAAGGACATGAGTTTCACTACTCTGATATTAAAGAGTCTTATGAGTTGGTGAACATATATAAAAATGTGATCGCTGGATACACTCATTGGTATTGGGCTGAGACTGGATTTGAAACATTGTGGAGCGAATTAAGCAAGCGATGATTTCGATTATGTTGGCTATTTACAGAAAATGAATAAAATGAAGAATATTACAATTGAGTTGATAAATACAACAATTGGGTATAAGTCTGGAAATAAAACCACAATTATAGCTTCCGGTTTGAATGGCTCGTTTGAGAAAGGCGAACTGATTAGTTTGGTCGGTCGCAACGGTTGTGGCAAGTCGACATTATTAAGAACGATAGCCGGATTCCAAACGATTCTTGAGGGTAGGGTAGTGCAGGAAGGAAAAGACATATCTGATTACAGCATACAGGAAAGAGCTCGCTTGATAAGTATCGTAACAACAAATTTCAAACCGATCCCCAATATGACAGTTTTTGATTTAGTGGCGATGGGACGCAGCCCCTATACTGGATTCTGGGGAAAACTAAGCCAGGATGATAAGAAGATAATAGACGAGTCTATTGGCATAGTAGGAATGGAAAAATATAGGAATCGTACCGTCGACACGCTTTCTGATGGAGAGCGACAAAAAGTATTGATTGCAAAAGCCATCGCACAGGAAACGACGGTGATTATCCTGGATGAGCCAACGTCATTTCTTGACTATCCAAGTAAAGTGAAAACAATGCAGATTTTGAGGACACTTGCACACGATTGTGATAAGACAATTATCATCTCAACGCACGATTTAGAGCAAGCATTGCAATTCTCGGATAAGATATGGCTGCTAAACGACGAGAAGAAACTGATTATAAATACACCGTCGGAAATGATAAAAAAAGGGATTTTGAAAGAGTGTTTTGGTTATGAAAATTGTATTTTTGCAACCAAAATAGAATAATATGAAAGCTAAGATTACTATGTTGGGCACAGGCAATGCTACTGTGACGAAATGCTATAATACTTGTTTTGTGATTTCAACTGACGAGGGCAACCTCCTGACTGACGCTGGAGGCGGTAACGGAGTGCTTGTTCAACTTGAAAAAGCAGGCATCGACTACCGCAGTCTGAACGCTATGTTTCTTACTCATGCCCACACCGACCATCTTCTTGGGGCACTTTGGATAGTACGTATGATCTCCACTGCCATCAAACGCGGAGAATATAATGGCACACTTCATATTTATGGCCATTCGCACTTGTGTGGCCTATTGAAAATGATGACGACGGAAATGTTGCCAAATAAGATCGCCAAAGAGGTTGGAAACGGAATTTTGATACATGAGGTGGCTGATGGAGAGACGTTTGAAGCCATAGGAGCGCACTTCACAGCCTTCTCTATCCACTCCACAAAACTGGAGCAGTTTGGCTACCGTATGGAGTATAAAGATCTGAAGATTGTGTGTCTTGGAGATGAACCTTATAATGAGAAATGTTTGGAATATGTGAAGGGGGCAGACTGGATGCTTTGCGAGGCATTCTGCTTATACGACGACCGTGAAAGATTCCATCCGTATGAGAAACATCACAGTACTGCCAAGGACGCTGGAGAAATAGCGTCTACTCTGGAAGTGAAAAATATTCTGCTTTACCACACGGAAGAGAAAACTTTGGATACCCGTAAGGAAAAGTACACTGCCGAGGCGAAACTGGGATTCACGGGTAGGGTAGAGGTGCCGTACGATTTGGAAACGATAGATTTATTATGATTGACGATTTAGATTTGGGGGTTGAAGAGAAATTTGTTTGTTTTTGCCAATATTTGTCTTAAAAAAGTCAAAAAAACTTGGATGATTGTTACATAATCGTTAAAAATATTTAACTTTGCCTATAATTTTTAAAACTTTTTTAGATCCATTTATGGCTGAATCAATTAAAATCAAAAAAGGCCTGGACATTAAACTGAAGGGTAAGGCAGAAGACACGAAAGAAGATGCTTTGCAGAGCCAGTTTTTTTCTATGCGCCCTGACGATTTTCACGGCATGACTCCCAAAGTTGCTGTAAAAGAAGGAGATGCAGTGAAGGTGGGTTCGGTATTGTTCTGTGACAAGGCTAACCCAGAATTAAAAGTTGTCTCTCCATGCAGTGGTACAGTTGTTGCTGTCAATCGTGGCGAGAGACGTAAAGTGTTGGATATCAGATTGGAGTCGGATGGCAAGTTCGAGTCTGTACCATTCGAGAAGGCTGAACCTTCGCAGCTTAAATCTGACGATGTGAAGAAGCGTCTTTTGGAGTGTGGATTCTTTGCATTCATCAACCAGCGTCCTTATGATGTAGTGGCAAACCCAAATGATGCGCCAAAGGCTATCTTCATTTCTGGTTTCGATTCTGCACCGTTGGCACCATCCTACGACTACGTGTTCGGTTACGATCAGTGTGTGGAGGATTTGCAGCGTGGAGTTGATGCTCTAGCGAAGTTGACATCGGGCAAAGTATACGTTTCTACACACAAGGATTCAGCTTCTCGTGCATTCAAGGAGTTGAAGAACGTATCACTATATGAGTTTGAGGGACCACATCCTGCAGGAAACGTAGGTGTTCAGATTCACCATATTTCTCCAATCAACAAGGGAGAGATAGTATGGACAATCAGCCCATATGATGTTTTGGCTATCGGAAAGGCTTTTGGAAAGGGTTCTATCGATTTCTCAAGACTTATCGCACTTGTTGGTTCATCGGTTGAGAAGCCAAAATACTATAAGACATATCCAGGAGCAGAGATCGCTTCAGTGGTTAAGGGACAGGTTAAGGAGGAGAACGTAAGATATATCAGCGGTAATCCTTTGACTGGAACTCAGGTTGGAAAGGACGGATTTATCGGTGCGTTCGCTCATCAGATCACCGTCATTCCAGAAGGAAACAAGAATAATGAGTTCTTGGGTTGGATCATGCCACGTTTGAGCAAGTTCAGCACAAGCCGTTCATATTTCTCATGGCTTCTTGGCGACAAGGAGTATGTTGCAGATACAAACGTCAACGGTGGTAAGCGTGCGTTCATCATGAGTGGTGAGTATGATGCGGTATTCCCAATGGATGTGTTACCAGAGTTTTTGGTAAAGGCAATCATGGACAAGGACATCGACAAGATGGAGCAGCTAGGTATCTACGAGGTAGCGCCAGAAGACTTTGCTCTATGTGAGTATGTCTGCACATCCAAGATTGAGACGCAAAAGATCGTTCGTGAGGGATTGGATTTCTTGCGTAAAGAGTTGGCATAATTGGAGTAATAATTTAAATACGTGATAAATTGAAAGCTTTAAGGAATTTTCTGGATAAAGTGAAGCCAAACTTTGAGGAGGGCGGCAAACTTTCAGCGTTCCGTTCTGTGTTCGATGGTTTCGAGACATTCTTGTTCGTGCCTAACACGGTTTCTAAGAGCGGCGCGCATATTCACGACACAATCGACAGCAAACGTGTGATGTCATTCGTCGTGATCGCCTTGATCCCAGCTTTGCTTTTCGGTATGTACAATGTCGGCTACCAGAACTTTTTGGCAGCAGGACATGGAAATGAAAGTGCAATCGAAATGTTCGCATACGGATTCTTGGCAGTACTTCCTAAGATCATCGTTTCTTACTTGGTTGGTCTAGGAATTGAGTTTACTGTAGCTCAGTGGAAGAATGAAGAGATCCAGGAGGGATTCTTGGTATCAGGTATGTTGATTCCATTGATCGTTCCAATCGAGTGTCCGCTATGGATCATCGCTGTGGCAACTGCATTCGCTGTAATCTTCGCTAAGGAGATTTTCGGAGGAACAGGTTACAATATCTTTAATGTAGCGTTGATCACACGTGCATTCTTGTTCTTCGCTTATCCTACAAAGATGAGTGGTGATCAGGTTTGGATTTCAAAAGAGTCAATTTTCGGTCTTGGTTACGATTTGAGCAACAATACTGTTGACGGATTCACTGGTGCGACAGCCCTAGGTCAGGTGGCAACAGGCACTACAACAAATGTTGTTAACGCTATTGGCGAATCAGTTTCTCTTCAGGATATGATAATCGGTTTGTTGCCAGGTTCAATTGGTGAGACAAGTGTTATCGCAATCATGATTGGAGCTGTGATCCTATTGTGGACTGGTGTTGCTAACTGGAGAACAATGATCAGCGTATTCGTTGGAGGTGCTTGCACAGCATTCTTGTTCAACGCAATCGGAAGCGAGTCAAATCAGGTTTGGAATCTAGACTGGATGGAGCATTTGGCAGTAGGTGGTTTCTGCTTCGGTGCTGTATTTATGGCAACTGACCCAGTTACATCTCCACGTACAAACTGCGGTAAGTACATCTTCGGATTCTTGATCGGAGTTGTTGCAATTGTTATTCGTTGTATGAACCCTGGTTATCCAGAGGGTATGATGTTGGCAATCTTGTTGATGAACTTGTTCGCAGCGTTGATTGACTACGTATTCGTACAGCGCAATATCAATAAGAGATTGAATCGTGTTAAATAATCATTAAAAGAGCAGAGAAATGAATACAAATAGTAATTCTTATACTATCGGTTATGCTTCGATAATGGTTATTATCGTTGCTTTCCTTCTAGCATTCGTCTCTTCTTCTTTGAAAGAGAAGCAGGTAGAAAATGTTAAGTTGGATACAAAGAAGCAGATTTTGAGTGCTTTGAATATTACTGATGGTGACGTTGCTTCAAACTATAACGAGATGGTTAAAGATTTCGTTTTGAATGCTGACGGAACACTTACAGAGCAGTCTGCAAATGATTTCAAGGTAGACTATTCAAAGGAGATCAAAGAAAACAGACTTCATGTTTTTGAGTGTAATGTGAATGGTGAGAAGAAGTATCTTTTCCCAGTCAGAGGTGCAGGTCTTTGGGGTCCAATCTGGGGATATGTAGCTTTGAACGAGGATAAGAACACAGTATATGGAACTTACTTCGGACACGAGGGTGAGACTCCAGGACTAGGTGCTGAGATCACAAAGCCATTCTTCTCAGAGCAGTTCAAGGGCAAGACAGTTTCAAAGGACGGTAACGTTGTTTTGAGCGTTGTCAAGAACGGAAAGGTGTCTGATTCATCATGTGAGGTTGACGGTATCTCTGGAGGTACAATCACATCAAAGGGTGTTGACGCCATGTTGAAGGAGAGCTTGAGCCGTTACAAATCATTCTTGGCTTCTGCTGTAGCAACAGATGCAAACTCTGGAGCAACAAAGGTAGAGGCAGCTGCTGATTCAACAGCTAAGTGTGCTGCCGCAAAGGCGGTAGAGGCAAATGCTGCTCAGGCGTCTGGTAAGGATGGTTACGGTGATTTTACAGCTGTTGAAGCTGCAAAAGCAAACGTTGATTCTATCCACCAGGAAGTAAAAGACGAGTTGAAAAAATAAGTTTAGGAGGGTATACAAATGAGTAATCTTAAAGAAACATTTCTTACACCACTTGGTTTGAACAACCCTGTGGCTGTGCAGGTGCTTGGTATATGCTCTGCGCTTGCCGTTACAGCACAGCTTGAGCCCGCAATTGTGATGGGCTTGTCTGTAACAATCATTCTTGCTTTGGCAAACGTTGTTATCTCTTTGTTGAGAAACACAATTCCAAACCGTATCCGTATCATTGTTCAGTTGGTGGTAGTGGCTACATTGGTAACAATCGTAAGTGAGGTGTTGAAGGCATTCGCATACGAAGTAAGTGTTGCTTTGTCAGTGTATGTCGGTTTGATCATCACAAACTGTATCTTGATGGGACGTCTAGAGGCGTTTGCAATGGCTAACGGACCTTTGGATTCATTGATCGACGGTATCGGTAACGGTCTTGGTTACGCAATCATCTTGGTTATCGTGGCTGCAATCCGTGAGTTGTTTGGAGCTGGCTGTTTGTTCGGAATCCAGATTATCCCAGATTGTCTATACGAGGCTGGTTACATGAACTGTGGTTTGATGCTTATGCCACCAATGGCATTGGTAATCCTAGGATGTATCATCTGGTATATGAGAGCAAAGAACCCAGAGTTGCAGGAGAAATAACAACAGGTATTTAGGAAAAGAATATGGAACATTTTTTTAGTTTATTTGTAAGGTCGATTTTCGTCGACAATATGATTTTCGCATTTTTCCTAGGTATGTGTTCTTACCTTGCCGTTTCGAAGAATGTGAAGACAGCGTTAGGCCTTGGTCTTGCTGTAATTTTCGTGTTGTGCGTTACATTGCCAGTCAACTACCTACTTTACACACAGGTTCTAGGACCAAATTGTTTGGTAGAGGGTGTTGATTTGTCATTCTTGAGCTTCATTCTATTCATCGCCGTAATCGCTGGTATCGTACAGTTGGTAGAGATGATTGTAGAGAAGTTCAGCCCATCACTTTATGCGTCACTAGGTATCTTCTTGCCTTTGATCGCAGTAAACTGTGCAATCATGGGTGCGTCTCTATTCATGCAGCAGAGAATCACAATGTCGCCAGACAGCACACAGTACATCGGTGGTGTGTCAGACTGTCTAGCATACGCATTGGGTTCAGGTCTAGGTTGGCTATTGGCAATCGTAGGTTTGGCTGCTATTCGTGAAAAGATGAGCTACAATGCCGCTCCTGCTGCATTGAAAGGTCTAGGTCTTACATTTATCACAGTAGGACTTATGGCTATGGCATTCATGTGTTTCTCTGGTCTAAACATCTAATATGGAGGAATAAAAAATGGACATGAATTTGATTTTAGCAAGTATTGGAGTATTCCTCGTAGTTGTGTTGACACTAGTTGCAATCCTTCTTGTTGCAAAGAAGTTTTTGGTTGCATCAGGTCCTGTTAAGTTGAATATCAATGGCGACAAGGAACTAGAGGTAGAGTCTGGTTCTTCATTGCTAGCAACTTTGGCTACAAACGGAGTGTTCTTGCCTTCAGCATGTGGTGGTAAGGGAGCTTGTGGACAGTGCAAGTGCCAGATCACAGAAGGTGGTGGTGAGATCCTTGATTCAGAGAAGGGCTTCTTCTCTCGTAAGGAGCAGAAAGCTAACTGGCGTCTAGGTTGTCAGGCAAAGGTTAAGGGCGACATGACAATCAAGGTTCCTGAGTCTGTAATGGGCGTTAAGGAGTGGGAGTGTGAGGTTATTGGAAACAAGAACGTTGCAACTTTCATCAAGGAGTACAAGGTTGCTTTGCCTAAGGGTGAGCACATGAACTTCGAGCCAGGTTCTTACGCACAGATCCGTATTCCAAAATACGATATCGATTATAATGTAGACTTCGACAAGGCTCTTATCGGTGATGTATATCTACCAGCTTGGGAGAAGTTCGGACTATTCGGTCTAAAGCAGAAGAATGAGGTTGAGACAATTCGTGCATATTCAATGGCTAACTACCCAGACGAGGGTGATATCATCACATTGAACGTACGTATCGCAACTCCTCCATTCAAGCCAAAAGATCAGGGTCCTGGATTCATGGATGTTCCTTGTGGTATCGCGTCGACATACATCTTCTCATTGAAGCCAGGCGACAAGGTAATCATGAGTGGACCTTACGGTGAGTTCCGTCCACAGTACGGCACAGGCCGTGAGATGATTTGGGTCGGTGGTGGTGCCGGTATGGCTCCTCTACGTGCGCAGATCATGCATATGCTAAAGGGTAACGGAATCGCTCCAGAGGATCGTAACCGTCCAATGCACTACTTCTACGGAGCTCGTGCTATGGAGGAGATCCCATTCCTAGACGATTTCTTGCAGCTTGAGAAAGATTTCCCTAACTTCCACTTCCATTTGGCATTGGACCGTCCAGATCCAAAGGCTGATGCAGCAGGTTTGAAGTACACACCAGGATTCGTTGCTCCAGTGATGGGAGATACATACTTGAAGCAGCATGAGGCACCAGAAGATTGTGAGTACTACTTGTGTGGACCTCCAATGATGGCGAAGACAGTTCTTGACCTACTTCACTCACTAGGTGTAGAGGATGAGATGATTCGTTTCGATAACTTCGGCGGATAATTAAATCCGACGTCAATAATAAAAGCACTCGTTAGAAATAGCGAGTGCTTTTTTTGTGTGGGGGAAATCTAGAATGCTAATCAGAAAGCAGTAAGGAAGTTTCTGAATCTTGTGTGATACTGAGATGTATTTCAGCATATTATAGTATCAGAATAAGTGCAAAAATGAGATAATCATAGAAAAAGTTGTAACTTTGTAACAAGTTTTTGAGTAAACCTTTGAATAATAATAACATTCATTGCTGATTTAGTTTTTAATCATCATAAGAATATGTTGAATTTCAATCTTACTGCCAGGTAATGTTCAACCGAAGCCAACGGACGTATCGTACGTGCTTCATAAACATTATTTTGGTATGTCACATTCATTCAAACACTTTCCAGCCGGAACTTGTTGCTGTTGCAAGTCTCAACACAGAGGCAAGAAGAATGCTTCTCGTCGTTTTCGTCGCAAGGAAAAAGTTCTTATCAGTCAAGGGAATTTCGACAAACTTCCTTTCAAATCTATTGAGATAACTTCTCCGTGGGATCTCGGAGGTGATGGAAAAATGTTTTGGGGATTCTATGGTCCAACGACAAAAATCTATCGAGGTCGTAAGCACGGCTTTTTCGTTGATCCTACTCTTTGGTGGGAAAAGTCAATGAGAAAATAGACTAATTTGAAGAAACTGAACATCTGTTATTTTTTAGCAGATTAAAGGTCAAAGAGTGTTTTATCTGTTAAAGAAAGAACCATTGTGAGAATCAGAGATTCTTACGGTGGTTTTTCTTAATAAATTGGAATACATTTCGCATGTTTGTCAGTCAAGAGGAATATAGGAAATGAGCTCCATAATACTTTGGTTTATTTCGTATTCACTTGGTATAGGATTATATGCTAATCCTGGAAGTTCGCTACGATAGGTAGGGACGAGTTGCTTCCATGTGTTTGATAAGTCGGCAATCAGACGTGATTCTGCCACAGTTCTTTTTTGCCAGCCATCAGGCTTGCTGAATCTTTGCTGATCTTCCTTTAGAAGAGACGAAAAGTCCCATTTGAAGTCGTTGCTTTGGAGATAGATTGAACAATCTGCATCTTTGAGCAAAAAATGTAGGTCATAAAAATGTCTAATCTTACGTTGCATTTGAGGCAGATAGTCATCTGCCATAGAACATCTAACAAGTGAGACTATTTTCTCGGTCAGCGTACGCTTTTTGTCTAGTACGTTCAACTGAAATGGTAACATGCCATATTGCTCTATTATGTCTGATAGATCTCGTTCTCGCATGAATGTACCAATGAAGCACTCAATCGTTACCATCTCGAAAGGATAAGGGTTAGCAAAAGAATTCAACTCCAGGGTTAGCCATTGAGTTATTATGCTATCTGCACCATTGTATAGTGAAGGATATGTAAAGAGTTCTTTGCGGTATCGTGATCCTTTGCTTGTTAGACCTTCAATTACCTTCTCTTCCAATCCATTTGAAATGTCATTTGCAACACTCGACATAATTGTCTTGATTTGATTGCCACTCAGACCTTCTGCTAAAATTGCTAAATCAATGTCTTCGGAGAATCTGGCTATTAAGCGGTACGCTTTAGACAGGGAAGTTCCTCCTTTGAATACAACTCGTTCAGCATAACGATTTTTGGAAAGATTACAAAGCATCTTTGTGATCCAATAGTCTTTTTCGACAAAGGCAGGTAGGATACCCAAAGCTTCAGCTGTCGCACGAACCGCATCTTCTAGCAATTGGGGATTCTTGTCAAGTGTCATTAAATGATTCTCCATCTTTTTTTATTGAGAAATATTGATTCTGAGATTCCGATATTAAATGTAGTAAGGTTATTGAGCGAAGAAAAAAGCATGTCTGCACATTCTTTTTCTTCGATATATTCCATTATTGCCCCTAACAAAGCCCTTGTTGAAGGAGAATACTTAGCGGCGAGCTGAGTCATCGTTTGACGTTCTCCTGCAGATAAGTCCTTAATTCTATCTATAAGAAGAGAACAACTTTGCGTAGTATCGCTATCGGGAATGTTCTTAATCATTCTGAGGCAATCGAGTAGCTGTAGGAGCTTGATGTTGCTTCTATCAATAGAGTTTGGTTGTACCACAAATTTGATTGTGTATGTACCTCGCTGTTTGGAATTTATTTTGGAATTAGTGCCAATCTGTATAATGCTGGCAACTTGTGTGGTCAATCCGAGACCATTGAATATAGATAAACCTGTAAGATAACCTATAGGTTTTCCGTCTTTTTCTAGAAGATCCTTCACTATTTCTTCTGGTCGAGGTTTGAGTTCGCCAAAGACGGTTTTTCGAGTTTTA
>JAKSKU010000014.1 GCA_024401565.1 Paludibacteraceae bacterium
ACAAGGGGGAACTTTTAATAGGCACATTGGATGATTTGATTGTCTGATAAAATGGCTGTGGGCCAGTTCCCCAACCGTGGCAACGGTTGATCCTAACAGGCCATGGTTGACGAAGAGGCGAAGCCTTTCGGCTACTGTGGCCGACATATGAAATTTGATATATCAAAACAGAAAACAGCGATTTATATGAAAAATCAATCGCTTGGAAAACACCACAACATGTTGTGTTTGGAAAACACCCTAACGGTGAAAACATTAACAAAGAAAACCGTTGGGATTTCCACTGCAGATTGGTTTTCCCGACAATTACGCATTACGAATTACGCATTACGCATTACGCATTAAATAAAAATTTATGAGGCAGATTAATGATCCTGTATTTGGAGAATTGGAATACGACGGAGTGAAGAAAGCTTGGACCAAGAGAATCCCTCTTGGTATTTGGTTCGGAGATGATTATCAATTAGACCTCGTCATTAAATGTGATGAAGATAAGGAAATTACAGATGAACAACGTGAGGCTTATAAATCATATTTGGCAAATCTGTCTAATTACTCGAGTGAAGTATATAAAGTTCTTTTCTCTTATTATAAGGACCATTATGAGGAGTTTAATAGACAATGGGAATTACCAGATAAATTGAAAATTGAGGTTGTTGAAGCATTGGTGACACTTAGATTTTATAAGCCCAAACAACTATTTATCGATCAAAAAGGAAACTATGGATGGTTGTCGACATTTATTTCACCACAATATCTTATCTCCGTCATTCTATCCGATGGCAAACCAAGAATCTTCCAAGGTTGGAATGTTTTGAGATATGATTATGCTGGAGTTGATGATGATGTGTTTGGCGAGATGTATTTTGATCAAGGTTGGTGTAAATGGATAAAGACAGATATCAATGGAACTGATGGAGAGTGGGTAATGATGGAAGCTCATTCTGCGTTTCGTTCGTCTAAAATTTCTCCGGAACAAAAAGCCAACTATCAAAAGTACATCAAAAATGAAAAGTCATTCATGGAAGAGTATCCAAAAGTGTTGTTGGAATATTACAAGAAAAACTATGGCACTATAGCGGATATTTGGGATGATGCTGATTTATTCGATCCAGACGACATGGATGAGAATTCTATTAAAGATTTAGTAGAATTCAATAAATTATATTTTAACGATAATGGCAGATGCTACGGATGGCTATGTGAATGTGCATGGGATGAGGTGTACGGTTTATCCATTTACTACGACAACACAAAAGAAGGAATCTGCATAGGCTCTATAGATTCTTTGGTCATCTGATAAACATGGATGGTGCCAGTTCCCCAACCGTGGCAACGGTTGATCCTAACAGGTCATGGTTGACGAAGAGGCGAAGCCTATCGTCTACCGTGGCCGACATATAACGGAGAAAAACATTAACAAAGAAAACGGTTGGGAGTTCCATAACAGATTGGTTTATCCCGACAATTACGAATTACGAATTACGCATTATGAATTTTGCTTTTCAGAATTCATAATCTCCCAAAAATTTCATAATTTTGGCATATTCATATTTTCAATAGCAAAAAGGAGATATATTATGTCGCAAATAACATTTCTATTAAAGGCAGACGGCATCATAGCCGACCAAATATATATTGCTGGAGCATGCAACGAACTTGGATTCACCGAGGAGAACGCGCTTCCAATGATGGAAACATCTGACGGCTGGGAACTGACTATCAACATCAACCGCAGCAATATCAGATATTCTTACTTTTACAAGATTGGAGAAGAGACACGTCAAGAAGCATGGATGTCTAGAAAAGTAGAGCTTCCTACAAAACAAAATATAAAAATCGCCATTATAGACAAATATGGTGCGACAGACTCCACTAAGAACATATTGAACACAAAAGCTTTTACAGAAGCTGTATGCTATCACGCCACTAAATATGAACTGCCGAAGAGACTATCACCTGTCTTATTTTCAGTAACTATGCCAAATCTCCTTAAAGAGCATGAGATTTGTCTTATAGGCGACCAAAGCCAGTGGGGAAAATGGAAAGAAGACGAAGCGATGAAGCTATCGTGCGCTGGAGCCCCATATTTCTGGTGCACATCAGAAGGAAGTAAACTCAAGAAGACGTCGGAATACAAATACGTCATCAGGGACAAAAAGACAAAATCCATACTAGCCTGGGAAGAGGGAGAGAACCGTAAATTCAAGCTACCTAAAGGCAATTATAATTTTGTTATTGTAAACGACGGTGTTCCAAACTTCATGTTGCCACACTTCAAAGGAGCAGGTGTAGCCATCCCTATATTCTCACTTCGTACGAAAAAAAGCTTTGGATGCGGTGAATTCGCAGATTTGAAACCTTTTGCCGACCTTGCAAAAGCAATGGGATTGCGTATTATTCAGACGTTGCCTATCAACGATACCACAAGTCGCCACACCTGGAAAGACTCATATCCATATAGTGCCATCTCCACATTTGCTCTTCACCCGATGTATATCTCAATTGAAGACTGTGGAGAAGTGCCAAACAAGTACGATTTCGACAAGATGCGTAACGACTTGAACGCTCTTGAAGCCGTCGACTACGAAAAAGTGATGAATTGGAAAATGAGTATTCTCCAGAACATGTTCGACAGAGACAAAGATTCATTCCTCAACAGTGAAGAGTTTAAGACATTCTACAACGCCAACATGCATTGGCTTCGTCCGTATGCGGCATTCTCTTACTTAAGAGACAGATTCGGAACATGCGAAACATCACAATGGGGTGACTATGCAAAATATACAGACGGAAAAATGTCAGCACTTTGCGACCCACAAAGCGACGCATATCCCAAAGTCACATTCTACTACTACATACAGTATCATTTGGACCGTCAACTAAAAAATGCTGTAGCTTATTGCCATAGCATAGGAATAGCATTGAAGGGAGATATTCCTATTGGCATGGATTTGAATAGCGTCGACGTATGGCAATATCCAAAATTGTTTGATTGCAACGGTAGCGCGGGTGCTCCACCTGATGATTTCTCTATCTATGGTCAGAACTGGGGATTCCCTATCTACAACTGGAAAGAGATGCAGAAAGATGATTTCTCATGGTGGAGAAACCGATTCAACAAGATGTCGGACTATTTCGACGCATACAGAATCGACCACATACTTGGTTTTTTCCGCATTTTCCGTATACCAAAAGACTGCGTTTGGGGATTATTGGGACAGTTTGCCCCAGCATTGCCAATGACAAAAGATGAAATCGAATCGTTCGGTATAGAATTTGACGAAGAGAGTTTCTGCGAGCCAAACACAAACGACGAAATATTAAGGCGTCTGTTTGGAGGAGACTATCTATTGGTAAAACAGAAATATCTTATCGAAATCGACGAAAACAAGTACAAACTTCGTAAAGAAATCGACACACAACGTAAGATAAAGGCACTGCTTCCTTATGGCACAGACGCAGAAAAGAAGATTCGTGACGGATTGATGAGTCTGCTTTGTCAGGTATTGTTCGTTCGCGATTATCAAGACCCGACAAAATACCATCCACGCATCACTGTGCAGAACAGCGAAGCATACTCGATGCTTGATCCGCAAATGAGGGATAAGATCAACCGCTTATACAACTATTTCTACTTTGAGCGTCACAACTCATTCTGGGCTGAGCAAGCTATGGAAAAACTTCCATCCCTGGTACACAGCACAACCATGATGTGTTGTGGAGAAGACCTAGGAATGGTGCCAGCATGCGTGCCAGACGTCATGAACGAGTTAGGCATTCTCTCATTGGAAATCCAACGTATGCCAAAAGAATTCAATGTAGAGTTCGGCCATCTGGAAAAGACCCCATACCGCAGTGTCTGCACAACATCGACACACGACATGAGCACTATGCGAGCATGGTGGGAGGAAGACAAAGACAAACGCCAGAGATATTTCAACAACTATCTGCATGAATACGGCGACTCCCCTATATTCTGTGAGCCATGGATATGTGAAAAGATTATAGCATCACATCTTGAGTCTCCAGCCATGTGGGTGATTCTTCCTATTCAGGATTGGATGGCAATCGACGGCAACGTCCGCTGGGACAAAACATTCAAAGAGAGAATCAACGACCCTGGAAACCCAGACAACTATTGGTGCTACAGAATGCATAAGAACGTCGAGGACCTATTAAACAACAAATTCTTCTGCGACAAAGTAGCCGATCTAAACAAAGTGCACGGCAGATGATTCTACAATGCAAAATTTGAAATGCAAAATGCTAAACAAAAGGAGACGCGGCCATTCACGTCTCCTTTAATTTTATTAAATATCAGTATTTTATCAAACAATAAAGAATATATTCGCAAGTCCAATAATAGCACCAAGTAGTCCACCCAGCAAGACAAGCATATCCAACTCATTATTGGCGACATCCAGCACAAGTCTTTCAACAGTTGGCATATCCATGCCATTAATCTTATCCTCCACCATACTACGGATATCAACCGTTTTGAGCAGACGAGGCACTTCCGTCTTCACCTTCTCGGTATAAATTGACACAACGTCACACTTCAATTTTTCTAGTTTCTCATCCGAAATACGAACAGTCCAAGAAGCGACCGTACCACTGGCAAATCGCTCGATTTCATCATCTACAATCGTCAGAAGCATCTTTCTGCCGTCTCCACGCATCACATCATTGATCAGATTAGCCAATTTGGGAGTAACCTTATCCTTTATAGAGTCAGCCACCATATTTTTGGCAAGCATCCCCATAAATCCGTCGCCTACCCTATCGTCGAACGCTGACATTGCGGATGACGCAATAGTTTTTCCTATATTATCGTCAGAAACGATACCATCTATCTTTTCCCCAAGACTATTCTTTACTCTTCCCATAAGAGAGTCCACTCTTTCCTCACCCGCGTATTTGCTGAAGAAAACCTTAAGGGATTCGTCATTCGATTGAAACGAACGAACAATCTCTTCAACTTTAGCCTTTAGTTTTTCAATTGTCTCATCCGACAATAGCATTTTGGACATTCCCTCCGCATCCACAAGATTCTCACCGACAACTCGTCCAATAGCAGATGCCAGTTCACCCTGACGTTTGGGAATTATACCAGGTGTGAACGGAATAACAAAACCAAACAGACGTTTTTCCGTATATGGGCGAAACATCATTTTTATCGCAAGATAGTTGGTGAAAGCACCTATGACTCCACCCAACATCACAGGGAATAATAATCTAAGTATTTCCATCAATTCTATTTATCAAGTGAATATACGGCACGAAAGTATTATTTATTACTTATATTGAAATAAAATAGACAAATTTTATGATTCTAAAGTGTTAAAAAAATCCAGACATATTCAATATAGATTATATAGACTAAAAAAAATACTATTCTACTTTTTAAATAAAATACTAATTTTCAATACTTTGAATAAAAACAAACAAATCCCTTTATAATTTTTATGTATTTTTTACACAAATTTTCTCATAAAACGCTTGCAAATAAAAAAACATGACGTATATTTGCAGTGTAAACATAACACAACAACTAAAATTTAGAGACTATGAAAACATTCTTATTGGTAGTCGACATGCAAGTCGATTTTGTTACAGGAGCACTTGGTTCAAACGCAGCTCAGGCAGCGGTAGCAGAAGTTGTTAGACTTTGTGAAAATGCAGAAAAAGAGAACACACCTATAGGTTTTACTTTCGACACTCACAATACAAGCAACTATGCAGAGGCAATGGAAGGAAAAATGATACCACTACACTGTGTAGATGGCACGGAAGGTTGGAAACTTGTTCCAGAGTTAAGAAAATACAAAGGAGCATACATAAAGAAAGGCAACTTCATGATGGATGAAGATCTTGCAGAAAAGAATATTCCAGCCGATGTAGAAGAGATCAGGATATGCGGAGTTTGTACGGACATATGTGTGGTATCTAATGCCCTTCTTCTTCGCCGCAAGTATCCAGCAGTCCAAATCACAGTAGTGGCAAAAGCTTGTGCTGGATTGAGCGAAGAAAAGCACAAAGCAGCGCTTGAAGTAATGAAAAGTTGTCTTATCAACATAGAGGAGGATTAAATCATGATCAAATTAGAAGTTTTATGTAAAGACGTTGCTTTATTTGAGCAAATCTTTCCAGCAGACGCAAAAACATTTCCCGACGGGACACCAGCCATAGTGTTTGAGTTTGATACTTATAATTTGGATATGGCACCGTCGGAATGGAGAATTCTCTGGATATACGAAAACATGGCAGAATTGTTCGTCCTGCAATGTATAGCAGACAAGATACGATCGACTGAGTACAAAAACCTCAAGATCACTCTTGATTTACCATATGTTCCAAACGCAAGAATGGACAGGGTGAAGAATACACATGATGTATTTACATTAAAGACATTCTCCAATATTATCAACTCAATGGAATTCGATAAAGTTCGTGTCTACAATATACACTCGAACGTTTCATTGGCATTGATCAACAATGTGGAACATATCGACTGCGAGAAGGAGATATACGAAATCATTGATATCTGCAAACCAGACACTCTATACTACCCAGACGAAGGCGCGATGAAAAGATATTCAGAAATGAAAGTCAGCAAAGAGCACCCATTCGTATTCGGGATGAAGAAAAGAGATTGGGTTACAGGAAACATTCTCGGATTGGATATTATCGGAGACACAGATTTAGTGAAAGACAAGACAATTCTTATCGTAGACGATATCTGCAGCAAAGGAGGCACTTTTAAATTCAGTGCACTGAAGCTGAAAGAGTTGGGTGCAAAAGAAGTATACCTTTTCATCACGCACTGTGAAAATGTAATAGACATTGACGCTCTGAAAGAGTCCGGAATAAGCAGAGTATTCACAACCAACACAATCTTTAGTCTAGACGATCCGTTCGTCAAAGTATTGAAAAAATTCTAACTATTAAATTTTACGCTATGATAGATATAAATGCAATGCTTTTGTGCGACACTTATAAGACTGTCCACAATAAGATGTACGATAATAGACTGACAAATCTCACATCTTACCTTGTGCCACGCAAGTCAATGCCAGCAGGACAAGATCACGTAGTATTATTTGGTGTACAGGCTTTCGTAGAAGAATATATGGTAGAGTATTTCAACAAAAACTTCTTCAAACGAGATTGGACAGATTTGGAGCGGGAATACAGATACATAATGGACACTCAACTTGGCGAAAACAACTACGCAATAGATCAAGTGAAAGAACTTCACGACCTAGGCTATTTGCCCTTGGAAATTAAGGCATTACCTGAAGGATCTGTTGTAAACATGGGAGTTCCTGTTGTATCAGTCACAAACACAGATCCGCGTTTTTACTGGTTAACACAATGGGTAGAGTGTTTGATGCAGTCAGAACTTTGGGCAACATGCAACTATGCTACAATAGGCCATATGTATCTGAAACTTGCAAAAAAATGGTATGAGAAGACAGCAGACGACAGCATCGACGTCAGAAATGCATTTTCTGATTTCGGAATGAGAGGAAGATTCGGTGTTAACGATGCAGTTAGATGTTCAGCATCATGGCTACTATCAGCCAACAAGACATCTACAATTCCAGCGTTGGCATATGTAGACAAATACTACGATGCAAACGTCAAAATAAACGGGATCGGACAAGGAGCCGTTTCAACAGAGCACTCTGTGATCTGCTCTCGCACAGCAATGGGTTGCGATGAAGAAACATTCTTGAAAAAAATGTTGACAGAGTTGTATCCAAACACAAGTTTCTCTTTCTTGGGAGACAGCTACGACTACTGGAACGTGATAGACAATATACTGCCTCGATGCAAGAAAGAAATCATGGAGCACAACGGCAAATTGCTTATCCGTCCTGACAGCGGAGATCTAGCAGAGATTTGCGTTGAGACAATAAGCAAAATGTGGGACATGTTCGGAGGAAGCGTCAACGCCAAAGGCTACAAAGTATTGGACCCACACATCGGTTTGATTCTCGGAGACGCGTCTACACTCAAAAATCTTCAGATCATCTGGACAAGATTAGAAGAAAGAGGTTTTGCCGCCAACAACATCATCTTTGGAGTAGGAGCATTCTGTTTCTCAGCCGTGTTTGAAGGAGAGAAGATGATAGTCAATTCTAGAGACACATGGGGATTTGCATTGAAATCATGCTACGGAGAATACCGTAACGACAACGGTGGCATCACTCCTATAATGATTCATAAAGATCCAAAGACAGATAAAACCAACTTAAAGAAGAGTCACAAAGGTATGGTTCTAGTCACACGCAATGAAAATGGCGATTTCACAGTTCAAGACGGATACCTTAACGACAATTTCCCGGCAGAAAGCCACACAATGGAGTTAAAGTTTAAAGACGGCAAAGTATGCGGACGCGAAAACAACAAGTTTGAGCAGATTAGAAAAAGAATGTATGAATCAAAATTTTAAAACTATGGAAAATTTCAATGTAGAAAAGGCGACACGCCACATCATAAAGTGGATCAAAGATTGGTTTGAAGAGAATGGACCAACATGCAACGCAATCGTCGGCATTTCAGGAGGAAAAGACAGTTCAGTGGTAGCTGCATTATGTGTAGAGGCATTGGGTAAAGAGAGAGTCATCGGAGTGAAGATGCCACAAGGAGTACAGAAAGACATCAATGCCAGCAACATGTTGATTGAGCATTTGGGAATCAAAGCCATTGAAGTCAATATCGGTGCTGTTGTAGACGAAGCAAAGAAAGCCTTAGCAATTGCAGGAGTGGAGATGACGGCTCAAGCCAACACTAACCTGCCGGCTCGTATCCGCATGACAACACTATACGCAGTCAGCCAATCAAACAACGGACGTGTTGCAAACACATGTAATGCGTCAGAAGATTTCGTAGGATACTCTACTAAGTACGGTGACGCTGCAGGAGATTTCTCACCACTGTCAAACTACACCGTAAGGGAGATACTACAGATTGGAGACCACATAGGAATACCATACGAATTAGTACATAAGACGCCAATTGACGGACTTAACACAAATCCAGACGGATCATATGTGACTGACGAGCAATCTCTTGGCATGACTTATGCAGAAATCGACGATTATATTGAAAAAGGAGTTTGTCGACCAGAAATCAAAGATAAACTTCTTACAATGAATAAGAGAGCGATTGCTAAGAACAAAATGTTGAAATGTCCACACGATTAATATTTTAAAGACGGCAAACTAATATCTGCCGTCTTTTTATTATAAATTATCCACAATAGGCCATTGCACTTTGGCATTTCATAAAAAATGAGTAATTTCGCGCTAAGAATATATCATAATATGAAAATATTGAAATCTATAAAGACGAAATTACTTGCTGTGATGATGATCGCCACATCATCAATATCAGCCATAAACATCAACAGTCTAGAAAATGTCACCGCAGAATCATTGTCATCGACACAAATCAAAGAGATAAAAAAGACATACAATGAAACAGGACGTTCGATGGACGAGTTCGTTGGTTTCGCTGTTTCTAAAGGAATGAGTGAGACTGAAGCTGAAAAGTTGAAATCCAGAGTAATGGCAGATAAGAGTAAAAAAGAGTCTGAAACCAAAGGAGATATAGCCGTAGCTCGTTCCCAAATGGCGGAAAGTGTCCTTGAAGAAATAAAGGAACATCCAGAGCAAGCCAAATATATCAACAACCGAATTTTCGGTTCAGACCTATTTACCAACGCTAAAATGTCTTTTGCTCCGAATCAGAACATGCCAACCCCTAAAAACTATGTTGTTGGGCCAGGAGATGTTTTGGTAATAGATGTATATGGTTATGCAGAAAACACAATGCAACTTACCGTATCTTCAGAAGGCAATGTAAGAATTCCCAATGTAGGTCCTGTAGCAGTCAATGGTCTAACAATCGAAGCTGTTCAGAACAAAATCAAAAAACAGTTAGCTTCGATTTACAGTTCTATATCATCAGGCAACACACAGGTTTCTGTCACAATCGGCAACGTTAAAAGCATTAACGTATACATTACAGGAAATGTAGCAAGACCAGGAACATACACACTTTCTTCGTTATCAACAGTTTACAATGCTTTATATGCATGTTCAGGGCCAACATCATCAGGTTCATTGCGTAACATAAAAGTGGTAAGAGGAGGCAAAGAAATCTCTACGATAGACCTTTACACATTCCTTACAAATGGAAATTTATCAAATAACATTTCTCTTCAAGATCAAGATGTGATCCACGTGCCAGCATACGACATACGTGTCAGCATCGACGGTGCTCTTAAACGTCCTGGTGTATTCGAGATGAAGCAAGGAGAAACCCTTAAAGACCTATTAAAATACGCAGGAGGCTTTACAGAAAACGCATATCAGAACCGCATCACTGTACAACGCACAACAGAAAAAGAAAAAAGTGTCGCTGATGTCTCAAGTGATCTATACGGAATGTTTCAACTACAGACTGGAGACCAGTTTATAGTAGCAGAAGTTTTGGACAGATTTTCAAATCGAGTAAAAATATTTGGAGGAGTATTCCGTCCAGGTCCATACGCATTGGATTCCGGAATGACCCTTATGGATTTGGTTAAGAAAGCAGATGGTCTATTGGAAGACGCATACATGGAAAGAGCCACTGTCTCTCGTTTAAGAGACGATTTGACTCCAGAATTGATTAGTTTCAACGTCAGAGAACTTATTGATGGCAAATTTAATCTTCTACTTAAAAGAGAAGATGAAGTAACAATAGGAAGTGTGAAAGATTTGGAGGAAAAAAAGACGGTATCCATTTATGGTCAGGTACTATCTCCAGGCACATATCCGTTTTACGAAAACATGACCGTCAAAGACTTGATTTTCTTGGCTAAAGGATTCAAGGAATTTGCGGAGACAGCTAAAATAGAACTATCTCGCAGAGTTAAAGATGATAGTAAGCTAAAGGAAAATATAGAAAAAACAGAGATAAAGATACTTTCTATAGATAGAGATTTAGCAGCAGGAGACGATGCAGACATCAAACTTGAGCCCAACGACATGATCTCCGTCCGTCTTAAGGAAGGTGTTGAGTCAAACAAATCATTGTCTTTGCTTGGAGAGGTCCGTTCTCCTGGCGACTACGTCATTATCAATAAAAAAGAAAGAATATCCGACATCATGGCTCGTGCTGGAGGAGTAACAAATTACGCATACGTAAATGGCGCATTTTTGATCAGAAAAGGAACTCGTTCCGCAGCAGAAAGAATGCGAGACACTAAACTTATGCAAAAACTTGCAGACACAGAAGGCAACCCTGAATTATTAAAACAACTACAAAGCAGAACCGACCTTGTCGGCATCGACATGGAACGAATCATAAAACACCCTGGCGACAAAGAGGACATCTATGTTGAAGATGGAGATTTAATCTTCGTGCCTAAACAACTTCAGACAATAACAGTCAATGGAAAAGTTCAGGTTCCAGGAATGATGGTCTACAAAGGACGATCAGCCAGAAAAGCAATACGCAGATCAGGTGGATTCGGACAACATGCAGACAAAAGACACGTTTACGTTGCATACGCAAATGGAGAGATGCAATCTACAGGACACTTTGCATTTTTCAAAAACTATCCAAGAATAAAACCAGGTTCGCATCTATACGTTCCAGAAAAAGAGGAGACTAATGAAGACAGAAGAGCAAGAGCTAACTTCTTTGCTGCTGTACTTTCGTCAGTAGTATCGTGTGCATCCGTAGGTGTGTCATCATTAGTTGTCATATCTAACCTGAAAGAAAGTAAAAAATCATCGAACGATAATTAAAGTTCAAAATAAATTGGTTTCATGAATATCGATTTAGAAGATCTTTTGCAAACAACCGAACAGCAAGAAAACAAAGTATCCTTAGCCGACATAAAAAAAGCAGTAAAAGAATACTGTTTATTTCTATGGAATAAGAAATGGATTGTTGTTGCAGCTGGTATTATTGGCGTTATAATTGGCATCATTCATGCGTATATTTATAAGCCAACGTATACAGCAACATATAAATTCTCTATCGAATCAAAGAGTAGTGGAGGTGGAGGACTGAATGCACTTAGCATGATTGCCGGATTAAGTTCATCCTCTGGAACTTTTTCTGGAGACAATTTGGTTGAGCTATTTAGATCACGTACAATGGTGGAAATGGCATTATTAAAGCCAATAGTTGTTGATGGAGACACAATGAATCTTTTGGAATACAAAATCCTAGCAGATAGCTCTCGAAACAAATGTGATGAAATAAATCACGACGAAGATCCAAGCAAGCCTCACATCGCGTCTATATGTGACATAACTTTCCCTTATGGACAAAGCCGAGAAACATTTTCCCGAGAACAAGACAGTATCATTATGGGAATTGCCACAGCAATGATTCTTAAAGACATTGGCATAGAAAAGATCGATAAGAAACTTTCTTACGCATACTTCTCTATAAGTTCAAAAGACGAAAGATTTGCAAAAGAGTTCAGCACGTCAATGATCAATACCGTATTTGATTTCTATTTGCAAAGCAAACGAGTCAAATCACAAAGGAATATTGATGAATTTCAAGCAAGAGCAGATTCAATCAGAAAAGAGTTGAACAAATCTCTATATGCACTTGCCCATTATCGCGACTTAAACATGAATCCATCAAAAAATGTTCTTGGCGTCGAACAATTGAAATATCAGACAGATATACAAATAAACACAAGTGCTTATTCTGAGATTGTCAAAAACATAGAAGTCATGAAACTTGATATGGCAAAGAGCGAGCCGTTGATCCAAGAGATTGACATACCTCGATATCCTCTTGAAAATGACAAGAAAGGAAAAGTCAAAACGGGTCTTAAATACGGCATAGTCCTTGGTTTCTTATCAGTCTTTATCCTGTGTGTAATACACTTTTTCTTGACAGTAAAAAATGAGGAAGAAGAGGCTAATGAATAATTCATAAATACAAAAAGAGATGATGATGCATCTCTTTTTGTGTTTAAAACACTATTCTTCAAAACCATATAATCATTTTTTTCAAGAAAACTCTATAATCGTTGGCCACAACGATTATTTTCTATACATTTGCACCGCAATTCAAGAGAATAGCAAATTGGTGTGGTAGTTCAGCTGGTTAGAATACATGCCTGTCACGCATGGGGTCGCGGGTTCGAGTCCCGTCCATACCGCAAATGATGCCGATGTGGCTCAGTTGGTAGAGCGTCGCATTCGTAATGCGTAGGTCACGAGTTCGAGTCTCGTCATCGGCTCACACTTTTTATTTTATTTGTCTCCTCTGTAGTATTCAGTAATTGAATAGCAGGGGATTTATTTTTTTAGAGTTGATGGTTGGGGACAAATCATATATAATTGGGAAAGGTGCTATCTGTGCATTAGGGAATTCGCTTTCTGAAATCGTATCTAACGTTGCTGCCGAAAAGACTGGAGTTGTGAATGGCAATAAGACATACGCAAACGGGCAAACGTTTCCTCTAGGAGCTGCAGATTCATGCTTTGCTTCACAATACGCCATCAACACATCTGAATATACACGTCTGGAGCAAATGATGATTGCGTCAACACTTGACGCCGCAAAAGACACATGTATAGATCTTTCCTCCCCGTCTACCCTATTTATTTTCTCTACCACAAAGGGCAACATCGACACTCTAAATCACAACGAGAGCGATTATATTCATAATTTGGCTGTAAAAGTTGCTTCTTACTTCAAAAACCACAACACCCCTATCTGCATCTCTAACGCGTGCATTTCGGGTGTATTAGCTGCCATTTATGCCCACCGTCTTATCCAAAGAGGCGAATTCAAGAACGTTGTCGTTGTGGGCGGTGATTTGTTGACTGACTTTGTAGTGTCTGGATTCGACAGTTTCCGTTCTTTAAGCCATAATGTATGCAAGCCTTATGATAAAAATAGAGACGGCATTTCTCTTGGCGAAGGTGCATGCACTCTTATCCTATCAAACGAAACACACAACCCAGGCTGCTACTATATTGCCGGAGGAGCCACATCCAATGATGCCAACCATATTTCCGGACCATCTCGTACAGGCGAAGAACTTGCCCATGCCATCATGTCAGCAATGAACGAAGCCAACATAACCGCACCTGACGTCACATTCGTCAACATGCATGGCACTGCCACCGTCTACAATGATGAAATGGAGTCAAAAGCATTGGCTGTGGCTGGACTTACAGAAAGTATCGTCGTAAGCCAGAAAGGCTACTTCGGACATACTTTAGGATGCTCCGGCGTTTTGGAATTGGCAGTAAGCATTGCCCTCGCAGAAAAAAATATAATAGCAAGAACATTAGGTTTCGAAACAAACGGCACGCCAGTGGAGCTAAACATTTCCAAAGAGACTATCAAGAAAAAAGTTTGCAACACTTTTGTCAAAACAGCCTCTGGTTTTGGAGGATGCAACGCCGCACTAGTCATAAGCAAAAATAAGTGCGAACACCCAAAACGAAGCACGCAAAACACATATTCGCAAATTGCTGATGTAAAAATCACCAGCAGTGAAATCAACGAGAAAGATTTCAAGACACACATAAAGAATCTGTTCTCGTCAGTGTCTGATCCATATATGAAGTTTGCCAAAATGGACGACTACTGCAAATTAGGCACAACAGCCACACAACTTCTGCTTAACAAAGTCGGGGGATTAGCACAATATGACCCTTATGAAATAGCATTGATTGTAAACACCGATACCGGATGTATCGAATCTGATTTAGCTCATCTCGACAATATAACAGCAACGGAATACAATTCTTCCCCCGCTATCTTCGTCTATACACTTCCCAACGTTGTGGCAGGCGAAATCTCCATTAAGAATAAAATCAAGGGAGAAGGCGTGACAATAGTTGGCAAAGTGAAAAATCCACAAAAGACAGTAGAAGAGTTTTGCAACGGGACTAACACCAAAATAGCGGTATATCTATATATCAACAAATATGGTTGCGATTACTCGGCAGACGCAATAATGTTTGAGAAAGCGTAACCCTCATAAATTCAATTCTACACTCAATGGAACAAACATTTGCAAACAAGCAAAAAACGCTAAAAATAGTATAATAATATATAGCTGATTTTCAACGCAATAACAACTTTTCTTCATTTTTTTATCAAAAAAGGTTTGGAGGTTATAAAAAAAGCACTACCTTTGCACTCGCAAACGGAAAGATGGCGGGATAGCTCAGTTGGTTAGAGCGTCGGATTCATAACCCGGAGGTCACGAGTTCAATTCTCGTTCCCGCTACAACACTTTTGCAACATGGCGGATTAATGTAGTGGCCTAGCATGCATGCCTCTCACGCATGAAACTCGGGTTCAAATCCCGGATCCGCTACTAAAAAGATATAGACAGCAGACTTTACTCGAAAGAGGTTTAGAGCAGTCAACATGGCGGATTAATGTAGTGGCCTAGCATGCATGCCTCTCACGCATGAAACTCGGGTTCAAATCCCGGATCCGCTACTAAAGGTTTCTCGAATGTCGGGAAACCTTTTTTTATTGTATAAAACAATTACAATCTCACATTCCGCAATGTCATATAGTTCTTTAGACGAAGAATTGACAGATACAATAAAATTGCGACACAAAAGCCGTAAACAAACCCAACAGAATATCATCGTCTTTCTCCATTTGCATTTTCCAAACCCGGACTAACAGGAAAGACTAACAAAGTCTAGATCATAGCAGACACACAAACGTACCCAATCGTTCTACTGATTTGCCACGTCTCCACGATGGCCACTCCACACATTCCGCCGTACAAATATCAGAAACCGATATGTTACGATTCAAAACACCTGCGTCAATCAATTGGCCTACATTAGCCGCAGCAATATCAATCAACGGTTTTCCTACAGCACTTAAGCCCACCACATATTCCTCCCCAAACTCAGAAGCACAAGAAGCGTCAACTTCATAACACTTTCCACATATATGCGGGCCCAATACAGCCACGATATCAGCGGGATCTGAAGAGAACACACGCTGCATAAGTCTCACCGTTTTACCCACAATGCCTTTTTGCGTCCCCACTCTTCCAGCATGAATATCAGCAATCACTTTTTTCACACTATCATAAAGCACAACAGGCACGCAATCCGCGGTGCGAATCATCAATGGCAAATTCTTACAATTTGTCACCAACGCGTCACAATCCTGAACTTCACACCCACGCATGCCCTCATCAACAATTTCAATATTATCACTATGAGTTTGTTTGCAACAAACAATGCCTTTTCCTTCAAAAAAGCATTGAGCATTTTCCACAAAACGGCAGTCGACACTAGCAGAAAATGCCGAAATCTCCCCAATTTTATTTAATAAATATACCTTAGATTTGTTCATACATGCAAATTTACTAACAAAAAGCACCGACAAACAACAAAAAAATTAGAAATATGCACAAAAGCAAATAATATTTTTTATATTTGCGACATAATTAAAAATACGGAATTAACAAATTTAAAATACAAGATAATGAAGAAGATTTTGTTCGTTAGTGCTGCTGCATTGGCACTTTCATTCGCATCATGTAAGAAGGATGCTCCAAAGGTAGAAGAGGCTCCAGCACAGGTAGAGGCTGCTGCAGAGGCTACAGCTGAGGCTGCTACAGAGGCTGCAGCTGTTGTAGAGAACGCTGTATTGAAGGGTCTTGAGGAGACTTTGAACGCAATCAAGGCTGAGGCTGAGGCTGCTTCTAAGGAGGACGTTGCTGGTATCGTAGCAAAGATCACAGAGCTTAAGGCTACTTACGAGTCAGCAAAGGAGAACTTGAATGCTGACGAGCAGGCTGGTTTCGAGGCTGCAGTTAACGCAGTTATCGATATTCTTAAGACTAAGAACTAATCTTAAGCAAGGAAACAAAAAGAACGCTATGGAAGCCTTGCTTACCGTAGCGTTCTTTTATTATTAACCAACATTAATTTGATTAGAAATGGCAATTTACATTGTAAACACACAGTCTTCTAACCTTAACGTTAGAAAGGAGCCTAATACAACTTGCGCTATCATCGGTAAGTTGGCTAAAGGAACAGAGGTTGAGGTTTCAAGCATCAACGATGGTTGGGGAACAATCAGCTTCAACGGTGAGACTGGATACGTTTCAGCAGACTACCTAAAGTTGAAGGAAGTTTCTGACTCTGCTCTAGATGCATTGAAGTTCTAATCCGCATAAGATTTAAATCATTATAGACGCTGGCTGCAGTAGCAACCAGCGTTTTTTATTCAACATCCATACCTAAACTTGAGCTTAAAACAAAAATATCATTCTTTTTCTCAAAAAAAGTTTCAAAATATTTGCAGATATCAAAAAAAGCAGTACCTTTGCATCGTTTTTAAGAAACGACCTAAAAACAATGGATCGGTAGCTCAGTTGGTAGAGCAACAGACTCTTAATCTGTGGGTCGTGGGTTCGACCCCCACCCGGTTCACTAAAAGGACGAAAAGTCTTGGAGAGATGTCAGAGTGGTCGAATGAGCCGGTCTTGAAAACCGGTGTACTCGTAAGGGTACCGGGGGTTCGAATCCCTCTCTCTCCGCTGAAAGATACGATACTGGCTATTTAGTCAGTATTTTTTTTTGCTAACACCACTAACATTACTACCATTATTGCGAAATGATACGACTCTGCTCATGCTGTACAGACAACAGATATCGTTTTGGATAAAGAGCGGATTCCATTCGTCAAGAGCAAAAGTATATTTAAGGGATCGTATGATGGTTTAGAAGAACCAAATGCCGGCATCTCTCTTTCAATCCACTTACAAGACAAAGATATTATTATATCTGAAATCGACGTAATTGTCACACTCTACGTATGTTGCAGAAAGAATCAAGTGACGGAAGAAATGACGTTAGACTTACAGTTCCAAATCAAGGAATATATTTTGTTGTAGTAGGAGACAATCTTTACAAGATCAGAGTCAAATAACAAGAAAAACACGACATAATGATTATCTACCGTGTCTTTTATACTTTTACGTAAGAACAATACCCAAATTTAGGTATCAAACAATATACCTAAATCCACTATCTTTGCATCAAAATCAAAGTAAGTGGATTATGAAGGCATTGAAAATGTATGAGGCAGGAGACAAGATGATCAATCTCATCCGCGACAACTATAATATTCTGCAGTCGTTGAACTCGTTTGGAATCTCTCTTGGATTTGGAGACAAAACAGTGGAGGAGACTTGTCGTGCCAATAATGTGGACACTACGACCTTTCTTGCTGTGGTAAACCTTACCATCAATGGCACTAACGAATACGATCTTGATAATTTGTCAGCGTCTACCCTTCTCCACTACCTTGCTGCTGGTCATCGCTACTATCTCGATTACCAGTTGCCTTTCGTGCGACGCGAGCTTGAGGCCGCTGTCGGCGATAGTTACGATTTATCCCACAACCACAACGATAATGTCGACAGACTAATCCTAGAACTTTACGACCAGTATTCCAGAGAGATTCGCAAGCACATGAATTACGAGGAGAAGACTCTCTTCCCTTATATCGAGAAACTGCTTCATGGAGAAACGTCGACTACATATAGCATCGACACTTTCGCCAAGCATCATACAGAGGCAGACAATAGCCTAAAAGAACTGAAAAACCTGATTCTGAAATATCTTCCGCATGATATCACAAACAGTAACCGCTTGACCTCCGCCCTGTATTTCATCTACAATAATGAGGATTGGCTTGCCAACCATCAAAACGTGGAGGATAAGATCTTTGTCCCTCTGATCAGAAAGATAGAAAAAGAACTGAAAACAGGACGCATAAACGACGCAATTTCCGCTTTTGCAGGCACGGACGATACAAATACCGGCGAGACAATTTCAGAGCGCGAGAAAGAGGTTATTGTGGCCGTAGTGCAAGGCATGAGCAACAAAGAGATTGCGGATTATCTTTGCATATCTGTAAACACGGCAATCACTCATCGAAAAAACATCGCAAGAAAACTACAAATTCATTCTCCAGCAGGACTCACTATCTACGCAATCGTAAACGGTTTGGTGGATATCAACGCGCTAAAGAAGTGATCAGGTTAACACATACTTTAATAAGAAAATGGCGATGAAGGGTTGCTTTCATCGCCATTTTCTTTATTCATTTAGTTGATCATTCTGTGTTTGTAAACACGCGCTTATAATCAAACTTAATCATTAATCAAAGTGAAATGTCCTACGTATTTCTTTCGGATTTCATCAATCCAAATCTCATACCAGTAGTCAGTAGACGGCATCTTATGTCCTAAATAAGTACCATCCCAAGATTCACTACCCTTGATTTCAGTCAACTTCTTACCGAACCTGTCATAGATAGTCACCACCGCATCCGGATATGCCTCTGAGATAACATTTGAAATAAACGCATCGTTATCTCCATCTCCATTAGGAGTGATGACAACCGGTATATCAACTCCTGGAGCGACAGTCTCAAACAAGAACTTGCTCATACATCCATACTCGTCCACTACGGTTGCAGTGTGGGCTCCATACTTCAAATCTTCAAACGTCTCTGATTTCTGGAATGGTTTGTCGTCAATAGAATATTCCAAAGACGCAGATGTATTATTATGAGACGGTACAATTATCACCTCACGATAACCCTTCTGATCTACAGATTCTATCATAGGTGCGCCGACCACATCAACAGTAAACTTAGCGTTGGCAGGAGGACAAACATTTCTTACCGCAGCCAATTTGTATACCGAATTCTTCACAACGTTTACTGGCACTTTGCAAACTGGAGATGAAGAGATAACTTCATCGTTCTCGTCTGTCCATGTATACTTACGTGCGCTTCCACTCAACAATTTAGCAGACAATCGCAACGAGTTTTCAGATGCACAGACGATAGTGTCAAATTCTGTTTCAGCGAATACTAATTGTTCCTCAACATCTACTTCAATACTGTCTTTCAACTCACATCCACCATCCTGATAAACTCTGAATTGATAAACCGTTTTTTCTGTTGGACTTACAAATGCCTTATTACCAGTTGCAACCAAGGTCTCATTGTCCACCCACTCAACTTTAGCAGCAGAAGGAGTCAAAGTGCTCAATCCAATTTCAAATTCACTACCCTCACATACTACAGTGTCACATCCGACTTTAGTATATTTAGGAGCCTCAAACACTTTGACTTCACCATAAGGCTCACTAATCACACATACGTCTCTACTTGAAAGCTTATATGTATAAATACCTGCATCGTTCATTTCAGCAGACGCAATATTGACCGTCTTTGACGTGCTGATCTTGTCGCCGTCCTTATACCATTCAATATCAACATCCTCACTGCTAGTAAAGTCAAGAGACATCAAATGACTAGCTCCTTCACAAAGGTTTTTATTTTCACCAACTGTCAAATTCTTAATGCTAGCATCAACAACTACAATTTCCTGTGATGTCTGGCATCCGTTTGTGAATGTTACAGTAAACCTTCCTGGTGTAGTAGAAGAAATCGACGAACCGTTCCATCCTGTGTTCCATTCAAAATCATCCACATCGACACCGTTAACTTTAGATTCAAGAGCCGCAGTAATATGGAATTCTTCGCCACAGCTGAAGAATGTTATCGGATCTCCATGAGCAGCTATCGCCTCGGTATTAGTGCCTTCTTCGAATATAATGTCTCCGTCAATCTTACCATTACCGATCTTTACCGTCTTTTCTGCGCTCTTAGTACAGAATCCGTCACTTACTGTCACTTCGAACGTAGTAGGAGCTGTCAAAGCATCACTCTTAAACGTGTTGTCCGCACTTGTGGAATTATTATTCTCATTCCATACGTAAGCAAGTTGTGACGACCATATCTCACCTTCTACCTTTACAGAAAGATCAACTGTACCTCCAGGGCACGCTGACTCAGGTCCTTCAATTGTGACATCATCAATCTTGTGAATCTCAACATATATATCCTCTGGCGAATCACTCTCACATCTCAAGCTATTATCGTTTGGCATAAGGAAGTATCCCAACACACTATAATGGCCAGTTGTGTTAATTATCGAATCAGACGGTGCTCCATAACTATCAGTGTATGAAGAGAACACCTTAGGAATATCGTTACTTACAGTCCACATATCACCAAGACTTACATTTTTCGAACATACAGTATCGAAATGTGTCTTCAATATTGGCCTTGCATATAGGATAACCTTAACTGGAACTGTCGAAGACTCTTTTCCAGCACCGTCCACCTGGCATACATAATATGTAGCTGTATCCGTTGTCATGCTAGTCGTTTTAGTTGTAGAAATGATTGGAGTCGTGTGCATTTCCAAACCGCCCTTGTTCTTATCTGCAGTATACCATTTCAAAGAATACTCAGGTCCACTCTTCTCAACAAAAGACTCAATAGGGTCTGGAGCCACACCCTCACAGTATCTAGCAACTTTAGTCTTTGGCACAGGAGTCAAACTTATAATAACTTCGACATCACTCAACGCACTTTCACAACCGTCTTCATCTCTCTGACTTACATAATATAGTTTTGAGACATCAGTTGTCATTGACTTATCAACCACAGGAACTGGAGCTGATGTTATTTCAGACTTATCCGACTCATGCCAAACTAATGTCATGCCCGCTGAGCCACTAATAGCGTTTGGATCCTGTGCAACAACGTCTTTAAAAGTGCCATCAGGCAAAGTATCCGCCAATGTATAAGATACGACATTGTTTATAGTCGGAGCATTGACATGCTTAACAGTCACATCAAGAGATACGGTATCTCCCTTGCAGACATGCCTGTTAGAAATCGTGTATGTCGGAACAACCTTATACTTGCTGACCCCAGCTCTTGAAGTAGACGGCACCAAAGAAGCACCTTCTAGTTTCTCATCTCCCAAATACCATTCATATTTAGAAGCGTCATCAGACTTAACATATTCACTTAAAGATGTGGAATCAGTAGTGGCAACTAGTTTGCTTGCCTCCACATCTTCACAATATGTTACCGGAACTGTCTTCGCAATACCTACACCCATAGTAGTGATTGTAATTGTTGCGATATCACTTTCCGCAGTACCGTTGCTTTGCTTTACATAGTATTTCTGAACTCCAGGAGCAGCTCCTTCGTAAGCAGTAGGTGCATCGACTGCATTTCCATTCTCATCACACCAAATCAAAGTTTGATTTTTATCAGGTGTAACCAAGGTAGTGACATCAACAGTCTCACCTATACACAATGTTGTATCAGAAGTCTTTGGCTTGTTTGAACTTGTGATATAGATTTCAATAGCGACTCTCTCACTCTCACATCCAGCCTTTGACATTGAGCTTACATAGTAAGTCAAAGTATCATCATTGGCCACAGGTATCATGAGTGGAGTACGCAACGAATCTGTCGACGTATTAGTATTATACCATACAACACGAGCATCTACAGCCGACGCCAGATTTGTGATATCTTCTTTTCCTGTACCTACAGCAAATTCCTTTGGAGAAGTGACTGTTGGCACATCCGGTATCGCATCTTTAACAACATCTAACTTCTTTGGTTTGCTGACACAATTGTTTGCGTCAGTCAAAGTATAGAAATAAGCAGAAAGAGCATCTGATCCTACTGCAAGGTCACTTACTTCAAAAGAAGAGTTTGCGACATCACCAGAATACCATTTAATGTCATATCCACTAAGTGTGAAATCACCCAAGTCAAGAGGTTCCCCATCACACAAAGCCACTTTTTCATCCAAAGACTCAGTTGGAAGAGGATTTACCATAAGCTTCACAGTGTCTGAGTGCAACATGCAATCTTTGATATTTTCATTATGGACAATCACACTATAAGAGCCAGCCTCACTAACAAATATAGAATCCGCCTTTATAGTTTTTCCGCCTGTCAAAGAAGTTCTTCCATTGAAGAATTCATATGTGTAGTTGTTCGATTTAGGCGTTGGTATAGCCTTAAGGACAGTGCTATCTCCCTCGCAAATCTTAGCCAACTTGATTTTTGCGACAACATTTGTCAAATCACATTCCTCACTACCACACTCTATTGTGTTAAGAACCTTCATTGTATCAAGGCCATAGACGGTAGCAATACCCATATTAGTTATGTACTTATCAACACACTTTACAACATCTGCAGAATAAGTGCGTATGACTGAATCCATTGGAGCGATTGCAGTCTCTACAGTCGTAGCTACCATTGGCCATGTGATGAAGTTCTTCGACTCATCCCACGTTCCTTCATCTGAAATTCCAGTCACATTACCAAGTTCTTCTGGCAACTGGTCATACAAAGTGACGTTGAATGCGTAATCAAGATCTGTCACAAACTTTGTCAAGTGAGGTGCAGAATTAGTCTTTCCATCCACATACATACCAAAGTATCCAGGTCCTGCCGCTGCCATACCCTTCCAATCCTTCATCACATCAACCCACTCATCGTCAGCGTTGTTGATATACATGAACAAATGGTCATCAACGAATGTGAACTTAAACTCTGGATTATCACCGTCTCCAGGATAGATGATCAAATCCTCGCCTTCGCCCTCTTTTGCAATGCAAGTTCCATTATCGTAAACTTCACACTTGAATGTATTGTCCAATGATGCATGAGGAGTGACCTTAACCGCAGCACCCTTGAAATCAGGCTTGCCAGGAGTTCCAGCTGTCCAACGAAGCACTACATAAGTATTTACAATCGCATTAGTACAGCGATCCAACTGGAAGTATACATCTCCATTATTTCCATAAGAATATTCAGGAGCGAACAGATGTGATCCATCAGTGTTCAACAAAATCTTGCCACCGTCAAGTGAAGGTAGTGTACTTGATCCAAGTGCCTTCCATCCAGTAGTCGACTTACAGTCAGCCTCCACATGTGTTCCCGTATTATTGATATACTTAACTTTATATTCAACAGTCTCTCCTTCCATAGCAGCCTTCTTATCCGCGCTCTTGAACAAAGATTCCTGCTCATCACCAACAGGCGGAATCTCAGAGCAAGTAGTCATCAAAGTGACGCGAGAAGAGTCAGGCGAGTCAGTCTCAGATGAAATCCATGCCACGTTATTATAGTAGACGTCATCTATTTCCGGACAACCCATATCCCTTGCCACACAAACGTAAGACAACTTGTCCTTCTCTCCTACAAGCATGCTTGGCACTGACCATTTGATAATTCCGCTATAAGCCTTGGAACCTTCTGGAGCAGGTGTATAAGTTGCCTGTATCTTTTCTCCCTTATCGTTCTTCAAAGCTGTACTGTCAATCCAGTGATGGAAGATCAGCTCATAAGGAATTGTATCCACAATCTGTACATTCATACACTCACGACCTGGAAGTGGAGCACGTCCGAGAATTCTTCTCCATGTATATCCGTCAAACTCCTCTACCAACATACGGTCGTATGTAGTCATATCAATATCTCCTGTATAGCAGACATTTCTTGCATGGATGTCAACTTCGTATCCCAGATTATTGACATCAGCATAACATGGAGTCAACAGATAAAGAGCAGATGTCTGCATATCCATTTTTCTATCTTTGGTCTCCAATTTCTCATAAGACCAGTCATCCTTTACTTTTCCCTCCATTGCCAAGTGAGGATTACTTCTCAACTGTGTTCTGATGAAAGTAGGACCACCAATACCCTTATGCAAAGAGTAGAAGTTATTAGCTCCAGGCACAGCCGTTGGGCTTTCAGGGCGTTCAGCAATCTTGTTGAACGTATAAGAAGACGGTGCCATTGTAAAGTCAGCGAACTGAACCATCAGACGTTGGTTCCATCTTCCATGCTCATCCTCACCCGAAGGGACACGCTGATAGTGGAACGAGATTGTATCAGGAGTATGGTTCAACAAATATTTATAACAGTCGTTGGCATTATTCAACGTGAAATCCCATCCTGTTGGATTTTTAGCTGAATATAATCCCATAGCCGCAGCGTCATACATGAAATATGACACACGGTAGTTACCAGGATTGATGTATGCCTCATAAGCGTCATTCCAAAAACGATATCCCTGGAACATTTCAGTACCAGAAATATAGTTCGCATACGACAAACGGACATGATCACGTCCACCGTTCAACCAAGAAGCCTCACCCAAAGACTTGTTCTCAAACTCAATAGTAAACGTAACCGCATCATTAGGATTCAAAATCTTTCTCGATGCCTTTTTCTTCATCTGAAGTGTTCTGTCAGGAACAATATCCACGCAGTTACGCTCCATAGTGTAAGTTGCATGGTTAGGATATTCATTACTTACCCAATTTTCAAAATTAGATCCGCTGATTTCACTAGTCAAACAAATACGAGGATTCAAAGTGTCTTTAACGACAACTATGAACGAGACTGAATCTATTGTAGCGTCAAGGCCACCAGTCTTGAATCCCGGAACCTCTCCAACGTTCCAAGTGATCTTTCCGCCAGCAATGCTACCCTTTCCTCTCTTGATAGAAACGACCTCATAGTTAGGGTCCAGCTCAGTCACGATCTTAACGTCTTCGGCATCTGCGGATCCATAGTTACGGAACTGAACAGTATACTCAATCTGGTCGCCGACATAAGCATATGTCTTATCCACCGACATATATACCTTCATGTTTGCCTCTCTCTTCATGTCCTGTGGTGCATGAAGGTTTCCTGAATGAGTCAAAAGGCCCCAACAGCGATAGAATCCATGAAAATATTCAGGAGTGTTTCCAATGTAACGTTCCTCTGAGTCCCAAGTACAAGCCTTGTTGGTACCATCCCAAGTAATCTCAGATTGACGATACATGTCTGCTACCAATTCCAAGTCGCCCGAACATACAGCAGCTGCAGCACTTGCTCCCAACGTATACGGAGCCGGCGAAGCACCTGATCCCATAGGCGTTTTGTCAGCATTATAAGATTGCATGATATTACAAACTCCCTTCCAGTATGGCTGACCTGGATCCGGAGCTGCACCCATCTGAACACACTGTCCATGTTTATCTCCAGGAGCTTTGTTGCCATAACCAGACCAAGGTTCCTTCAAGAACTCGGCCATGCGCTCAGCCATATCCTTTTCAAAAGTATTTTCGCCAGCCACAGGCTGATGCTTTACAGGATCCCATGTTGTCTCTGGATTTCCGTGCCACATGTAATTCAAGATGGTACGCAACACAAAACGGAAGTCCTCTCCCTCACTAAAAGGTGTAAAGGAAACGTTCGCGTCATCACCGTATTCAAACGAGAATTTTCCAGCCGATGCGATCATGCCTTTCTTATACGCCTGGCCTATCAACCAATCCGAAGAGGCTTCTCCTCTCTTGTACTGTGTAATCTGCCAGCTAGTTCCTTCTCCATCTTCTTCCAAAAATTTTGCAAACTCATTATAATATGCAGGAGCAATATAATCCGCATACGCATCTGGAGTTCCTAATATACAAGTCGGAGAAACAAAAGGAAAATCAGTCTGAGTCTGACGCCATTGAGTCATATCACCTCCCTTATTTCCTCCATGAACATATCCATCAATACCAATGTCTCCACTGGAATGGCCTCCATTGAACATTGAACCGTCACCATTTCTCGACACGTTAGAGAAAGTATCAACATATGCTGCCAGAAAATCCTTTGCTATCTTTTTGTATGAGATAGGATTTCCTTTGCTATCCAAGACCTGTTTTCCGTCCTGCATCATCCACTCTCCCCACTGCTTATATGCGATCAACACTGCCAACGCAATATCGTCGTCTCCGTCGGTAGCAGATCCCTCTTCGGCATCAATTTTTTCTTCATCTGTATAACACAAAGGCAAACCCGGACTAAACTTGTAATTCGGCAGAAATATCTGACCATCATAATACCTTTCCACCTTAGGTATCTTATAGTCATGAATCCACATCCAAAGGCCGTTAAACGTTGGCTGATCCGCAAACAAGGCAGACATCAACAGCATATATCCGTCTCCCTCCGAACAGTGCGGTGCATGAGTTGAATGAGGCACAGAAGGATCGTTAAAACTGATATATTTCACGCCTCCTTGAGAAGTTTTTGAATACCTACATCTGTGGGACATAATTTCATATGCCTCACGACCTGTTTTTTCCATATCCGCATGAGTAACACCTTCAGCGTTGTATTTAGCCAAAGTTTTACCTACCTTATACTCTTTGAACTGAGGATAAGGGAATGCCGGGTTTCCGGAATTAATATCTATTTTGATGAATACTGACGGATCGTACGGTATGTTCTGGCCTTGACCCATCACACTGCCTATACCACAAACAATGCAGCATAGCGTTGCAATTAATTTAATACCTAATTTATCCATATATTAAACCCCCATTACAAATTCGAATTTCATGTGTGTTATGTTGCGTTAAGTTAAGTAACAAATATGTTAGATTCGCAAAAGTAACAATATTTTCAAATTAAGGCACTCTATTTTCAAAAAAATATGGATTCAACAACAATCTCATTATGCACGTCTTCCTTATACCACAAAAAAAGCCCCGAAGATCATTGACCTCCGGGGCATATCTGACACAATATATAAATTTAGTCAATTAGTTTTGTCTCTGAAGAGAAGCCCTCAGCTTTTGGATCTGGACCATACTGGTTGTCTCCCTTTGTTCCCTCCAAAGTCATCAAATAGATCAAATAGAAGTTCACAAGTGGAATAATACCTAATAGCAAGAACCATCCGCTCTTTTCAATATCGTGAAGACGACGAATTCCCACCGCAATGGATGGAACTAGAAGACCTAGTGAAACAATTAGAGTTATGACACTAACGATAAGTGCAAGCACGCTGTTTCCTCCAAATACAGATCCAAGGATATTCAATACAAAATTGATAATACCATTGAACAAAACAAAATGCCAATACTCTTTTCTTCTAGATCTGCCATCGAAATCAGAATAACGACTCAAAGCTTTTTTAAACCATTCCATGTTAAAATAAATTAAATTGTTTTTAGATAATTTCCTACAAAGGTAATAATATTTTAAATATGAAAATCCATTATTAAACAACCGTAATGTTTTTTATGTTTTTTTAAGACATTTCGTGTCTTTTTGTCCTTCATCATACACTATCTTTGCCGCGTCTTTTATAAGAAATAAAGGCAATTATATACGAGTTGTCCAAACACGCTTATTTTACGCTCGTCCTACTCGGACTCGCGTTGGAGGGTGGGTTAGGGCTAAAAATCAAACATGGGCCCTTAACAATCCTCATTTTGGACAACTGCTATATAATCTCCATAATAAATAATGTGAAAAATGCGATCAAAAAACACGATTATGAGGTTAATACATAAACTATCACAAAGAGAAATTCCGAGAGTCATATTTTGGCATTTCGACAAGTCAAATGTTTCTCAAGAAGTCTGAAAAAGTGTCAAAAAGCAGATTTTAATACAAAAACAACTAAGAAATCACAAAAAATGTCGTAACTTTGCGACTGAAACTATTATAATATGCAGATTGAAAAGATAAATGTCGGCCTAGATGCTGGTAGCACAACATTAAAGATTGTTGCGTCCAACGAAGCTGGAGAAGTCCTATTCACAGATTATAACCGACATAACGCAGACATACCTAAGGCACTTGCCGATTCGTTAGAGCGATTGAAGACAAAGATTGGTGCCGACGCGATGGTCCGATTCCAAGCAACAGGAAGTGCTGGAATGGGTCTATGCGAACGTCTTGGTCTACCGTTCATTCAGGAAGTGGTAGCCGCTACCGAGGTGGTGCTAAAGAAATACCCAGAGACAAAAACGCTTGTTGACATAGGCGGAGAGGACACAAAAATGATCTTCTTCAACCACAACATGCAGGCAGACATACGCATGAACGGTAACTGTGCTGGCGGTACAGGAGCTTTCATCGACCAGATGGCCATGATTCTTGGCGTATCAGTCGCAGAGCTTAGCGACATGGCACTTCGTGCAAAAGTGGTGCATCCTATTGCAAGCCGCTGTGGTGTGTTCTCGAAAACTGACATTCAGAATCTTATCGCGCTAAACGTTTGTCGTGAGGAAATAGCGGCAAGTATTTTCAATGCGGTGGCCACACAGGTGCTTTCCACTCTGTCGCGCGGTATGGACATTCTTCCTAAGGTATTCCTTTGCGGAGGCCCATTCGCTTACATTCCTGCGTTGAGAGCCATTTTCCAGAAGAAGATGGGCATGACTGACGACCAAGTCATCTATTCTGAATATTCAAACGTCATTCCTGCTCTTGGAGCCAGCCTTTCTATCAAGGAAGACGTTGCATTCAAGAGTCTGAACGATTATATCACTCTTCTTAACAATTCCGACAAATCAGCAATCAAACTTAAGCAATCTGGTTTGCAGCCCCTATTTTCATCATCAAAAGAGCGTGAGGAATGGGAGAAAGAGAAGAGCAACAACAAAATCGAGAATGTGGCTATCGCTGATATCAAGAGCGAAGTTTGCTACATCGGAATCGACTCCGGAAGTACCACTACTAAAGTTGTGGCAATGGACGAAGACGAGAAAATCTTCTACACTTTCTATAAAAAGAGTTCAGGCCGTCCGTTGGAGACCGTACGCGAAGGGCTACAGGAGCTTCTTGCAAAGGCAAAAGAAGCCGGCAAAAACCTTGTTGTAAAAGCAGCATGTTCAACAGGTTACGGCGAGGATTTGATCAAAACCGCATATGGTCTAGACTATGGTATGGTCGAGACTATCGCCCACTATACAGCCGCACACAAACTGAACCCTAACGTGTCGTTTATCCTCGACATCGGCGGACAGGACATGAAGGCTATTTTCGTTGAGAACGGCACAATCAACAAGCTTGAGATCAACGAAGCATGCTCAAGCGGATGCGGATCCTTCATCGACAGTTTTGCAGCGTCTCTAGGACACCCGATCGAGCAATTTGTGGAGAAGGCACTACAGAGCACCAACCCTCAGGATTTGGGAACACGATGCACCGTCTTTATGAACTCAAAGGTGCGTCAGTGTGTGCGTGAAGGAGCAACAATCGAAGATATCTCGGCAGGTTTGGCCTACTCCGTGGTCGGCAACTGTCTGTATAAAGTTCTAAAACTTAAAGACATAAGTGAACTTGGAGACCATATTGTGCTTCAGGGAGGAACAATGCGCAACAAAGCCGTTGTCCGCGCTTTCGAGAATAGCATCAAGAAGACGGTAGCCGTCTCCAACTATCCGGAGTTGATGGGTGCCTACGGAGCCGCACTTTATGCAAAACGTATGGGTGCCGACAACCAGCGTGAGCTACAGTCGATGGCAGACCCAGGCGAGTACACAGTGGAGCCATTCAGATGCGTAGGTTGCGAAAACAACTGCCACGTATTAAAAAATATATTTGCCAACGGAAAGATCTTCTACTCCGGCAACAAGTGCGAGAAGGTCTACACTAACAAAGGTGAAGACGAGCGTGTCACAGGCTTCAACATGAGCCTTTACAAGAGTGAGTTGGCATTCAAGAAGAATATCCGTCTTGACAGCAAGGCAGAACCAAAACTCACTATCGGTATTCCACGCGTACTTGGAATGTTTGAGGACTACCAGTTCTGGTACACTCTATTCACAGTGATGGGAATCAAGGTGGTCACAAGCCCACGTTCATCATTCAAGATGTACGAAAAGGGATTGAACACCATCATGGCAGACAACATCTGTTTCCCTGCAAAACTAGTACACGGACATATCTTCGACCTGATGGAAAAGAAGGTCGACAGAATATTCTATCCATACGTAGTGTTTGAAAAGCGTGATGGAAAGAATGAGAACAACACATTCAACTGCCCTATCGTGTCGGGCTATAGCGACGTCATCAAATCGGCTATCGACCCTGTAGAGAAACAAAACATCCCGGTAGACAGTCCTGTAGTGTCGTTCAAAGACGAAAAGCTACTTAAGAAAGCTTTGAAATCATATTTGAAGAGCATTCTAGACAAAGACTTTTCAGAAAAAACATTCAAAGAGGCATTTAAGGCGGCCCTTGAGGCAGAGAACCTATTCGAGAACACATTGGCTGAGAAAGCTCAGCAGACTCTTGAGAAGGCCAAGAAAAGCGACCGAATGGTGATTTTGCTTGCAGGCAGACCATATCACAACGATCCACTTATCCAGCATAAGGTTTCAGAGATCATGACATCATTTGGAATTGATGTTGTGACGGAAGACGTTGCGAGAGGCGTCGACAACGCCACTAAGGACACCCATATCATTCCACAGTGGAGCTACATGAACCGTATTATGCGCGCGGCAAAGATGGTGGCAGAAAGCAACGACAATATCCACTTCGTGCAGTTGACAAACTTCGGTTGTGGACCAGACGCCTTCATCCTTGATGAGGTTGGAGACGTGTTGCGTCGCTTCGGCAAAAACCACACCGTGCTTAAGGTGGACGACGTGAACAACGCAGGTAGCTTGCGATTGAGAATCCGCAGTTTGGTGGAGAGCATCAAATTCAAGCGTCATACAGAATTCAAGAAGCACGATTTCAAGACGACTCCTGAATTCACCGTACTCGACAGAGATAAAAAGATTCTTATCCCATACTTCTCTGAATTCCACACTCCAATAGTAGAGCCAATGTTCAAATTGCTTGGCTATGAGGTAGAGTGTTTGCCAGAGAGCAGTCCAGAAAGTGCAAAGGCAGGCCTACAATACGCCAACAATGAAGTTTGCTACCCTGCGACACTAGTTGTGGGAGACATCATAGCTGCAGCAAAAAGCGGCAGATACGATCTGAGCAAGATAGCGTTCGCAATCACACAGACAGGAGGACAGTGTCGCGCGACAAACTATATCGCGCTAATCAAAAAGGCATTGTTGTCGGCAGGTTACGACAACATCCCTGTAGTGTCTATCTCTGTGATGAACACAATCAATGAGCAGAGTGGATTCACACCGAATGTCAAGAAAGCAGCGTTCCCTATACTATACTCGATATTATACGTAGAGGCACTTGCTAAGTTGTACTACGGCACAGCAGTAAGAGAGAAAGTGCCTGGCACAGCACGGGCTTTGAAGGCCAAGTATCTTGGTCCAGATATCATCTCTATGCTCATGAGAGGCGACAAACGTGAGATTCTAGCCAAACTGAAGGAAGCGGCAGGTGAATTCAACGACGCAGCGTTAGACAAGAAGGTGCCAAGAATCGGTGTCGTAGGAGAGATCTACATCAAATACAACAGTTTCGGACACCAGCACGTTGTGGATTGGTTGGTTAAAGAAGGCATCGAACCGGTTGTTCCAAGTTTGATTGAGTTCTTCAGCCAGTACTTCCCTAACTCAAAGTTCAACAGAAAGAACAATCTAGAGAATGTTTCTATCTGGCGTAGAATGCTCAACAACCTGTTGGAGAAGAAGTTGAACAGCATGCTTCGTGATTTTGACAAAGCAGCGTCTGCATTCCGCTACTACGAAAAGAGCTCAGACATCAACCATGAGCATGAGAACGCTGCCAAGATTGTAAATCCAGCGGCACAGTTCGGTGAGGGATGGCTTATTCCAGCAGAGTACGTTTCATTCGCACAACGCGGCATAAACGCGGCAGTCAGTCTACAGCCATTCGGATGTATTGCAAACCACGTCATAAGCAAGGGAATCGAGAGAAAGGTGAAGAAATTATATCCAGATATGAATCTTCTATTCCTTGATTTCGACGGTGGTGTGAGTGAGGTCAACGTGCTCAACCGTCTACACTTCCTGGCAAGACAGGTGAAGATGCAGAATCAGCAATAATAACTATGTGGACGCGATTCACCTCGTCTACCTCTAAAAAATAAAAGCCGTCACATCGTGTGGCGGCTTTTTCTATGGGCAGAACAACAGTAAATCATACCTATTCTGCAACTATTTAATATTCATTATGGTTATGATTTTTTTACAAACAAATATTAAAAATCCATTGTCAACCCCAAATATTGCAATTAATTTTGTGTCAGCAAAGCGAGATGGATTTTAGATGATTAATTAATGCATACTTATAGACGTATTTGTTATTGCGAAAAAAAGGATGTCTTATCCAATTGAATGTTTTTGTCTAATACTCACCAAGTTTTTGCTCGCATATCCCAGAAGAATTAAGGAGAGTTCGTTCTTCCGGCTTATGTTATTGTATATACTTTAGGACTCTCCAACAAAAAACTCTATATATGTTATTTTCAAAATTTTTGAAAGCGGGAGCTGCGGCTTCCCTAGTTTTGACATGTGCCGGTGTAAACGCACAGTCATGGTCATCAAACTCAACTTACGGTTTGTACACAAATACCTTGAAAGGTATTAAAGGCAATGTTGCTATTGGTGTAGCAGCATCGTCAAGCTATCAGGGCAACCGCCTTACAATCAAAGCAGACTCTGCGAAGAACGGACTTAGAATCTACGACTACAAAGGTTCAACAAGATTGCTTCAGGGATCAAACGGAGGTTTGACAGTAGGAGCAGCGTCTTCAGCACCAACTAATGGTCTTTACGTAGCAGGAGCATCAACATTTGCAGGTTCGGCTACAATGAACAGTTCTCTTACAGCAAAGGGAACAGCCGTATTCTCAAGCAATGCTAATTTTAATGGTCCAGTGTCTTTGAATAGCACAATGGTTGCTACAGGAGCCGCTACATTCAACAGTGGAATGACCGTTTTGGGTACAGCTCAGTTTGCAGGAACATTAAAGTCAACAGGAACAACATCTCTTGCGACAACTACAACAGGTGCACTAACAGCAAGTTCTTTGACATCCAATGGATCAGCCATATTGAAAAGCACTTTAACAGTTTCTGGAAAGACTACAATGTCTGGTGCACTTAACGTTACTGGATCTACAACTCTAGCTACCACTAACATCTCTACATTGACTGCCAATTCATTCAAGGCTCAGAACGCTTCAACTTTCAATGGGTCAGCGACATTCAACAGTGATTTCGTTGGTAAAGGTACGTCAAACACATTCTTCAATGGATTGCAGGTAAACACAGGAACAGGTATTTACAACTCTATTCGCTTGAAAGCAGATAACGGTTGGGCTTTGATATCTGCATACGGTTACAACAACTATGACCCAATGGCTTTCTTAGCATCAAAATACAACTTCAGAAATGGAAACGTTGGTATTGGAGTAGAGAACCCAACAGCTAAGCTACACGTTGCAGGCAAGATCCTTTGTACAGGAGAGATCGAAGTAGCTGATTTGAACACAAACACAATCAACGTAAATTCATTGAACGCAAAAGACATCCAGATGGATATGCACGGAGCTGCCGACTACGTATTTGATGAAGGATACAATTTGAAATCACTATCAGAGGTTGAGAGCTACGTTAACGAGCACAAGCACCTTCCAGGTATGCCATCAGCAGCAGAGATGGACGCTAATGGTGTAAGCGTATCAAAGATGAGCAATTTGCTATTGGAGAAGGTAGAGGAGTTGACTCTTCACATGATCCAGCTAGAGAAGGAGAACGCTGCATTGAAGGCAAAAGTTGAATCTTTAAGCAAGTAAGAGTATGATTAAAAAATATTTACTCACCTTGCTTTTAGCTCTCTTCTCTTACTTGTCGGCTATGGCTGCAGTAAGTCTGGAAGAAGCAAAAGCAAAGGTTAAAAATTACGTGGAGAACACGCTGAAGCTTCAATCTTATGGATTGCTTTATGCAAAAAACGCAAGCACAAAAATTGCTCTAATGTCAGACATAGAGGAGATTTCCGCTCCATCAAACAATTGGGCATTTTTTGTTGATAAAAATCCTGGACAAGATTGGGCACATCCATGTGCATATGTATTCGTTTCGAAGAGTAATGGAGCAATCAGTGTAAAAAATTCCACATTGCCACCAAAGAATCGAGCAGAATGGGACGCTGTTAATCCTCAAAGCACGCTTAAGAAAGCTGTGAAAATAAATTCTTCTGACGCAGTCAATCCAAGCGGGTTGATTAACAGTGAGTTGTTTCCCAACAAAAACAAGACAGCAAACAATTGTTATGCCGTAATCATCAGTGGAGGTGCTGACAAATACAACAATTATCCAAGATATTGGAACAATTGTTCAATGGTATATCAAATGTTAAGAAACATCTACGGATACAAGAGAGAAAACATTTATACATTAATAGCAGACGGAACAGATAGTGCTCCAGATATAAATCTAGGATCATACGATTATCCTGACGTCTCTTTGTCCTCTCCCTTGGATTTGGATGGTGATGGAAATGATGACATTAACTATGCAGCTACAAAGTCGGATATCGCAACTGTTTTCAACACATTGAGAAACAAGATGACTTCATCTGATGAACTTTTCATTTACACAACAGATCATGGTTCATCAAATGGTTCAATTTGTTTGTGGAATGAAAGAATGCTCCCTACTGAATTTGCAGCAGAAGTCGATAAAGTTGACTTTGTAAAAAACATCAACATCGTGATGGTTCAGTGTTATAGTGGAGCTCACATTCCAGCCTTAACAAAAGCCAAAAGAACAATCATCACTGCTGCAAACAACTCTGAATCGGCTTGGTCAACTACCGGAACCAGTGGATACGGTTACTTCAGCAAATGTTGGGTTGAAGCGATGTCTGGCTACAACGTTTCTAACGGTTCTACAATCAATGCAGACACAGATGGAGACAATGCTATTTCTATGCTAGAATCTTATAAATATGCTGTAAGTCATGATAAAGCCGCTGTCGAAGGATGTTGGACTAAAGAAAATGGTGTTCAAGTTTTAAAGTATGAACACCCTCAATATTGCTCTAATAGTTGTCTAGGAGAACGTCAATATTTGAGTGGTCTGCTAGTCGACACAAAGACATTATGCTGTACATTAAGCGGCAACGCACTTAGAAAAGCGACTAGTAGAATCACATCAACAACAAAGATCACAAAAGCCAAGGTTGATTACCAAACGTATGGCAACATCATTTTGAAGAGTGGATTCAAGGTTTCTGACGGTGCTAAATTCAAGGGTACTATCCTTGCTTGTAGATCTTCAAACACTAGCAGCACACTACGTTCTGCTGATATATTTGAGGAGTTCGACAACGAGGAGTTCGAATTTGATTCTGAGATCACCGAAATCTCTGAGATCACTGATATCGACGACGCAATTTCTGAAATCGACGGCTTTGAGATCTTTCCAAACCCGACAGACGGATTGCTTTACATCCGCGCAAACAGTACAATCAACAAGGTTGTTGTTTCTGATGCTACAGGAAAGATCATTATGGACGTAAATGGTGATTCTGAGGAAATAGAGATTGACCTATCTTCAAATGCTCAAGGTCTATACTTGGTTAATGTAATCACAGATTCTGAATCGTATATTCAAAAAGTGGTGCTAAAATAACAACTAACTCTATCCATTTATTATTGTCGCTTGCAGTGTAATGCTGCAAGCGATTTTTATGTAATTAGCATTTTTTGTTTGCAATTTTCAAAGGTGTAACACGTTTTGATACACCTCGTGGTTTCCTTTGCAATGTGATTTAGAGAATACGCATCGATTTAGCAAAAGATTTTTCCTAACATTCTTGCTAAATGCCGTTAAAATCAATAGATTTAGCAAAGATATAGCCTATAGATTTTGCTAAAAGTGTAAAAATATTAGAGATTTAGCATAAATATCAGTACAATTTGTTGCTAAATCAACAAAGAGAAAGTACTTTTGTGGGAAAATCAAACGATTATGATGCTAGTACGAGAAGAACAATTCTCCTACGGATCACAATTCGTAGGCAGAAAAAACGAAATATACACGTTGGAAGAGTGCTTAAAATCAGAGCAGTCGGAATTTGTGGCAGTTTACGGACGTCGCAGAGTAGGCAAAACCTTCCTAATCCGTTACGTACTAGAAAGACATTTTTCTCTATTTGCGACGGGATTACCTGGAGGATCATACCGTGAGCAGATCAACAACTTCTGCATGGCAATCGTGCAAGGCTTCAACGTAGATTATAGAGAATGCGAGAATTGGATGGAGGTGATGCGTTATCTTGCAGACACCATCACCAACGACTTAAACTATAAAGTGAGAAAGAAAGTCCTATTCATCGACGAAATGCCGTGGATGGACACCCCCAAGTCGGATTTTCTGATGGCAATTGAATGGTTTTGGAACGCATACGCGTCGGCAAGGACAGATATATTCTTGATCGTTTGCGGATCAGCCACGACGTGGATCACAAGCAATATTCTTCGCAACAGAGGCGGATTATACGGAAGACTCACAAACCAAATCTATCTTGAGCCATTCACTCTTAACGAATGCTCCCAATTCTATGAATTGAAGAAAATCTCCATGAGCCAAGAGGAGCAACTGCAAGCATACATGATTTTTGGTGGAGTCCCCTATTATCTGCAATATTTCAAGAAAGAGCTGAGTGTCGCACAGAACATCGACAATATGTGTTTCTCGAAAAGAGGAATACTCGCGAAAGAATACGACAACTTGTATCGCTCAATGTTCAAAGGTTATACATCTCATATCAAAGTAGTGGAGGCATTAGCCACTAAAAGCATGGGAATGACTAAAAAAGAGATCTGTGAGAAGACGAGAATGCCAGAATCAGGGACATCCACTACCGTCTTGCAAGAGCTCGTGGATTGCGGCATTCTGAATGAATATAGCCAAGTGGGAAAGAAGACAAAGGGTAAGATGTACCAGCTTGTAGATTTCTTCACCCTATTCTATCTACGCTTTGTGAAAGACAACAAAGGAGAAGAACATTTCTGGACTCAGAATCTAAACACTCCCGTCGTCAACACATGGCAAGGATACGCCTTTGAGCAAGTATGTTTTGCCCATATCAAGCAGATAAAGAAAGCGTTAGGCATAGGAGGAATTTCGTCAAAAGTGTCGAGCTGGAGAAGCAACGACAAAGAGAACGGAGCACAGATAGACATGGTGATTGAGAGAGCCGACAACGTGATAAATATCTGTGAGATAAAATTCGCAAGTGGAAATTATACTATCACCGCTGATTACGCAAAAAAGCTAAGGAATAAGTTGACGTCGTTCAAGGAAGAGACAAAGACAAAATCCGCGCTCCACCTCACTATGATCACGACATACGGCTTAAAGAAAAACACAGAGCATAACGGCATGGTGCAATCGCAAGTGACGTCGGAATGTTTGTTTGAATAAAGTGGTAGAGAAGAACAAAAAACGCTTGCGAATTATTCTGCAAGCGTTTTTTGTTTCGAAAATGGATTAATGTCATTATTAACGCTCGCCCTTACGGGCTCGCGTTTTTGGGTTGGTTAGGGCGTTCCGCCCTTAACAATCCTCATTTTAGTGCTGATTCACCTCAATCATCAAAAGTCCTGAAACACATTGTGACAAACCAATCTGCCCTCCACAACATCCCAATCGATAATGCTCCACAAAGCTGATAGATAATCAGCACGACGGTTCTGATAGTCGAGGTAGTAGGCATGCTCCCACACATCAAACGTCAGGATTGGACGCGACCCACGTCGCAACGGATTATCAGCGTTAGCCATCTGCATGATGCTAAGTTTATCCTCCGCGTCGGCACAAAGCCAAGCCCAACCGCTTCCAAAGAGCGACGTCGCAGCGGCATTCATTTTCTGCTTCATCTCAGCAAACGATCCAAAACTCTTTTGGATAGCCTCAGCCAAATTCCCTTTAGGCTCAGAACATTTAGGATGCGGAGTAAACTGTTCAAAGTAAAGGTTGTGGTTCAACACCTGACCTGCATTGTTGCCGATAGCACCTTGTGCTTTAGCCGCAATCTCCACTAACGAGGATTCTGCGAATTCAGTACCTTCGATTAGTTTGTTAAGGTTGTTGACGTAGGTCTGCAAATGTTTTCCATAGTGGAAACTAATGGTCTCTGCACTGATAACAGGAGCCAGTGCGTCTTCGTCGTAACGAAGTTTCTGCATAACAAAATCTGTACTCATAAAAAAGGGTTTTATAAATTTAACGCATTACTGACGCAAATGTAAACAAATAAAATACAACTGATTAATCATATAGCAGACATAATTCTCTTATATGAAGAATAGTAGACATAATAGTACAAATACGACAATAAATTATGCATAGGACATAAGTACAAATCAAAAAATCCCGCCTTCTTTTTGAAGACGGGATTTCAAATGTTCCGGCTAGGCAATCAGCAGTTTATTTCTTTATCAAGTACTTCTTGTCCCCAATAACATAAACGCCTCTGTCTAAGCCCTTCAATGCATCCGATTTCTTTACGTTAGTTTTAACAGCAACACCTGAAACTGTATAAACACTTACTATTTCGTCTGCTTCGTCTGCTTCTATATTCTCAACATCTGCTATAACACATATGCCATCTGATAAAATACGTATATCATCCACAACAAGATTTCCTGACATATCGTTAATAACCAAATCATTCGATGTCAAATCAAAGTCACTGATAAGCTCAATCAAGACTGCGTCTCCTTTTTCAAGTGCAAAACTTACAGCTATCTTGCTCCACTTTTTAGGGTCAGTTTTGCTAAAGTCAAAAGTTTTTTTCACTTCCCTATAATTGCTAGGATTTCCAACCTCTGATACGCGAACCATCACACCAATATTTGCCAACAATTCAAAACGCATTGAATCGCTAAGGAATGTATTAAAGAACGCTTCAAGTTCATAATAATTATCTGTATTCAATCCAGTGACGGTACGGCTATAAAAAGCGTTACCCTTTGTCTCTGACTTTAAATTGATATACAAAGCATTACCCTCCATATTGCCAGAATGGTCTATGATCACATTTTTATCTGCTATCTTGATTGGTTCGTAACATCCAACACAATCTGCAAAACGGTACTCTTTCAATCCAGCAGCAACCGCATATTGTCCGTCCAAAATTGGTCCTTCTGCACAAAACTCATAACCTGCAGGAGCGTTTTCTAGTTCACGACGGTTACTTACTAAGTTTGGAGTAAAGTCTGGAGTAAAATCTGGAGTAAAATATATTATAGAATCTTCTGGGACATCGACGACATTAAAAAACATATTACCAAAATCCTCTCTCCATACCACATCCAGTGCAAAGATTCCAGAAGGCAACGCGTGCCATGGTTTCACAAAGATATCATATTTTTCACTTATTGATATGCATCCATAAACATCCTTTGCAGTAACATAAAACCTGGCTTTTTCTATATCATCACTGGTAAGATACAACTCTTCAAAATCCGACTTATATACTAAATCATTTACATGATACTCATACTCATTGATAACACTGTTTTTTCCTGCATTTACAAAAATATCAATTCTATCATAATTAATTCCATCGACGACATTAGCCCAAACCACTTCGATTTCCGGTATGCTTACCACAATTTCACGAGAGGCAACAAGAGTGTCTTTCTTATCTGGAGACGTCACAATACATGACAACGTGTGGCTACCAGCTTGGTTGCTTTCAATAGGATAACCATTACCTATCATGATAGCTCTCTTGTCATCTAATTCATGGATGTTCTCGCCATCATAAAGCCAGGAATATGAACAATCAGCAGGAAGATCTCCGTTTAAGACATAACGAGATAGGGAATAGGCACATATAGCCGAGTCTCCTTCAATCTCCACATTTTTCCCTTCAAAGAAATTTTTATTGTCTGATTCATCCTCAATAAGAAGTCTTATATCATCTAGCACCAAGTCAATAGAATATTGACTATTATTAATTATCTCCAATTTCAACTTTCCAGTCTTTTTCAAAGACAAAGTATCAGATAACTTAACCCAATCTCCAGTTCCGCCTAAAGACGGAAGAGTCTGTGTTCCTTGTAAATACACAGGATCACTTTCATTTCCTATCTCCACCAATCTAACCACAACATCCACAGGTCTATATATACCTGAAGCCGCTCTGGTAAAAATCGAAATGTAAGTTTCAAAGAACAGTTTTTTATTTAGTGGGATATTCTCAAAACTCTTACTATAAATAACTTTTCCATACGAATCGTCCGGACAATTTACGAACAAACAACATCCTTCAATCTTGCCAGAGTGATCTGAAGGAATAGTATCCTCAGGATAAAAAATACCATGTAAACTATTAGCCCACATCAACTTAGCTCCATCATAAGTTTTATAAGCACGATTGGATGTCAGAACGCCAGCAACTGTATAGTAACCATATTCTACTGCATCATTTCCACAAAATTTGTATCCTAGAGGTGCCGTATCTAGTTCATAACGGAATGGGTATTGTGTCTTTTTTATGACCTTAACAGGATTATTTAGATCAGAATAATCCCAAACAGTGTAGGTCGAACCTGAAGAATCTGACAAAACAAATTCTCCAAAATCATCTTGCCATAAGATTTTTTTAGGAGTTTCGGCATATACTGTCGATGCTGTGAAAGAGGCTATAAAAGCCAAAGTTCCCAAAAGGACTTTAAACAACTTTCTAATCATACAAATCAAATTATCAATTAAACTATCTAGAAAATTTCGCATATTTACATAAATGCAAAATTAGTTGTTTTTTTTTAAAACCAAAGAACGATTCTTCAAATATTTAATATTATCCAATCAACTTTTCGTATTAGAAAAGAAAGAAGTGACAATTTGCGAGAAAAACAGATAGTCCTTCTAAATTTCACATACATAACAAATAGAGACGGAGTTCATGTAAAGCCCCGTCTCTAAAATCAAAATATCAAACCGCCTTAGCAAACATATCACCCATAAGTTTAAAATCCAAGCCAGAGTGGATCGGCCCTGTGTTTTCCTCTTCCTCCACGATTTCACCATCCACATCAGCAATCACTTCTGGAGCAGGCACATCATCATCCGAAGAGTTGTCTTCTTCTGTCGCAACAACTGAAGAAGCGGAAGATGCTGCTTTTAATCTGTACTCCTCCAAGAAATCCATCAGCTGACGAGTGATAAGTATTCTATGGGCCACTTTGAAATCAAGACGCGTACGAGTGCCTTCACTCGGCTGTATCAAATCAACATTGAATGTCGATCCACTCTCATCATTCTGCAAGAATTGACTGACGCCCTTAATAAAATCCTCCGTCAAGGCCTTATCCTCTAACGCAAGATTCAAATGCATCTTTAATCCCTCTTTAGCCTCACTCATAAGTTTGAAATCGTTATAAGTGATGCGCAGCTGATCCGGGCGGAATCTATCCGGTGCAATCGTCGCAGCAAAAACGACGCAATTGTTGACCTGCAAGTAGTTGACCATACCTACATCCCTACCCCACAAAGCGATCTCTTTCGCTCCTGAATAATCCTCAATCTTGAGAATGACGCCAGGTGTGCCTTTCTGCGATGTCTTATGTGTGATGGCGGTGATGATACCTCCAGCTGTGATCTTGTTGCGTCCCTGTATTTTATCAATATCTTCAAGCTCAGTGACGCGAGTGTTGCAGATATACTTTAAAAGGATATAATAGTCGTCAAGCGGATGGGCCGACAAATAGATTCCCACCAAATCCTTCTCTTTCTGCAGACGTTCCAATGCAGTCCATTTCTCAAACTTCGGCAGCGGAGGCAATGCTATCTGCTGATTCACCTCCATATCATCGAACAATGAATTACGTGATGTATTGGCAGCAAACTTCACTTTCTTTCCAAAGTCGGCAAGCACCACGCTAAACTGCATCTCTTTATTATTAAGTGCGAAGAAGTGTTCTCGCTCGATTCCCTTCAATGAATCAAACGCTCCTGCCATGGCAAGACACTCCAAATCTTTAGCACCACAATTGACACGGCTCACGAAATCATAGATATCTGTGTATTTTCCGTTCTTCTCTCTTTCGGCGATAAGCTCGTCGACGACGGCACGCGACATTCCCTTGATTCCCTGCAATCCGAAACGGATATTGCCGGCGGCATTGGTGCTGAAGAAACTGTCGGATTCGTTCACATCCGGGCTCAACACCTCAATACCCATACGTTTGCACTCATCCATAAACTTACGCACATCCTCAATCTTATCCATTGATCGGGTAAGGTTGGCTGCCATATAGTCGGCTGGATAATGTGCTTTAAGATAGGCTGTCTGGTAGGCAACCCACGAATAACAAGTTGCATGGGATTTGTTGAAGGCGTACTTGGCGAACTCCTCCCAGTCGCGCCAGATCTTATCCAACGTGTCGGCATTGTGTCCGTTCTCCACACCCTGCTTCATGAACTTTGCCTTTAGCTCGTTCATCTTCTCGATCAACTTCTTACCCATCGCTTTACGTAGGGCATCACTCTCACCACGGGTGAAGTTGGCAAGCTGACGAGAAAGAAGCATCACCTGCTCCTGGTAAACGGTTACTCCGTAGGTATCCTTCAAGTATTTCTCCATACATGGGATATCATACTCGATAGGCTCTTTTCCTAGTTTACGGTTGATAAACTTAGGGATATACTGCAATGGACCCGGACGATAAAGGGCGTTCATGGCAATCAAGTCTTCAAACACCGTTGGCTGAAGTTCACGAAGATACTTCTGCATTCCGGCGGACTCAAACTGGAATGTTCCAATTGTGTCGCCACGAGAATATAGCTCGTAAGTCTCTTTATCGTCGATTGGAATCTTGTCGATATCAAGGTCGATACCGTGAGATTTCTTAATATTTTTCAAAGCCTCCTTGATGATTGAAAGTGTCTTCAATCCCAAGAAGTCCATCTTGATCAGTCCGACCGACTCGATAACGTGTCCGTCGTACTGCGTCACCATCACCTTAGATTTGGTCTCCTTATCCTCCACTGTTGAGATTGGAGCCCAGTTGGTCAAGTCGCCGGCACCGATGATTACACCACAGGCGTGGATACCGGTCTGGCGGATAGTGTTCTCAAGCTGCGACGCGTAGATAAGAGTAGACTTGATCTGCTCGTCCGTTCCCTCCACAGCAGCCTGCATCTCAGGCACATATTTGAAACAGTTTTTCAAATTCACCTTTGGCACCTTACCAGTCTTAGGGTCGGCAAGACTCTCATCGAAGGCGTCTGGCACCCATTTCTTCATCTGGCTCGATAGGCTCAACGGCACATCCTGCACACGAGCGACGTCGGCAATGGAACTCTTCGTCGCCATTGTACCATAGGTGATGATATGCGCCACCTTCTCTTTTCCATACTTCTCCGTAACCCAGTCGAGCACCTTACCACGTCCGTCATCATCGAAGTCGACGTCGATATCGGGCAAAGAGATACGGTCTGGATTCAAGAAACGCTCGAACAGTAGGTCATATTTAAGTGGATCGACGTCGGTGATCTTCAAGCAGTATGCCACCACCGAACCAGCGGCAGATCCTCGACCTGGACCTACACTCACTCCAAGTTCCTCACGCGCGGCACGGATATAGTCCATCACAATCAAGAAGTAGCCTGGGAATCCCATCGTCTTCATGATATGAAGTTCGAAGACGATACGCTCAGTCTGCTCGTCAGTCAAGTTCTCACCGTAACGCATGTGAGCACCCTCCCACGCAAGTTTATTCAAATAGTCGGCTTCGAGTTTAATACGGTAAAGTTTGTCGTATCCACCGAGTTTTTTGATTTTTTTCTCTGCGTCTTCCTGGCTCAACACCACCTTATGATTCTCATCCTGAGTGAACTCGTCAAATAGTTCTTTCTCAGTGATACGCTGACGGTACTCCTCCTCCGTTCCGAAATCCTCTGGGATTGGGAACTTAGGCATGATAGGATCGGATTCAATACTATAGACCTCAACCTTATCAGCAATTTCAAGCGTATTAGTAAGAGATTCGGGAATATCGCTGAAGATTTCAGCCATTTCATCGGGCGTTTTAAGCCACTCCTGCTTAGTATAGGTCATACGTTGAGGATCGCTCAACAATTTACCCGTCGACAAGCAGACCAGTCGTTCGTGGGCTTCTGAGTGCTCTTCCTCCACGAAATGGACATCGTTGGTGCAGACAATCTTGATATCAAGTTTTCTGGCAAGTTCAATAAGCTGCGGATTGACCTGTTGCTCGATCTCGTACACCGACGTATTACCATTCGGTTTGTCAGTCTTATGACGTTGGATCTCTATATAGTAGTCATCACCGAAAAGATTCTTAAACCACATCGCAGTCTCCTCAGCAGCAGCCATGTCGCCAGACTGAATCTTCTTAGGAAGTTCACCTCCCAAACAAGCAGAGCAGACAATGATATCCTCGTGATACTGCACAAGGAGATCCTTATCAATACGCGGACGGTTGTAGTAACCGTCTACCCAAGCTTTCGAAACTATTTTACAAAGGTTCTGGTAGCCATGCTTGTTTTTGGCAAGCAAGATCAAGTGCCAACCACTTGAGTCGGCGATAATGTTTTTGCCAGCCTCATCAATACGGAAAGTATTGTCGTGGTCGGTATGTTTACGACGTGCACAATAACACTCACAGCCGATGATAGGTTTGAAGATCTTATTCTTCAGTTTGGCGATTTCCTCCTCAGCGGCAGCCTTAGCCTCATCTGTCGACTCAGGATTATCAAGGATAGCCTGTTGCTCTCCGATTGCACCCTTAGTCTTCTTGTTGACCTTGATAGTATAATCAGTAAGTTCCTTGATACCAAACATGTTGCCATGGTCCGTTAAGGCCATAGCATTCATACCAGTCTTAAGACATTTATCAATCAAGTCGGGCACCTTACTCATTCCATCCAAGATAGAATAGTGGGAATGGACATGAAGGTGAACGAATTTATTTGCCATAAAAAAATATTTTTAATTATTGGACCCTCCCAGCCTCCCTTAAAGGGAGGAGATGGAACCTCTAAATCTCCTTTGAAGAGAGACTTCTTAATTCAATTTCAGCTACAGTTTGGAACCAGACACCTCCCCCTTTAGGGGGGATCGAGGGGGCTGGGTCAATCCTCGATGCGGACGGTGCGAACAGGTCTAACACGTTCCGCACTACTCTTGGAGCTACGGCCGATGGTATTATTCTTAAAGTTGATAGCCCACGAGAACACATAATCGTATTCAGTGCTGCTCCAATACCAAGCGTTAGCCAGGCTGACACCACCCTCAGATTTTAGTTTACGGTTGATACGGTGGATATCATCCTTCAAAGTACGAAGCTGACCGATGCTTGGCAGATACCAGTCTGTCTTACCAGCAGCCTCATAGGATCTTGCAGCCACAGCCGCACGTTCAATATTATCCATTGTCTCATCCACATAGTTGATGATGGCAGTAGTGTTTTCCAGACCTTGCATATCATAGTTGGCCAAATGCCACTCACGCGTCGTATATGGGTAATCCCCTTTGATATCCACCTTATCAGCGCCCCAAGTATATGTTTTACCGTAACCAACATCAGTCATAGCCACGATATAGCCATATTCATAGTCTTCTGAGACGTAGAAAAGGATACCACCCTCCTCTTCTATATAGTCGCCAATCTGATAAGTGTCGAGTTGACGTACATCTGGATCTCTCTTTGTGTTCTCCATCATACGCCAATAATCATTATCCTTAGTGGAGAACGTCAGCGTCACAAGATTAGATCCATCCTTAGTCTTCATCATCACCATTTCATTACCACTACGGTAGAAAGTCTTAGTGCGAGTCTGAAGCACCTGTCGATATTTAGAAAGATTCTTGCTAATGAATCTCTCCGCATTAAATTTTGTTGTGGTCATAGTGACGTCGCAAAGACGTTTCCATGATCGTTCAAACGTCATCTTATAATCGATGCCATAACTCCACTCCAAAGCAGACGCATTCATGTCATTGAGTTGTTCAGGAGAAGACACAAGCCATCCCTTACGGTTGAGCATAACATCAACGTCCGTAAAGCTTTTTTTCTTACGAACCTTGTTGAGCTCAGATACTGTAATGAAATCCGTCTGAGCAAACACAGCCGACATTTCTGTCAACATCAATATACACAATATCACCCTAATTATATACATGCCCTTTTCCTTTTCTACAAAGATAGGATTAATTTTGAAAAGATATATGATTTGGATTTTAATGTTGGGGATTAAAGAAGGAGATTATACTGCAGTTGTCCAAAATGAGGATTGCAAAGGACGGAACGTCCTTGCCCCTCCTCCAACGCGAGTCCGTAGGACGAGCGTAAAAAATATAAAACCTTAAAGATATTTTGGATTAGACAAAACAATCATGGTTGTTTGATACACGCACGTCCGTGCGTCTCTACGAGTTCTGGTTCGTGCGAAAATGAATCTGATTAATGTTTTGAAAACATATCGTTACTCCAATTTTTCGGATTGGTAACTATATAATCAGAAATTTTTCTGTATTCATCGCTATCACGGATTACATGATCGTAATAATTGGATTGCCACAAAGGATTCAATTTGTTGAATTTGGGGATTTTAAGATTATTTCTATCAATAAAATTGTCAATTTGGGAAATCGTAGAAGATTTTAGACCTCCAATAAATGATGATATTGATTTCGGTTTCCTTATTAATGGAAAATATTCTTTTTGTTTTTCAGATGAATGATTTTTCTGATACAAATCTGTACATATGGACTTGTCTAATATAATTATCGCATGCCAATGGTTTGGCATAAGAATAAAATCTCCCAAATATAATTCTTTTCTCAATTCAAATGATTTGAAAAATTCATCATAAACAATTTTGCCAAAATCGTTCAATACCATTTCGTCATTTATGATTTCTCCGAAGAATTCTTGTCTGTACGCTGTCACTGATGTAATGAAATAATGACCATTGCCTGCATAATCGCATTCTATTAGAAGAAATACGATATTTGTTTTTGAATAAATCTTCCATTTTTACATGTTACTAATTTCTACAAAATTAAAAATCGTTATATAAATATGCAATTTGTATATGGCGAATATCAAATATTTTTTCATGATAACACTAATCAGATTCTATATCGCACAGGTCTAAACTCGTAGAGACGCACGGACGTGCGTGTAACGATTATTTTTTGTTTCTGTTTACCATTTTCCGCAAAGATAACAAAAGACTAAGAAATTACTCAGCCCATTGAGTAAATTTACTCAGTGCATTGAGTAATTCGCACAAAGCCCTCGTAGAGACGCACGGACGTGCGTGTAACCGCGTGTAACACACGATAAATTTTTACGCTCGCTCTCCGAGCTCGCGTTGATGGGGAGGTTAGGGCCCAAATAAATCAGACATGGGCCCTTAACAATCCTCATTTTGGACAACTGCTATATAATTTCTTAAAATTTTAAAAAGTCCCTTGAAAAAGTTGTTACTTTAGCAGAAAATAAGTCACCATTAAACATTATATAATAGCATGTTATAAAAATCGCATCATTAAACGCGGTTACACGCACGTCCGTGCGTCTCTACGAGTTCTGGTTCGTGCGAAAATGAATCTGATTAATGTTTTGAAAACATATCGTTACTCCAATTTTTCGGATTGGTAACTATATAATCAGAAATTTTTCTGTATTCATCGCTATCACGGATTACATGATCGTAATAATTGGATTGCCACAAAGGATTCAATTTGTTGAATTTGGGGATTTTAAGATTATTTCTATCAATAAAATTGTCAATTTGGGAAATCGTAGAAGATTTTAGACCTCCAATAAATGATGATATTGATTTCGGTTTCCTTATTAATGGAAAATATTCTTTTTGTTTTTCAGATGAATGATTTTTCTGATACAAATCTGTACATATGGACTTGTCTAATATAATTATCGCATGCCAATGGTTTGGCATAAGAATAAAATCTCCCAAATATAATTCTTTTCTCAATTCAAATGATTTGAAAAATTCATCATAAACAATTTTGCCAAAATCGTTCAATACCATTTCGTCATTTATGATTTCTCCGAAGAATTCTTGTCTGTACGCTGTCACTGATGTAATGAAATAATGACCATTGCCTGCATAATCGCATTCTATTAGAAGAAATACGATATTTGTTTTTGAATAAATCTTCCATTTTTACATGTTACTAATTTCTACAAAATTAAAAATCGTTATTGGAAATTGCAAAAAAACATCTAATCATTATTTATTATCACACAAAATGAAATGTTCAATCTTCGCATCTATCATTACACGCACGTCCGTGCGTCTCTACGAGTTTTGGGGCAATGCGGTATTGAATCTGAATTGTAATTGTATATAGTGTATTTCATAATTACACAGAGGTATTATCAACCATTAACCTGATTTCATATTATGTAACGACAGATAGACAATACGAATTTGATTATATATCGCACAGGTTCAATCTTGTAGAGACGCACGGACGTGCGTGTAACAAATATTATTTTCTGTTTGGATGGGCGTTCCGCCCTTAACAATCCTCTTTTTTGACATCTCCCCCAAATTATGCATTATGAATTCTTAATTACGAATTACAAAAACGTAGTCAAACGTACCAAACCACATACACAAGAATATTTATCAAGCATTTAACTTTATCTACTAATTCCTTGGATTATGATTTTTTTATTTTAGCGTCCGAAAAATATCTATTACCATTACATATTAGACATGAGGAAAACACTACTAAATGTTGTTGCATCGATTGCAACTTTGTTTGGGGCAGCACTCCAATCTTTCGGAGTCACGGTCTCCAACCCTATCATCTATTCGGATGTGCCAGATCCATCAGTCATCCGTGATGGAAACAAGTATTATATGGTGAGCACCACAATGCACTGTGCTCCTGGTGTGCCAATCATGATGTCGGAAGATCTTTCTAACTGGCGTACCGTCAACTATGCTTATCAGACTCTTGATAATGGCGACAACCAGAATCTAAACGCTGGCAAGCATGCCTACGGTAAGGGCTCGTGGGCATCTTCTCTTCGCAAACACAAAAACAAATATTATATCCTTACTCCGTCGTACACTACAGGAAAGACTCATCTTTTCTCTACAGACGATATCGAGAACGGCACTTGGGACGAGGTGCGTCTGCCTTTCTATCACGACCCGTCGCTTTTCTTCGACGACGATGATCGCGCCTACATCATCTACGGTGGTGGAGAGTTTAACGTCGTGGAGCTAAACAGTGATCTTAAGAGCGTGAAGAACGGAGTCACTAAACTGAATATTCCTATCGACCAGACTACTGGTACAAACAGCTATATCGTGAAGTGTGAGGGTGCTCACATGGAGAAGATCGACGGTAAATACTACCTTTTCGCCATCTCTTGGCCAGGAGGCAAATGTCGTACTGAGTTGGTGTTCCGTTCTAGCAGTTTGAAGGGCAACTACGAGGGAAGAATCGCATTGCAGGAGAACGGTGTGGCTCAAGGTAGCGTCTTCGACACTCCCGACGGCAAATGGTATGCGATGCTATTCCGCGACTCAGGTGGTGTGGGACGTATTCCTTGGCTTATCCCTGTGACTTGGGAAAACGGTTGGCCTAACATGGGCAAGCAGGCTGCACGTACTCTTAACTTGCCAAACGCAGTTGAGCCTGCTTATAGCATGGCGACGTCGGATGATTTCGAGTCGACTACCCTACCTCTTGAATGGCAGTGGAACCATAATCCTGACAACTCCAAATGGTCGTTGTCGGCTCGCCCTGGATTCTTGCGTATCACAACAGGACGTACAGACAAATCTCTATACTGGGCAAAGAACACTTTGACACAAAAAACATTCGGACCAAAATGTTCAGGTCGTGTGGCTCTTGATGTGAAGGGCATGAAAGACGGTGATGTTGCCGGACTTGTTGCGCTTCAGGATTCATTCGGATTCGTAGGCGTGGAAAAGCAGTGGGGAAAATACAATATCGTGCAGAATAAGACAGTGACAAGAAACGCATCTGTTCCTTTGAATGCAGACAGAGTTTATTTGAGAATCGACTTCGATTTCACAAAGGACAGAGCCTATTTCTTCTACAGCACCGACAATCAGAAGTGGAATTCCATCGGAAAGGATATTCCTCTTCCATACACACTTGGAATGTTTGCCGGATATAAATTCGGATTGTTCAATTATGCGACGTCGCAAACAGGAGGTTACGCCGATTTCGACTGGTTCAAAGTGGGTGAGGATGTGAACGACGAGATCTATCTTGACGCAATTAAAGAGCCAGAGGTTGTCGGACCATACAATGAGTCTGCAGCACAGATTCCAGGCGTTGTGGAGACTGAAAACTATAATACTGGAGGCAACAATATCTCATACTACGATAAAGACAGAAGCAATCGTGGCGGTGAATACAGAAAAGACGGCGTTGATATCTACGCGACGGATGAGGCTAACGGTTTTGCGATCGGCTATTGCGAGGCTGACGAGTGGTTGAATTATACAATCAACGTGGCTGAAGAGGGAGAGTATGTAGTGACTGTCAGAGCAAGTGAAGAGGGAGAAGTAGAGGCAGGAACTATACATGCGACTCTTACTGACAATGTCAATGGCAGTTCGATCGACATCGAGATTGGAAGCACTGGCGATTGGGACGTATATGGAGAGTTTCCACAGGCAAACAGAATCAAACTACCAGCTGGCGAATCCACACTAGAACTGACAATCAAGAAGTCGTGGGTCAACATCGACCGTTTGTCATTCGCCAAATGGGATCCAACAGACATCGCAATGACAGATGCAGACAAGATCACCGTCGTCGCAACACCGTCGACAATAAATATTATCGGTATCGACGAGCCATTTAAGGCAGAAATTATCAATGCCGAAGGAAAAATCATTATGAGTAGAGACGCAAGAACTCGCGTCTTCACAGAGATTTCCACATCAGGATTTGCTTCTGGCATCTACACCGTCAGAATCACAACAGAAAACGCAGTGGTTTGCAAGAAAATCACACTCAAATAACATAATACCCTTTCGAGAAAAAATGCCGTGGAGAAGAGATCGCCACGGCATTTTTAATTATTATTTTCTCACCCACCCTTTGGCTGTTTTGCTGCCTAGTTTTTCAGCCTTTTTGAAATACTCCTGCGCAAGAGGCATATTTTCAAGACGATGATAGCAAAGTCCGATTTGATAGTAAGCCTCATGATCCGTCTTATCGATCAAAATAGCTTTAGAGAAGAAATCAATAGCCTTCTCGTATTGCTTAAGATTCTTATGTGTTGACGCGATTTTGCAGAGCAACCACTCGTCATCTTTATCGAGAGCACACGCTTTTTCATATAGAGGGAGTGCCTTATCATACTTTCCCTGTTCATAATAGACGTTGCCAAGATTCTTATACGGAGAGGCGTATTGCGGATTCGACTCAATTGCCATATTCAGATATTTAACGCATGTGTCCATCTGCCCAAGCTCATAATATGTGCAAGCCATACCATTGTATGTACGCGCAGGATTCTTAGTATACTTCAATGACTTTCTGTATTCAACCAACGAGTTTTCATACTCACCTGCCATAGTCAGCGTCAGACCTATATTATTGAATATCCAAGCTTTGTTAGGCTGGTAGAAACGGAAATTCTTTGCAGAGACGAAGTTTTTATCCACCATAAACTTTTTCAAGCTGTTCTGGTAAAGTTTGATAGCCTCCGCATAGTTTTTTGACGAGCGTTCAGCATTAGCGAGGTTAAACTTGATAGCGTTATATTTTTTCTTCTTGATTTCCAACGCATGATTGAAATGATAGATAGCTTTGGAATTCTCTCCTTTTTCTTGAGCTATAATGCCTAGGATATTGTAGGCATCCGCAAGTTTGGGATCCTTGCTCAATGCGATCTTACAGATATTCTCAAGGTCAGCATACTGATGGTTGTGCAAAAGGATAGCACCCGCCATATTGATAAGGTCTGTATTTGTCGGATTAAAACGCATAGCGTTCTTGATTGCGTCGACAGCCTCCTCATGACGGTCTTCTCGTTTCAGTTTATAGCAAAGCTGCATATAGGCCGATGAGTTGCCGGGCATACGGTTGGTGATGTCGGTAAGTTCTTCAATAGTAGCATTTGTCGACTGGAAATAGCTATCATTCAATTCAGGAAGATGAAGAAGTTGAGTCTCGTCCTGTATGCGAAAAATAGTTTGTGCAGACGCTAGCGATACATGCAGAAGAATATATAAAAGTAAAACAGTCTGTCTCATGTCATTGTTGTAAAGAAAGTTCATCGCAAAGTTAACCTATTTCGATTTATTAACGATTAAGCAAACAGATGTTGTTGGACATTTATAACATGGTTTCAAGTTTCAAGTTTCAGGTTTCAAGTTTCAGGTTTCAGATTTCAGGTTTCAAGTCTCAGGTTTCAGGTTTACAATGTGGATGATACTGCATAATCTGATCTCTTAAATGATCCACATTGATATGAGTGTAGATTTCCGTTGTCAGGATCGATTCGTGACCTAACATCTCTTGTATGCTACGTAGATCGGCGCCTCCCTCAAGCAAGTGAGTTGCGAACGAGTGACGGAATGTATGTGGACTTATATTCTTCGTTATGCCGGCTTTTTCAGCCAACTCCTTTATCAATACAAATATGGTGATGCGAGAGATATGTTTTCCACGGTTGGAAAGAAAAAGATAATCACGTTCGCTATCCTTCACATTATCCATCTCCATACGGTCGTTGATCCACGCATTCACGATATCAACACTACCCTCTCCTATCGGCACCAGACGTTGTTTGTCACCCTTTCCGAAGACAACGATAAACTCTTCATCCAATGCCAGGTTGGAGATCTTAAGGTTAGACAATTCGCTCACACGTAGTCCGCAACTATACAACATCTCAATAATTGCGAGATTGCGTCTCCCCATCGGCGTAGACGTATCGATTTGTGCCTCAATCGCATCAATTTCCTCGATAGAAAGCACTTCCGGAAGATGACGGCCCAAAGACGGGCATTCAAGCAATTCCGTCGGATCGTCGGCTATAGCGTCTTCCAAAATCAAAAACTTATAAAACGATTTGATTCCAGATATTATCCTGGCTTGCGAACGGGCCGATATTCCTAATTCCACAAGTGACGTTACAAAACATTCCAAATCAGTCAGCGTCGCATTCTCCGCCTCAATATGCTCCGTCTCAAAATACGACAACAATTTTGCCAGATCCTCAAGATACGCATCCTTGGTGTTACCGCTTAACGACCTCTCGACGATGAGATATTGCTCATAGTCGCGCACCATTGGAAGATGTCGGAATTTGTCTATGTTCATAGGAGAAAATGAAATTTGCACAAATATAAGATGATTTTTTGCGACTTGGATAAAAATGAGTAATTTTGCAACCGTTTTTGTAACACATCATAGCAAAGGAATGAATATCATTATTATCAACGGACCCAATCTTAATCTTTTGGGCAAGAGAGAACCATCAATCTACGGAAGTCAGTCATTTGAAGACTATTTGGATGTGCTTAAACAGCGTTACCCCGATGTGAATATTGAATATTACCAGTCGAATGTGGAGGGTGAACTTATCGACACTATCCAGGAGACAGGTTTTATTTCAGACGGCATCGTGCTTAACGCAGGTGCTTACACTCATACATCAGTGGCTATTCCAGACGCAATCCGTGCAATCAAATGTCCGGTGATTGAGGTGCACATTTCCAACACTCACAAGAGAGAGGAGTTCCGCCACAAATCATTCCTAACTGCCGCTTGCTGGGGCACTATCCTTGGATTCGGTATGGATTCTTACAGACTTGCCATCGAGGCTTTGATCGAGTACAACAAGTCGAAGGAAGACGACAAAGAATAAAATCTATCACGACTGAAATATTTGCATTATGGCAAAAAAAACAAAAATCATTGCTACTGTTTCCGACATCCGTTGTGAAGTCGACTTCGTGCGCCAGCTTTGGGAGAACGGAATGAACGTGGCTCGTATGAATTCCGCACACATCACTGACGAGGGATTCCTTCGTATCATCAACAACGTAAGAGCCGTTTCTCCTGAAATCGGTATTTTGATGGATACTAAAGGTCCAGAAGTGCGTACTACGACTCTTGAGGGCGACGACGGAAACACAAAGATTCATATTAAGAGCGGAGATATAATTAAGATCGCTGGCGACGCTAAAAAGAACAGTAAGCCAGGAGAGATATATGTCACTTATCCCGACTTCGTTAAAGATGTCAAGGTAGGCGACCATATACTATTTGATGACGGCGAGATCGACATCAAGGTGTTGAGCAAGAATGACGAGTGCTTGACTTGTGAAGCTCAGAATGATGGTGAACTTGGTTCACGCAAGAGTGTCAACGTCCCAGGTGTGAGAATCAACCTTCCGTCGCTAACAGAAAGAGACAAGCATAATATCCTATTCGCGATCGAGCACGACGTCGACTTTATCGCTCACTCGTTTGTTCGTTCGAAGCAGGATGTGCTAGATATCCAGAAGATTCTTGACGAGCACAACAGCCAGATCAAGATCATCGCTAAGATTGAGAACCAGGAGGGAGTCGACAATATCGACGAGATCCTTGAGGCCGCATACGGTGTTATGATTGCCCGTGGCGACTTGGGTATCGAGGTGCCACAGGAGAAGATTCCAGGAATCCAGCGTGTGTTGATCCGCAAGTGTGTTGTGGCACGCAAGCCAGTGATCGTGGCTACTCAAATGCTACACTCAATGATCAAGAATCCACGCCCTACACGTGCAGAGGTTACAGATATCGCCAACGCTATCTTCTACCGTACTGACGCATTGATGCTAAGCGGCGAGACAGCTTACGGCAAGTATCCAATCGAGGCTATCTCTACAATGAGCAAGATTGCAGAGGAGGCAGAGAAGACTAAGTTGAAAGACAATGATATCAAGGTGCCATTGGCAACAGGTTCAGATGATATCACTTCATATCTAACAGAGCAGGCAGCACGTTCAGCTGAGCTTCTTCACACAAAGGCAATCGTGACCGACAGTACAACAGGACGTACTGCACGTTTCATCGCCGCTTACCGTGGAGACACTATTGTGTTGGCAATCTGCTATAAGGAGAGATTGATCCGTCAGTTGGCATTGTCTTACGGCGTCATTCCAATCTATCAGGCTCCAAAGGAAGACAACCGCCACTATTTCTTCGCCGCGCTTAAGATGCTAATCGAAGACGGATACTTGAAATTCCACGACCGTGTGGTTTATATCAGTGGAAGCCAGGCTCCAGGCGAGGGAGGCGGAAACACATTCTTGGAGATCAACAGCATCGATAATATCTTTGCCAACCAGAATGGATATCTTCTTCCTAATTTCTAATTGAAAATAAATGGTAGAATATGAAAAGACGGGGCATGCCCCGTCTTTTTAATATGTGCATATTAAAATATGCCCGTGACATGGCATGTCACGGCACGAAACAGACGGCACGAAACAGACGGCACAATACAAATGGCAAAAGTGATCGACATAACAAATACCAATATGGAGAAACCGTTGGCTCTTACCATCGGTTTTTTCGACGGTGTGCATCTCGGACACCGTTTTTTGGTGTCGGAATTGTCGAGACTTGCCAAAGCAAAAGGGTTAGATTCCGCAGTACTTACCTTCCGCACTCATCCGCGTCAGGTGCTTCATTCCGATTATATTCCCTCTTTACTTACTACCACAGATGAAAAAATCAATCTGTTGGAGGAGACGGGAGTTGACTATATCGTTTTGACTGAATTCACACAGAAGCTATCACAGCTCTCGGCGCAAGAGTTCATGACGCTGCTCCACGACAATCTTAACGTCCGTTGTCTGATGATTGGCTACGACCACCGTTTTGGGCATAACCGCAGCGAGACATTCGAAGACTATGTTGAGTTTGGCAAAACAATCGGCATAGATGTTGTGCAATCGACACCAATGGTCGTAAAAGAGACACATGTAAGCTCCTCCGCAATAAGAAAAGCCATTTCCGAAGGAGACGTCGCTAAAGCATCCCAACTCCTTGGCAGAAGCTATTCTCTGTCTGGAGAAGTTGTCAAAGGATTCCAAGTAGGCCGCACAATTGGTTACCCTACCGCCAATATCGCCTACAACGACTGCAGAATGTTGCCAAAAGACGGAGTGTATGCAGCAAGAGTGCACATAGAGACGCACGGACGTGCATCTAACAATCAAAGAAATAACACTTTTGACGCTATGCTTTATATAGGCTCACGTCCTACCGTCAACACCGGCAAAATAAGCGTTGAGGCTTATCTTTTTGATTTCCATGGAGATCTTTATGGAAAGAAAGTGACAGTCTGTTTTGTAGAGAGAGTGAGAGAAAGCGTCAAATTCGATTCTGTCGCAGAATTGAAAACTCAATTGCAAAAAGATGAAGATTGTGTAAGACAAGTGCTCAAAGAAAAATAGTTTAAAATTGCAATTTCGAATCCATAATTATAAATTTGCAACCATTATTAGGACATATTGGAAAAAATACAACCGAAAATTTTATGAATAAACTGTTAAAATCATTCATCGCAACTATAGGTGCGGCAACAGTCGCATTATGGGTTGCTTCATGTAGCGAAGAAGAAGTTGTAAAAGAAGAGGATTTAGAAATCGCAGGCAAAGTGTTTGTCGATTCATACTCTGTCAACTCTGATGAGGAACACTCGTCATCCATAGAAGCATACGAGTTTACCAATAAAGGTACATTTTCCAACCGTTCTTGGTTCTGCTATTTCGCTGGAGAATACATCACTTTATTCGACAACGAAGAGACAGGCATGTACACTATCAAGGGCAACAATATATCTTTAGCATACCCTACCTACGTCAAGACAGGTAAAGTCCAGAAATTCGGCGATAAACTATATCTTAAAATTGACGATGGATACGAATTCTCAGAGACAGAAAAGACAATCATGACAATGTCTGATGAATTCAGAAGAGCCCACGAGCACAAACATATATTAGACGTAGTGAAGAATGCAGCAACTAGCATAACGGTTTCCGTCGAGCAAAAATTCATTGTTGAGAATAATAGAAAATCATTTTTAGTCAACATAGATTCCATTTCTGGCAGTTTGGCTGAAAAAAACCAACTCGTACACTTCTCAATAAATAACGTCCCTGGAAATTTCAAGTTGTCAGACGCAGAAAGATATCTAGTAAGAATCGGACCTGGTTTTGCCACTACAGACGAATCTTATGCACTTGAAGCTCCACAAGACATTCTTCTTGTTTTATCAGACGTCAAGGAATTCACACTTGTCTCAGCGACGTCAATTGAGGCATTTAAAGCCAAAGCAAAACCAACAATAATTGCTCCTTTGGCTACTAAACAATAAATTTAAATGACACACATATCGAAAGGACGGCTTTTTGAAGTCGTCCTTTCTTCATATGCACCCGCAAAGGCATAAAATCCGATGAAATGGGCAGAAAACACAGAATATACGAGCATTTGCGTCATTTTAGAGTTGCAATAAATTTAACACATTAGACTTCAATCTCCCTTCTTTGATACTTTTTTTCAGTCCTATAACCCTGATTTTACCGATATTTGCAAAAAACAAAAACGCTATATCTCTATCTTATACACATTTTGTAATGAAAGGGTTTAATACATTTATTTTTGCAACACTTCTGGCGGCTTCCATTTTTTAGTTAGCAACGAATGGGAGCCGCAGACAGAAGGACCAGAAAAGAGAAATCAACAGCTTTAAATAAAAACGGACAGCCTGTGAAAGTTTTTTTCCACATTCACAGGCTCCGTTTTCTCTCAATATTAATACCCTATTTACGAACGCATTCTGATTTTATAAAGGCCACGACATTTTAAGTCGTGGTCTTTTGTTTTGTAAACATTCAATTGAAACAATGTCGTTTGTAACAAACAACATATACTATTTTTTTTGTTAATCCATTAACTGATTTTTCCAAATGTGTTTTTTTGCTGTTCAATAAATTTGTACCGTCGGATAATATTGACAACAATGGATTTTGTGTCAGACGTCCATTTGATGATATTGGAAGCAATGGATGTT
>JAKSKU010000015.1 GCA_024401565.1 Paludibacteraceae bacterium
ATAAATTAATTTATGTCCCGTTCTTCCTCGTAAATTGCAAATGCTTTCAAAGATCGTTATCTTTTGGCGTCTCACCCTCTCTAGGGGAGCTTATTTTATGTTTTTGTTTTCGTTTGGAGTAGCATTCCTTCCCGAAAGCGAGTGCAAAAGTATAGCAGATTTTGGTCCTGCGCAAGCGTTTCAGGAATTATTTTTTAGAAATGTTCACAAAACGCTGATTTTCCGCAAAATAAATTTTGGCGGTTTTTGCCGGGATTTCTTGCTGCAACTCGCAGAGACGCACGGACGTGCGTGTAATTGATGGTCGGGGACACAAAAAATCTTTGGGGAAACGTAAAATTTCCGGGAATGGTCCGTAAAATTTGATTTGGGAACACGAATTTTCTTTTCTAGGAACGTAAAATTTTCAGAAATTTCCCGAAAATATTGGTGCTGTTTGGCGTGTTCGATAATTTTCGAATCATTTTACGGTAATTTTCGTACTTATAAATAAATTGGGGGAACGTAAAATTTCCGGAAATGGAACGTAAAATTTGATTTGGGAACACACAAGCACGCAGAGTTTTCACCACAAATGCAAGTAGAGCTCAAGAATCGCGTCTGTAGGACGCTACCGAGCAACGCGAGAGTAACCCGGGACGGAGTCTCGGGGATAAGATCCCTCAGTAAATACTTCTGTCTGAAAGACAGTACCAGATGGTATTGGTACTGCCCTTCAGGCAGAGCATACCCCATTCCCCTGCCGGACACTCTGTGCCCGGTTACGCACGCTTCGCTCGGTATTGCCTTCCAGGCAATTAAAAAAGCCACACCCTTGCGGATGCGGCTTTTAATATAATTATGAGACTTATTTATTTCTTTTTTCTAAACTTTGTCTCGGTAGCTCCACTTGCTTTCATAGTATCATTTAATGTCGCAGACGTAATCGTATAGTTTGCATTTGAATTAGCACACGCAAGCACAGCAAAAACTAATATTGGATTCTTGATAGCAGTAGCACGACCCGCCGTTATAAAAACTGAACCATCATACATCAAATAAGAATTACCTGCGTCAGATAAAGTTAGCTCTCCATCATAACCATCAATTGTGATTGTTACAACCTGGTCCTTCGCAAAATACGATCCCTCTACACGAACAACTTTAAACGTAAAATTTAGACCTAAGGCTTCATTTATTGCCTCATATTGGCCTCCTGCCTCAACTTGTATCTCAGGACTTGCGGGACTTACGGGACCCGCTGGACTCCACTTTGTCCATTTAACTGAGTTGCAATCATAGAACGCATCAGTATTCTCATAATCCACCTCTTCAACAACACGCTCAACATCATCTATCCAAGTGATGTTATAAAACTTAATGTTCTCAGGAGAATTATCTATAACAACATCTGCATTACGACAATACTCAAACACTCGGCCTCCAATGCTTGTCACACTAGATGGAATTGTAATTAATGTTAAATTCTTACAACCATCAAATGCATTGTTTCTAATTTTCGTAACACTAGACGGAATCTCAAACTCTCCTTTAATACCATTAGGACAAAAAAGCAACTCCGTCTTCTCCTTGTTATACAACACTCCGTTAACACTTGTGAAGTTTGGATTATTTGCGTCTACATCTATATTAGTTAACTTTTTGCAATCACTCCAAACAGCATCTCCTATTGATGTCACACTAGCAGGAATAGAAATAGATTCTAGACTCTCAAAATAAGAAAATGCCCAACCTTCAATATTCTTAAGCGTGTTTGGCAAAACGACTGATTTAACTTTAGAAACAATTTCTTCTGAAGAATCAAAAGCATCTTCGCCAATACTAGTAACAGTATATGTTTTACCATCTAAAACGACAGTTTCTGGAATAACCAAATCATAAGAGGCATTCTTGATACCGATAATTTCAACTTCTTTGTCGTTTAATACAAAATACCTAAAATCAGAGGATGCGGAACTAGACGATCCTGCTTTCAATGCTGCAATTTCTTCCTTCAACTTGGCGATCTCTTGCATCATGTCGCCAAATCCCATGATTTTTTCGATCTGCGGATCATTGAATGAAATGCTGTCGACTTTCTCTGTCGGATAGCTCTCCACTGATCCGTCCTTCATGATCACATAAAACTTGTCTGCTGAAAATGCAGTTAGCGCTGCAGCTGCTGTGGCTGCTGTAAGTAAAAATTTCTTCATAATAAATCCTTTTATTTTTTGATAAACTTAACTGATTGATTCTTCACTGATAGAATATAGCTGCCGACGGGAAGGTTGCTCACCTCCACTCTGCTGCCATTGCTGCGAGCAACGACGTTTCCATCCATTCCTCTTAGGATGATTTCGTCACTCTCCTCTATTCCTGATACTGTGATGTAATCACTTACTGGATTCGGATATACCATAATCGCGACGTCGGACGATGAGGTGTTCTTCACTCCATCCGCACTTGAATTGAACACGATTGTCGGGAATCCTTTGTCTCCACTCTTCTGTGGCTCAAACTTGATGCTCTGCACCTGACCTATCTGAAACTCCTCTTTGCTGCCGTCGGCCGCTATGCCGATAAATGATGAAGCAAAACAGGTTCCAAAGGAGGTAAATGACAGAATCATCGAAAGTAGATTTTGTTTCACTTTCATATTCCTTAGTCTTTTAGTCCTATATCTTCCTAATATTATTTGCTTTCGCAATCCACTACAAAACTGAGGATTATTAATACGAATCGCAAATATTTCACAAACTATTTTTCGAAAATTGTCCTAAAACATATTATTGGAGGGGAGAACGTAAAATTTTCGGAAATGGTCCGTAAAATTTAGGAACGAACTCAGAGGAACGAATATTCGCTTTCGCGATAAATCAAATAAACCACAGAGACGCAGAGGACTCCGAGATTCGCTTCGCGTCTGGAAGACGCTACCGAGCGGAGCGAGAGTAACCCGGGACCTTGTCTCGGGTTGGAACGGTCATATAAGCCAAGCTGCCTGGAGGGCAGTACCATGGTCGTTCTTTGGTACTGCCCTCCAGGCAGATGCGTTCCCCTTCTCGATTCCGGACACTACGTGCCCGGTTACTCTCGCTAACGCTCGGTATTGCCTTCCAGGCATGCCTCCATTCCCCGACTGTCAAGTCGGGAGCATATTTCCCCAATTCCTCATTTCGCATTCCGCATTCCTAATTTCTTAAAAATCCTGGCAATTTCAACTCCCTGATCTCTTTATCCACAATTCTATGCGACACTCCGAATGTTTTGTCGAACAACGCCCAGAAATTTGGTCCGTGATCCATAAATTTCGTGTGGCATAGCTCATGCACGACGACGCTACGTATCAGATGCAACGGCATCAACATTGTATATAATGAGAAATTAAGTGATCCTTTGGATGAGCAACTGCCCCACCTCGTCTGGGCTGAATTGATTTTGACGCTACTGTATTTGAATCCGTTAGCGTCGGCTATCTCCTTTACTATATATGGCAATCTCTTTTTTGCTTCATATCTGAGTACGGCTATCGACGCCTCTTTCACAATCTGTTGGGCTTCAGGAGTATCAAAGTCAGTGTTGAATGGCATCTCAAGCACCATCTCGTCTTTGTCTGGATTGTCCCCAGTTTTGGATTTCTTTAATCTGCTGGTGGCGACGTCGGTGAGTGCGATTCGCATTATGGCGAAATGGGTGTCGAGGATAAAATGCTCGTCGACACGGGTATCATCGCGTCGGGCTTCATGACGCTTTATGAATGAGTGCATTCGGCTCTCGTTCTCCTGGATCAGGCGTGCGATCGACTCCATTGTGTAGCCGACGGGAGCACTGATGGTGAAGCGTCCGTCTTTGAAGCTCATTCTTACGCTTCTCATATTGCTTTTCCACACGACGTTGATCAAGCCTAACGTGTCGTGTCTGAATGTTTTTTCGATATTTGCCATAATGACGCAAAAATAGTAAAGTAATTTAAACGTAATTACCCCATACTCTCATTTTTTATGCTAGTCATTACGGACTCGCATTGGGGTTAGGGCGTTCCACCCTTAACAATCCTCATTTCCGTATGTTTCATAATTATCCCATAATATTGTTATTTATATTTAACGCGTTTGCGAAAGTTAAATATTAAATCTAAATTTGTAGGAAATCATAAATAGATAGGCATGGATACGAATTTGAAATGGGACGAGATTAAAGCTAGCTTCGACAAATATGCGTCGATAGCTGAGGAGAAACTACCTATTGGCGCGCTCAACCCTGTGCGCGACGCAATGATTGTTTTCGACGAAAAGGTCAAATCAAATAATGTATCGGAAGACGATATCGACCACATGGAACGTGGTGTGCAGACTGCCCTTATCCTTGCCGACGAGGTTAGCCTTGGCGGTGGGCCAAGTGTGGCCAAGATTCTTTTTGAGATGATCCAATGCGGATTGATGACGGAGACGGACATCGCAAAGTCGTTTCCCGACAGTATCGTCGCCCTTGTGCATGGAGAGCAGAAGGTGGATGAGTTCTATCGTCGACGTGTGGGCGTGGAGAATGAAAATTTCAGAAAACTGCTGATGAGTTTGGCCGAGGACATCCGCGTCATCATCATCCTTATCTGCGAGGTGCTCTATCTGATCAGAAAATACAATCCTATTGAAGATTCTGAAGACGGTGACCGTGTCGCTCGTGAGGCAAGCTACTTGTTTGCTCCACTCGCCCATCGTCTTGGATTATATAAGGTTAAGAGTGAGCTTGAGGATTTGTCGATGAAGCGTCTGCATCGTGACACTTACCGTGAGATCGCTCATAAATTGAATGAGACCAAACGCAGTCGTGACAAATATATCGCTGATTTTATCAATCCGTTGAAGAAGAAGCTTGAAGACGCGGGATTCAAGTTTACCATCAAAGGCCGCACGAAGAGTATCTACTCTATCTGGAACAAGATGCGTAAGCAGAACACCACTTTCGAGCACGTCTACGACCTGTTCGCCATCCGTATCATTCTCGACAGCGAGTTGGCGGAGGAGAAGAGCGACTGCTGGCGTGTCTACTCTATCGTCACTGATGAGTACCAGCCAAATCCAAAGCGTCTGCGCGACTGGCTATCCATCCCTAAGACAAACGGTTACGAGAGTCTTCACACCACTGTGATGGGACCTCAAGGAAAATGGGTGGAGGTGCAGATCCGTACAGAGCGTATGGACGAAATCGCAGAAAAGGGTTTTGCAGCCCACTTCAAATATAAAGGTGTGAAGAGCGAGAACATGCTCGACTCGTGGATGGCAAACGTGCGTGAGATCCTTGAGAATCCCGACGTCGCCAACGAGGAGTGCATCTCCGAATTCAAGATGAACCTGTACGACAAGGAGGTCTTCATATTCACACCCAACGGTGATCTTGTGCATCTGCCTAAGGGAGCGACGTTGCTCGACTTCGCCTACCTTATCCACAGTAATCTCGGCAACCATTGCGTCGGCGGAAAGATCGGTGGCAAGAATGTGTCTATCAGATATGAAGTCAACAACGGCGACCAGCTTGAGGTGCTTACCAGCAACACTCAGAAACCAAAGGAGGAGTGGCTGAGCATCGTCAAGACAAGCAAGGCAAAGAGCCGTATCAAAGCTTTCTTGCGTGAGGAGGAGAACTCCAACGCGTCTCTTGGAAAAGAGATGATCAACCGACGTTTCAAAAACTGGAAGATTGATCTTGAAGAGTCGTTTTTGGCAAAGACAATCAAACGTTTAGGTTATAAAGTCGCAACAGAATTTTACAATGATATCGTAGAGGAAAAACTTGATGTAGCCAAGATTCGCGACGTCTACACGGAGATTCTTGAGAAAGAGCTTCATCCGGAATTGAACTACGAAGCTAAAAAAGCAGATGAGTTTGAGCATCACCAGATATCAGCCGACGACAAGTCGAAAGACGATGTGCTCACTATCGACGACAATCTGAAGGGCATCGAATATACACTTGCGAAATGTTGCAACCCTATTTATGGCGACGACATCTTCGGATTCATCCTTACACAAGGCGGAATCAAGATCCACCGTAAGGATTGCCCTAACGCGCCGATGATGATCCAACGTTTCGGTTATCGCTACGTCAAGGCACGCTGGAGCGGAAAGCAAGGAAGCCAGTACGTCTGCACTCTACGCGTAATCGGCAACGACGATTTGGGAATCGTCACAAACATCACGTCGCTCATCCAGAAAGAGAGCAACATCTCAATGCGATCAATCTCCGTCGACAGTGTAGCCGGACTCTTCCAAGGCCATATCTCATTGCTTGTCAACGACCTACAGCAAGTGGATAATGTGATGAAGAAGATCAACGCGATCAAGGGAGTGAAGAGTGTGGAGAGAAATTAAAAATGCTAAATGCTAAATAAGGGACAGCAATTCGTAGGGGCAGGTTTCAAACCTGCCCGCTTTGAAAATAAAATCCTACGGTTTGGATTTTGTCGCAAGACAAATCCATTACCGTAGGATTTTTTATTTTTTTCATAACATATAATATTTGACAAAATTCCTATATTTGCATACGAAAAAATTAGTAACACGTTTTATATGAAACAGACAGAATTTTCTTCATTTGATGAGTTGGTAAAAGAGCTCCAAGCAAAGTCGAAAGAAGTAATCTTGGTTAAGAGCAATCAGATCACCGAAGAAAAAGAACCGGTTAGAAGAATTAAAAATTACACGTTAAAGCTAAAACGAAAGCTCTAAAATTTGTGGTGATTATATAGCAGTTGTACAAAATGAGGATTGCAAAATAAAAAAATAAGACTATGAACACAATGAATTATAAAGGCTATATAGGGCATGTCGAGTTTAGCGAAGAAGACAATGTTTTCTTTGGAAAAATAGAAGGGATTGACGGTCTTGTCAATTTTGAAGGGGACAATGTCAGCGAACTGAAAAAAGCATTTCATGAAGCAGTAGATGATTATCTTGCTTTTTGTGAGGAACATGGAATTGAACCACAAAAGACATACTCAGGTTCTTTGAATGTGAGATTAACCCCGTCCATACATAGCCAAGTGGCGATGTTGGCAAAAAAAAGCAGGTATTTCTATCAATGCCTTTATCAAAGATGCTGTAGAGAAGAAAGTCGCAATGATGTTGTAATCTAATTTACAATTTCATACCATAGCGGAATGCAGAAAAACTGTGTTCCGCTTGTCGTTCAAAATCATAATTGCATTTTTATATTTCATTAAAAATCAACTATTAATATAAATTTCAATCATGATATTCTAAAGTACAACTTTAAAATATCATGATAATCTAAAGTTCATCTTTAGATTATCATAAAAATATACTATCTTTGCAAACGTAAAATCATTTGATTTGTCATGATAGAAAGACTACTTAAAATAGAAGGTAAATTATTTTAGGAGATTATATAGCATTAGCGGGATGCAGAAAAACTGTGTTCCGCTTTTTATTATAAATTAATTAGTCATGTTTGATTTATTAAACAAATGTTATACTTTTATGCTACAATGTATAACACGTATATAACATGGAAGCAGTCACAAGAAAACAAACAGCTTTTCGTTTGAGTGAAAAGCTCCTTGCAGATTTGAAAATTCAAGCCCAGCGATGCAATCGTAGTTTGAACAATTATGTAGAAAGTCTTTTAATAGAAGCTTTATATAATACGCCTAACGAAGAGACTAAGCAAGCCATAGAAGAAACGAGAAAAGGCAAACATGCTGGCACTCTTAACATGAGTAGTTTTGACAATTTCCTTAATAGTATTGACGAAGCAGAATGAAGGAGGTCCGCTATTCCACGAAAGCAAAAAAGATCTAAAAAAATACCGCAATGATCTTGATAAAATTTTCTTCTAATATGGATAGACACAGATGCAATTTATGTTGAACGAGTAGGAAGCCATTCAGAATTGTTCAAATAGGCAATAGGGTTAGAACCCCAATACCATAGCGGGATGCAGAAAAACTGTGTTCCGCTTTTTTTTGTGATTTTTTCAGAAGTCTATGCCCGAATTTGGCACACTCATGCTCTATTTTTGTGTAAAATTTACAATAGCAAATTAAATAGAGGTGAGTATGGCACAGATTCAAATTATCAAAAATGCTTTTTATCCGATCAACAGCAAAAGAATCCAACTACCAGAATGTCATATAAAAGCATACGTGGATTCATGCTGTTATGAGTTTCAGGAGACTGACACCGACACAAAACTAATGCATCTCCTTTACGTAACAGACAAAGGGTTCGACGTCGTCGCAAAAATCAAAGATTTTCTTAAAAGCCATGAATACGTGAGCGAAGAAAGCGTCAAGATCACATTGGCAGATTTCATTGCAGAGATGAGATATCCAGGAGAAGATAAATATAGTGTGATTGACAGGATATACACCTCGGAATACATCGCCGAGTATTGGAGTCTTGACGACATCTATGAAATTCTAATGATTGAGATACGAAAAAATTTCTCATACACAGAGGACAATACCTATATAGAATTCTCAAGAAGGTAAACAAAGGTCAATGGGAAGAACGAAAAATTTCCGGAAAATTGTTCGAAAAATTGATGCTGAGGAACATGGGGAATAATTTTAGAAGAAAAGAATTTGATTGTAAATTTGTGGATGTAAAAGCAATTTCAAAACCATAATATGAGAATCTGGAAACTATCACACGGGAAAGACATATCGGACGATTTGTATAGGGATGCATTAAGTCAAAAAAAAGTTTGGGTTCATAAAGATACTTTGGCAAAAGCACAAAGTTCAATCACACAAGGAGACAATTTCACAAAAATAGCGAAAGAAGGAGATATCTTTTATTTATGTAGAGGGAATAGTCATATCGTTTTAGTTGGATGTTTTAAGACTAAATGCCACATCCAAAATGATGGATGGGCATATAGGAATTATGATATTCTTTTTGAGGCAAAAGTGAATCAAGGATACAACAACGACAAACATTGGTGGACTCCAAACGATAACTCTACATTTATCGAAATAAATTCAAAAGACCAACAATCTTTTGAACAACTAATTCTAAAGCCATTTTTTAATGTCACTTTACTTGATGTAGAAAAAAAACTATCACTTGTCTTAAACACTAAAAAAATGGAACAATATAAAAAACTTTTAGAAACCAACCACAACCTTATCCTTACCGGTGCTCCAGGAACAGGAAAAACATATTTGGCCAAAGAGATTGCCAAGGTGATGGGATGTAGTGATGATGAAATTGGTTTTGTTCAGTTTCATCCTTCTTATGACTATACCGACTTTGTGGAAGGACTTCGCCCAATCCAAGACGATAATGGAACGGTAGGATTTGAAAGAAAAGACGGAGTTTTCAAAGAGTTTTGCAAGAAAGCATTAAATTCTTCCGTCAAGCATACATTTTACTCTTTGACGAAGAAATTAGAAAATGGATACATTTTGAAATTATTGGGTGGAGCAGATGCAAACATCATTTACAAAGATGGATTAATCAAAGCAGATGAAAAGGACTCAAAAGAATATCCTTATACAATCGAATGTTCGAAAATAGAAACTCTTATGAATAAATGTAAAGGAGAATCAATAAGCGGACTTAATAAGATTAAGGAAAATATACATCTAAGCAATGATAAAGAGGCATCGTACTATTGGGCAGTTTATGATTATATAAGAAATAACATCAACCCATTCGTCTTCATCATAGACGAAATCAATCGTGGTGAAATTTCAAAGATTTTTGGCGAATTATTCTTTTCTATAGATCCTGGCTATCGTGGTGTTGATGAAAATGGCAAACCCAAAGGTCTTGTAAAAACACAATATCAGAACCTTATTGATGAAGATGACGAGTTCTATGGAGGCTTCTTTATTCCAGAAAACGTTTACATCATCGGTACAATGAATGACATCGACCGTAGTGTTGAGAGTATGGATTTTGCGTTCCGTCGTAGATTTGCATTCAAGGAAATCAAGGCAGATGAAAATGTCGGAATGTTAGACAATTTGGATGCATCAGTTAAAGACAAAGCAATAAACCGTATGAAGAATCTTAACAATGCAATAAGCCAAATCGAAAGTCTATCCTCTGCATATCATATCGGAGGCAGTTATTTCTTGAAGTTGAAGAATTACGGTGATAATTTTGAAGACTTGTGGAATTATCATATTGAAGGACTATTGCGTGAATATTTGCGAGGCAATCCAGAGATTGAAAAACAGATTTCGGATTTGAAAACAGCATACGATAACGAGGACTAAGATGTCACATCTGAAAATAACGGATAATCACGACTGGATAGAACTAACTCGAGTAAATGGCTACGAGAAAGATCTTGATTTTGACAATTTGAAAAAAATTGCAAATATCAGGATTGATTCCTTGTCGATTGATGACAATCAAAATCTTTTGGTCTTTCCTAACGATATCAACAAATATGGAGACAAAATAAGTGAAAGTTGTATTTTGTCGTTGTATGACAATAAAATTAAAACAGGAAATATCATGGGATTTGTTGGTGTCAATGAAACCCAATTGACCATCAGTTCTCGCTTCGATGAAAATGGAAATGATTATTTTATGCACTATATGTTGCAACGGGTGTTTTCTATCAATTTGTTTGATATGAAACACTCCACAAGTGCAGATCCTATTTTCGATTTTCTTATTTACTTGTTTCCTTACTACCTAAAAAAAGCATTAGCACAAGGTATATTCAAGAAATATAAGCGATTTGAACATAATGACGCTAATGTTAGAGGAACGATAAATGTAAATGAACACATTCGCAAAAACATTCCATTTCGTGGCACTGTAGCTTATACTACTCGTGAGCATAGTTACGATAATGAAATCACGCAGCTTATACGACATACAATAGAATATATTCACCAAAAGGAGGCAGGAAAGACCATATTATATAATGATGCAGAGACAAAAAATTGCGTTTCACAGATAATTATGGCAACACAATCATATAGTAGCCAAAAACGCAATCAAGTAATCAATCAAAATCTTCGTCCTGTCAGACATCCATATTACTCAGAATATACAACTCTTCAAAAAATCTGTTTGCAGATTCTTCGACATGAGACTATCAAGTTTGGTTCGGAGAAAGATCAGGTTTATGGTGTTCTATTCGATGGTGCTTGGTTGTGGGAAGAATATTTATATACAATTCTCAAGAATTACGAATTCAAACATCCTCAGAATAAAATTAATGAGGGAGGCATAAGGATGTTCTTAAAACCCGACAATGTGGATGATTATAATGATGGAGAAGAAGATTTCAATAAATGCTATCGAAAGTTATATCCTGACTTTTATAATGAGACAAATAAAATCATTCTTGATGCAAAATATAAACGTTTAGAGAGGAACGTTGGCAGAGAAGATCTCTATCAAGTTGTGACCTATATGCATTGTATGGAGTATAAACTGGGAGGATATATTTACCCTGCGAACAACGATTGTCAAATGCGCAAATATGAATTAGCAGGTTTGGGAGGAACTATTAAGGTAATTCCGCTACATATACCTCAAGCAAAAAATAATTGGGGTGATTTTGTTGGTGATATGAAATCCTACGAAGATGATTTCATAAAACAATTACAATAAATATGCTCGCCCTTACGGGCTCGCACAAGTGCATTGGGGTTGGCGACAATCCTCATTTTCTACCGACATTCAATCCCTAACGGGATAATATAAATATTCCCTCTGCATAAAATAGGAACACGCCTTTAGGCGTTAAATGTTGGTAGAAATGCAAACGCCACCGACCGTGGGAAACGGTCGGTTTATTCAATAGTCTACGGTTTGCCATTGCTGCAAGACAATGGCATAACCGTAGGTAATTAATGGCAATCCATTTTCACACCACCATTTGCGGTAGCGTACATCCGTCAAATCCGAACAATCCGTGATCAAAAATTTTACGAATCATTTCACGAAAATTTTCCGTTCCCATTGAAATGAATTCATGATTCAATTCGTGGTCAATTCATGATAATTCATGTTTCCATTTAATTCGCGACAGCGAAAATCCGTTAAATCCGTGCGATCCGTGTTCGCAAATTTTACGTTAATCAATTGTTATTGCCCCTTCAGGGCGTATAATGGCACGGGGCATCGCAGACCCAGGGTGTCGCTGTGCTTTGCCCTGGGCTGATATGTTTATCCCTTTCAGGGAAACGAAATAGCCATCTCATTACCGTGGAAACGGTTATCAAACCAGCCCATGGTTGACCAACGTCGAAGACGGTGATCTACCGTGGGGCAGTAATCGTTGGGTTGCACCATACGCTGGGAGATATCACGCCATTGGTTTATCGCATTCAAATTTTACGTTCCCAAACAAAAAAGACGGGGACATGCCCCGTCTCTACAATATAACCGTCTCTTAAACGGATTATTTCTTAATCTGCGGATTCTGAATCTGAGGATTTGCCGAGTTCATATCACATGTTCCTGTGAACTTAGCGTTTGGCTCAACTGACAATATCTTTGTCTTGATCTCTCCCTCAACTTTTGAAGTTGCCTTTAAACTAAGAGTTTCATTAACGATAAGTTTTCCTGTAAACTTACCAAGGATCTCCGCATTATCACACTCCAATGTGCCTTCCATAGCACCGTTCTGACCAATGATGACCTTTCCCTTACACTTCAAAGTACCGTTGATAGAACCATCCAAACGGAAGTTTGTGCTAGAAGTGATGTCTCCTGTCATCTTTGTTCCAGCCGCAATCAAATTGTAGGTGGAATTCTGGTTTTCATTTTCCTTTGACATAAATCTTGTTGTTTTATTTTTGCTGATTAAAATGCTGACTTAAACTGATCCAAGAATCTTACGTCGTTCTCTGAGAACATACGCAAATCCTTGACTCTGTACTTCAAGTTTGTGATACGCTCTACTCCCAATCCGAACGCATATCCTGAATATACCTTGCTGTCGATGCCACATGCCTCAAGCACTGCTGGGTCTACCATACCACAACCAAGGATCTCTACCCATCCTGTGTTCTTGCAGAATGCGCAACCTTCGCCTCCACAGATGTTGCATGAGATATCCATCTCTGCGCTTGGCTCTGTGAATGGGAAGTATGACGGACGCAAACGAATCTGTGTCTGCTCGCCAAACATCTCCTTAGCGAAATATAGCAACGCTTGCTTCAAGTCGGCAAACGAAATATTCTTGTCGATATACAATCCCTCCACCTGGTGGAAGAAACAGTGTGCACGGTATGAGATCGCCTCATTACGGTATACACGTCCTGGGCAAAGCACACGGATAGGCGGCTGCTGGCTTGTCATCACACGGCTCTGCACTGATGATGTGTGTGTACGTAGCAATACGTCTGGCTCACGTGTGATGAAGAAAGTGTCCTGCATATCACGCGCAGGATGCTCTGGCGGGAAATTAAGTGCTGAGAACACATGCCAGTCGTCCTCAACCTCTGGTCCCTCAGCGATAGAGAATCCAATACGTGAGAAGATATCTACGATTTCATTCTTTACAAGTGAAAGTGGATGACGTGTACCCACCTCGATAGGATCTGGTGTGCGTGTCACATCTGGAGCGTCCGCCTTTGCCTGCTGAGCATCAAACTCTGCCTTCATTTCAGCGATGCGCTCAGTTGCCTTTGTCTTCAACTCGTTCAACAGACCTCCGATCTCTCTCTTCTGCTCGGCTGCCACGTTTTTGAAATCATTGAACAAAGATGAAATCTCTCCCTTTTTGCTCAAATATTTGATTCTAAGTGCCTCCAACTGATCAGCGTTCTCAGCTGACATTTTGGAAACCTCCTCAAGAAGTTCACTTATTCTATCTTTCATTTTTATTCTATATTTTTCAATTTTCTAACCTCTTTGCAAACATCCTCGTAGATGCCTCCGGGCAAGAAGAATCTTACGTCTTTGCCCTTCTCTACCGATTCTCTGATGAATGTAGACGACACTTCTATTATCGGTGTCGCTATTCTGCTCATATTATTGTATGGCAACTCATCTGTGTATCCGCGACGTGGATATACCATGACGTGGTACTTTTCGAGAATCTTGTCGTAATTGCGCCACTTGTCGAATACCTCCACATTATCGGCACCCATAAGCAATATATATTCGTGCTCCGGATGCTGACGCTGCAAATACTCTAGAGTGTCGTATGTGTAAGACGGAATCGGAAGTCCAAACTCAACGTCTGACACCTCAATCTTACTGTATCCTTCCACTGCTTTACAAAGCATATTCAATCTCACTTCGTTCGGCAGCAATGTATTGCCTGCTTTCAACGGATTCAATGGAGACACAACCATCACCACCTTGTCTACCCCACCATACTCCGCCACATAGTTTGCCAATGCAACATGGCCGATATGAACAGGGTTGAACGATCCGAAAAACAGCGCAATTCTCATCGTCTTATTATTATGCCTCCAAGTATTCCAAGATAACTTTCTCGATATCTTCTTTTGCCTTCTCCAAATCGTCGTTCACAACGATCTTGTCGAACTTGTCAGCAAATGTCAACTCGAAAGAAGCACGCTCAATACGTTTCTCTATCACCTCTGGAGCATCAGTGGCTCTACCAATAAGTCGCTCTCTCAATGCCTCGATGCTTGGTGGCTGAATAAACACTGACAATGCTCTATCCCCGTAGAACTTCTTGATGTTGACTCCTCCCTTAACGTCTACATCGAATAGAGCTACCTTTCCTGCGTTTACTATTCTTTCTACCTCACTCTTCAATGTGCCGTAGAACTTATCTGTGTAGACCTCCTCATACTCAAGGAACTCATCGTTGGCAATCTTCTGCTTGAACTCCTCCGGTGTAAGGAAATAATACTCCACTCCATTCTGCTCTGTGCCTCTTGGAGCACGGCTTGTGGCTGAGATAGAAAACTCAAACACATCCATCTTGCTCATCATATAGTTGATAAGCGTGCTCTTGCCCGAGCCAGACGGTGCAGAGAATATAATGATTTTATCTTTCTTCATACTCATATATTATAGCACGTTAAGCACCTGCTCCTTGATCTGCTCCAACTCGTCTTTCATCTTCACCACGATCATCTGCATCTCAGCCTGGTTTGATTTCGATCCAAGTGTGTTGATCTCACGGCCCATCTCCTGAGCGATAAATCCAAGTTTCTTACCAATACCCTCGTCTTTCATAGCCATAGTGTCGTAGAAAGCGTTGATATGGTGAGTAAGACGGTTCTTCTCCTCGCTGATATCCAATTTCTCGATGTAGAAGATCATCTCCTGCTCGAAACGGTTCTTATCGACCTCAACATTTAGAGAAGCAAGACTCTCACGAATTCTGTTCTTGATAGTCTCAACACGGCTTTTCTCGTATGGCTCGACACTAGCAAGCAAAGCTGAAATTGCCTCCAAATTCTTTACGAACACGTTCTTCAAAGAGACTCCCTCACACTTACGGTACTCGACGATCTTAACCAAAGCCTCCTCGACTACCTTCTTTGCAGCTTCCCATTCAGCCTCATCAATCTCGGCTAGCTCATTCTGCATAACGTCTGGCATACGAAGAAGAAGCGGCATCCAGTCGGCCGGTTCTGCCACGCCCAACTCACTTGCGGCTTCTGATATCTGACGCTTGTAAGATGCAAGCACCGACTTGTTGATCTTATTTGATGACTCTGTGTCTTTCGACTCTACAAACAACATGAAATCCACTTTACCTCTCTGAAGTGAATTTCCAATCATCGTGCGCAACTCAATCTCTTTCTCTTTGTATACAGAGGGCATACGAACCGATAGGTCAAGCTGCTTGCTGTTGAGCGACTTGATCTCAACGATGAATCTTTTCTTTCCATATTCACCGATTGCACGGCCGAACCCGGTCATCGACAATACCATAATCTCAATTTTTTCACTAAAATTAAGGCAAAAATAACTTTTTAATTTCTTTAAGTGAACTAATTTGTGTATAAAGTGTACTTTTGTTAAAAAAATATACGGAAATATGGCGACAATCATAAATATCGAGACTTCTACTTCGTCTTGTTCGCTCTCTTTGGCGTCCGACGGAAAGATTTTGTTCTCGGCTTGCGACCCTACTGGTATGAACCACGCAAAACTTCTTGGCGGTTATGCAAAGGAGGCTCAAGATGTGTTGAAAGAGAAAAATTTGCACCTCGACGCGGTATGCGTGAGCCGCGGTCCTGGCTCTTACACTGGTCTTAGAATCGGTGTGTCGATGGCCAAAGGTCTTTGCTTTGGAGCTGATGCCAAACTTCTTGCTGTCGACACTCTTGCGTTGATTGCCCACACTGCAATAAAATCAGGAGCAGTGGCATCCAACGCTTTAGTTTGCCCAATGATCGATGCCCGCAGAATGGAGGTGTACGCGTCGTTCTTCGATACAGACATGACTCAGGTAAGAGCAACGTCAGCAGATATTATCGACGAAAACTCATACGCCGACTATCTAAGCAGCAAGGAGGTTTACTTCTGCGGCAACGGTTCGGACAAATGCAAATCTGTGTTGACGGGAGCAAATGCCAAATTCGTCGACGGCATCATCCCTACCGCTGAGAACATGGTAGAATTGAGCGAAAAATTGTATGCTGAAGAGAAATTTGAAGACGTCGCTTATTTCGAGCCTGAATACGTTAAAGAATTTGTGGCAACTGTCGCAAAGAACAAGGTTTTGGGGTGAAGAAAGTACTAATTATCATAGGGATAGCACTCAGCATCATTCTTGTAGCACTGACCGCAATAGGTTTCTACGCCCTCAACGCGAGCCTTGAGCTGGAGCACCGTGGTCAGAATCTCGAAGAGTCGTACGTCTATATACGAAAGGCTTATCCTGAGACTGTATCATGGCTAGACTCTGTTCAGTCGACAGGTTCTTTAAAAGACGGTGCCTACACAAGAAACAACGGCGTCAACATCCACTATTTCTACGCGTCGGCCCCACAACCGACAGGCAAAACAGCAATTCTTCTGCACGGATATACCGACAATGCCATACGTATGCTGATGATCGGCAAAATCTTCAACCATGATTTCGGCTACAACATCATCATTCCAGATATGCCGCACGCAGGAATGAGCGACAAGGGCCATATCAGTATGGGATTCTATGAAAGTCAGATCGCGCTAGAGATGGCGGAAAAAGCCCATGCGCTTTATGGCAACGACTCCACTGAAATAGAAATCGCAATCCATGGAATATCCATGGGTGCAGCCACCGCTATGATGGCCGTGGCAGACGATGAGGTTAACAAAAATCTTAACATCAAATGTGCGATAGAAGACTGCGGCTACACATCCTGTTGGGATGAGTTTTCAAAAGAGATACACAACGAATACGGGATGCCTCCATTCCCACTACTCTACATATCCGACTTGGAATGCAAACTGAAATATGGATGGTGCTTCCATGATGTATCGTCGCTGGAAGCCGTTAAAAGCAGTTCAATCCCAATGCTTTTCATCCATGGCGACGCAGACACATACGTACCGACAGAGATGGTCAACACTCTTTACAACGCCAAGACAAAAGGTTATAAAGAGTTGTGGTTTGGCGAGGGTTCGGAGCATGCTCGCTCATATCTCGACCATAAAGAAGAGTATATTCAGAAAGTCGGGGGATTCCTACGAAAATGCGGAATGTTGGATTAAACTTACCAATCTTTCAATTGAAGAGATTGAAAAATTATAACTCATAAAGTCTCAACTAAAAAGACCATAAATAGAATGATAGAAAAAAATTACAATAAAGCAGACTATACAGATGTCGAGTCGCCATGTTATGTGGTGAGTGAGAAACATTTGCGCGCCAACTTGAGCCTCATCAAATCGGTGGCTGAAAGTGCGGGCGTGGAGATCATCATGGCGTTCAAGGCATTCGCGTTGTGGAAGGTATTCCCAATCGTGCGTGAATATATCGGCTGCACTACCGCTAGTTCACTTTCAGAGGCTAGTCTTGCCGTCGACGAGATGAAAAACCTTGCGCATACGTATGCTCCCGTCTACACAGACAGAGAGTTTGATGAGATTGCCAAATGCTCGTCGCACATCACATTCAACAGCATCTCTCAGTTTGAGAAATATAAGAATCGCCTTGTTGTAGACGGCAGAAAGATCTCGGCTGGACTACGTATCAATCCTGAGTATTCGGCTGTAGAGACAGACCTATACAATCCATGCGCACCAGGCAGCCGTCTTGGAGTGACACTCGACAATCTAAAGAAAGCCGACCTTACAGGCATCGACGGATTCCACTGTCATACACTATGCGAAAGCACATCGTATGAACTTGAGAAAACATTGAAAATCATAGAGGAAAAATTCGGAGAATTCCTACCAAAGATCAAGTGGCTCAACATGGGAGGCGGACACCTTATGACTCGTGCCGACTACGACACAGAGCATCTAATCTCAGTGTTGAAGGCATTCAAGAGCCGTCATCCACACTTGCATATCATCCTTGAGCCAGGAAGTGCGTTTGCTTGGCAGACAGGTGAACTTGTGGCTGAGGTGCAGGATATCGTGGAGAATCACGGAGTGAAGACAGCTATCTTGGATGTGTCGTTTGCATGCCACATGCCAGACTGTCTTGAGATGCCATACAAACCAGCTATCTTGGGTGAGGTGGAAGACAGAAGCACACCATACGTCTACAGAATGGGAGGCAACAGCTGCTTGAGCGGAGATTTCTACTCAGATTGGACCTTCGACCATGAACTGCAGGTCGGAGAAAAGATCATCTTCATGGACATGAATCACTACACAACAGTGAAGACAACAATGTTCAACGGAATCACACACCCGTCGATTGCGCTACGCAAAATGAACGGGGAGTTGGAGTTGCTAAGAAAATACACTTACGCTGACTACAAGAGCAGAATGGCGTAAAATCTCGTAGAGACGCACGGACGTGCGTGTCACAAAAATTAGGATATACAAAAGACGTTGCAGATGGATTTGCAACGTCTTTTTTCTTGGATTATAGCAGCCACGACAAAAAAAGTGACTCCACTTATCTTATGGAGCCACTTACCAAATCAACTATGGCATTTATGAAACATTACTATAAAATTATTCTGCCAACGCGGTAGACAAATAACGCTCTCCTGTATCAGGAAGAAGTGCGACGATTGTCTTGCCCTTGTTCTCAGGACGTTTTGCCACCTGGATGGCTGTGTACAAAGATGCACCTGATGAGATTCCCGCGAAGAATCCGTTTCTTCCAAGGCGTTTTGCGGTTGCGATCGCATCTTCGTTGCTGACAGTAAGAATCTCGTCGATATACTCTCTGTTGAAGTTCTTTGGCTCAAAACCAGCACCGATTCCCTGGATCTTGTGTGGACCAGGAGCGTTACCTGAAAGCACTGCACTTGCTGATGGCTCAACTGCCACAGCCTTAACCGATGACTTGTGTGACTTCAATCTCTTTGAAACACCACTGACTGTACCACCAGTTCCAACTCCTGCGACGAAGATATCCACGTCGCCATCTGTATCTTTCCAGATCTCCTCTGCAGTTGTATTCTCGTGGATTGCTGGGTTGGCTGCGTTCTCAAACTGCAATGGCAAGAATGAACCTGGAGTAGACGCTACGATCTCCTTAGCCTTTGCGATTGCTCCCTTCATTCCTTCGCTACCAGGAGTCAAAACAAGTTCTGCTCCGTAAGCTGCGATCAACTTTCTGCGCTCGACACTCATTGTCTCTGGCATTACGATGATCACCTTATATCCTTTAACTGCACCTACCCATGCAAGACCGATACCTGTGTTGCCACTTGTTGGCTCAACGATAACACCACCCTGCTTAAGCAAACCGTCTCTCTCTGCCTGCTCAATCATTGCAAGCGCGATACGATCCTTTACGCTTCCACCAGGGTTGAAAGCCTCAACCTTAACCAAAAGCTTTGCCTGAAGGTTCTCCTCCTTCTCAATGTTGCTTAGTCTTACCAATGGAGTGCGACCGATTAGGTCTGTGAAGTTATTATAAATCTGTGCCATAGTCTTTGTAGTTAATAATTAATAATTAATAGTTAAGATGTCGTCCAAAATGAGGATTGTTAAGGGCGGAACGCCCTAACCCCACACCATCACGCGAGTCCGAAGGACGAGCGTTTTAATAAAGATAGGATTGGACAGCATATAATTGTCAAGTCAAACCGTTAATTCAATAATTTCTCAAATTTTATGTTTACTCTTGTGTAATGAGGAGTGAAATCCTTCACTTCGCTGAATCCGTACTTGTTGTAGAGGCCCATAGCCGCTTTCAATCTCGTGTTGGATTCCAAGATTAGTTTATCAATGTTGTTGTCTTTAGCGTAGTTGAAAATCGCTTCAAACAATAGGTTAGCCACTCCCTTTCCCTGTGCTGCCGGATCCACCGCAAGTTTGGATATCTCATATTCAGATTCTCCGTGCTTTAGTAGAGCCACACATCCAAGGACATTCCCGTCTTCAGTGGCGAAGAAAAGATGACCACCTTTGTTAAGGATCTCTCTGTCGGGATGAGTGAGAAGTTCAACCTCAAATGGCTCGATTGCGTTTTCGTCGAAGAAGCGAGTAATCCAACCACGGTTGAGAGCTTCGAATGATTTCGTATATTGGGGTTTCCATGTTTCAATCTGTGCCATAAGCTTCAATTTTTTTAATTAAACTGCTTGTGGTAACGGGTTAATAACCCGTTACACATTAAATTGCGTCGAATGCCTGCTTCAAATCGTCAAGGATATCGTCGATATGCTCAGTACCGATACTCAATCTGATTGTCGACGGAGTGATGTGCTGCTGGGCTGCCTCCTCTGGAGAAAGCTGAGAGTGAGTAGTTGTGAATGGGTGGATCACAAGGCTCTTCACGTCGGCTACATTAGCAAGAAGAGAGAATATCTTTAGTGAATCGATGAACTTCCAAGCTGCTTCCTGTCCGCCCTTGATCTCGAATGTGAAGATTGAAGCACCACCATTAGGGAAATACTTCTTATAAAGAGCGTTATCTCTGTGGCTTGCAAGCGACGGGTGGTTAACCTTCTCCACCTTTGGATTCTTGCTTAGGAAATCAACCACCTTCAATGCGTTCTCCACGTGGCGCTCAACTCTCAATGAAAGAGTCTCAAGACCCTGAAGAAGGATGAATGCGTTGAATGGTGAAAGTGTTGCGCCTGTATCACGAAGGATCACCGCACGGATACGAGTGACGAATGCTGCTGCACCTGCAACGTCGGCAAACACTGCTCCGTGGTATGATGGGTCTGGCTTAGCAAGTGTAGGGAACTTGTCTGCGTTTGCCTTCCAGTCGAATTTTCCACCGTCTACGATAACACCACCTAGGGAAGAACCGTGACCGCCGATAAACTTAGTAGCCGAGTGAACCACGATATCAGCGCCGTGCTCAAGCGGACGGATCAAGTAAGGAGTTCCAAATGTGTTATCAATGATAAGAGGAAGATTGTGCTTGTGAGCGATAGCCGCTACCTTTTCAATATCAAGCACATCGCTGTTTGGATTTCCAAGTGTCTCAGCGAAAATCACCTTTGTATTAGGCTTGATTGCCTTCTCAATAGCATCGTAGTCTGAGAAATCTACGATTGAATAATCAACACCCTGAGTTGTTAGTGTATGAGTGATCAAGTTGTAAGAACCACCGTAGATGTTGTCGGCAGCAACGATGTGATCACCGTTCTGAGCAATGTTCTGTAGAGCGTAAGTGATTGCTGCTGCACCAGACGCTACTGCAAGTCCGGCAACGCCACCCTCAAGAGCTGCAACACGGTCCTCAAAAACACCCTGAGTAGAGTTAGTCAAACGACCGTAGATGTTACCAGCGTCACGAAGACCGAAACGGTCAGCAGCGTGCTGTGAGTTGTTGAAAACGTAAGAAGTAGTCTGGTAAATAGGAACTGCGCGAGCTCCTGTTACTGGATCTGGGTTCTCCTGTCCTACATGAAGTTGTAGAGTCTCGAAATGAAGTTTTTTCTGTGCCATAGTCTTTTGTATTTTATAGTTAATGTTTCGTTTTCTTTTGTTTTCTTTTTACACTGCAAAGGTATACCGAGTTGCATTATCTGCTATGAAAAATTATAAATTAAGAATATAAAAACATATACAAGCAAGAATCATAGAATATCTCACTATTAGCAGTGCTTTCTTATGCAGTTTGAAGAATGAGAAAAAAACAACATTATAATAAAATGACAATAGACAGATGAATATATACTTCCTCAAAAGTAAAAAGCCTGATAGCATAAGCAAAAAAAGGGTTCACAGCCAAAGCCATGAACCCATTTTATACCAAAAGCAAGTTTCAAACCTACTTATTCACAAAAACCTTCTTATCGCCTACAATATAGAACGAACCTTTCTCAAGACCTTTCAACGCCTCAGAAAGTTTGACGCTGCTCTTCAAGACAGTACCGTCGACAGAATAAACATTAACTATAGAATCGGCATCTGAATTAAGATTTTCTGCATCTGAATGACCACCATTAGTTGTGCCTTGCGGAAACTCTATAGACATCTCTATAGACATATAGTCAATAGATACTATCGCACCATCCATCTGAGCAAACTCAGGAGACAACGTATAATGAGAAAGGTCATCGTTAGCATGAGGCATCGATCCTTCATAAACAACGTCCATACGCAATACATGTGTTTCATCTTCCGTCATTGGCACCCTAGCCACATCCATCAAACTTCTGAATTTAGCAACGCCAGTTTGGGAATCGATATCCTTCAAGCTACCCAACAATTCTCCTGTAACGTCATCATATAGATATACGCTCATTCGATCGTTTGTAACAAATCCATGACTAGTTCTTACTCGGAAAGAACCTTCAGCATCCATTCTATAAGAAGGCTTGATATAAGCTCTCATAGAAAAACGATAATTCTCATTTATGTAAGGATCAGAAGGAATCTTGAATACTACGACACTACCATTAGGTTCGGAAATATTCATGAAATAATTCTCATAATTATCTCCAATAATACCTCTGAGAGTATCATCAACACTTGGCATGTAATTTCCAAAAGTATTTCTCAAGTTTCCTATCATATAAGGACAAGTACCTTTAGAAAACTCTACAGAAAAATCCCCAAAAGAATGAACTACATCCTGCTCCAATTTTCCTGTATTAGAGCCTGTAGGATCAAAGTGAGTTCCACAAAAATAAATTGCGGAATCAATAGGATAAGGGTGGCAATCTACTCCATAAACATTGAATTCAAGTTCTCTTGTCGAAGCAAAAAGAATATTGCTAACCGCTAACTTATAACGAACAGGCCCAACTTGATCAACATAAATAGCAGCGTCTATATATTTATCACCTGTTCCGCTTACATTCTCCAACAATTCCCAGTCTGTGCCATTCTGCTTGTACCACTCGTACGTCGAATTTATAGGGAATCCCGCTGCATGGCACATGACAGAATCTCCAACACATGTTGATTTCGAGGTGAAACAATAGGTTTCATACTCAGTATACGAATAATCGATTGCAACTTTAGAACATTCAAACTGAGCAAATTCAACAGTATACTTATAATTCTCTAAACCTATACTCGTTTCTGGCAAAGTGCCATAACAGCAAACATCCAAACATATAATATCAGACGTCTTAACGCTATCCATATTTAACACTTGCGACAAAGAAACTCGTGTATTAGAGTTCTGAATGACGACAGGCTTGATTTTTCCATCAACAACCTCATTGTCAGATCCATTCAATGCGTTTCCTTGTAAATCATACGCCATAATCTCAAGAAAGTCTTTATCTTGTGAACCATTTTGCGTTCTCACCATAAATTTCGCATTTGCCCAGGCTTCCGAAACAGATGAAGTGCAATTTTTCTTCGCCTGCACATAGACTCGCATTTTGAACTTGTACGATTTTCCACTAAAAGTTTTAGCAGGAAAACCTAAAGAATAAGCAGAGCCATTGGGATTATCGTAAAACAAATAATTAGACTCTAGATCTAAACCTGGAACGTTGTCGAAATATTCGTTAAGATTCGACCCCATTTGATAATCGGAAAGGCTTCCAATTTCAAAATTAATTCCATACACCGCAAAATTTGCCGCTATGTCGTCCTCATTGTTTATTACTGTGGAATCGAGAAAAGTGGATCCTACAGGAAATGTTTTACAGTATTCCTCCGGATAAGCAAACGCGCTTCCCTGCACACCAAACACCATGGACAAAGCCAGCAAATAGTTTTTCGCACTAAGCCATTTCTTGGAAACGAAATCTTGATGCATTAGTAAATTTTTTTTCATTCAAAAATCAATTATACGTTTAATAAAATCATCATCAGCCTCTTCAACTAAACAGTACAAATTTAGAAATTATTTATTTCTTATATAAAAATTCCAGGCATTTATTTTACGCTGTTCATTAAAAACAAAAAAAGCAGTTGAATAATCAACTGCCCTTGGTCTAATTTTTTTATTTATTGGTGGCTCGCTTGGGGCTCGAACCCAAGACCCCATCCTTAAAAGGGATGTGCTCTACCAGCTGAGCTAGCGAACCTCCCGATTTTTCAATCGTGGTGCAAAGGTAATGCTTTTTTCCAAATATACAAATTAATGATGGCAAAAATGATAAAATAAAGGACACAAGACGCAAAAAATGGATAGTTCGCCTTAAGAATCCTTCAATTTACATCACAAACCTGCAAACAAAAAGGAGACGCGAAAACAGATTCGCGTCCCCATGTATATCATAACGATATTTTCAAAACCTAAATCTTGACACGCACGACCGTGCGTCTCTACGAGTATTAAACTAGGTAATTCTCGCTGATTGACTCGTTGTCAAGCACACGGCGGATTGTGTCGGCGAACAATGGAGCAACACTCAACGCCTTTGCCTTCTTGCAAGACTTGTGGAATGGAATAGAGTTAGTGAAGATGATCTCCTCCAAGCTTGACTCCATAACACGAGTAGAAGCAGGATCACTCATGACTGGGTGAGACACGATAGCACGAACGCTCTTTGCACCACCGTTAGTCATAAGGTCAGCAGCCTTAGTAAGAGTACCAGCTGTATCAACCATATCGTCAAGGATGATTACGTTTCTGCCCTTAACATCACCGATGATAGTCATCTCGCTTACAACGTTAGCCTTCTCACGGCTCTTATGGCAAAGTACCATTGGCACACCAAGATACTTAGCGTATGAGTTAGCTCTCTTTGAACCACCAACGTCTGGAGAAGCGATAGTCAAATCCTCAAGCTTCATGCTCTGGATATAAGGCAAGAAGATAGAAGACGCATAAAGATGATCTACTGGAATATTGAAGAAACCTTGGATCTGATCTGCGTGAAGGTCCATTGTGATAAGACGATCGATACCAGCTGTAGCAAGCATATCAGCAACAAGCTTTGCACCGATAGCAACTCTTGGCTTATCCTTTCTGTCCTGACGAGCCCAACCGAAGTAAGGGATTACAGCAACAATCTTATAAGCAGATGCACGCTTAGCAGCGTCTACCATAAGAAGTAGCTCCATCAAATTGTCAGCGTTAGGGAATGTAGACTGAACGATAAACACATAGTTACCACGAATACTCTCTTCGTAGCTTACGCCAAATTCACCGTCAGCAAAGTGCTGTACATTGCACTTACCAAGCGGACAACCCAATTGCGCGCAGATTTCCTCAGCCAAATACTTGCTATTTGTACCAGAGAAAACTTTAAAAGGTCTATTCTCCATTGTTGTTTTTTAGTTTGTTTTTGTTTTGCTGACAAAATTACTTCTTTTTTGTATTAGATGTTCATTTTTTCGCCACTTTTTGCGAAATTTTGTGTTTTTCAGCATAAGAACTTATCAACAACGAAAAGTTCTTGATTGTGGATAAATTGGAGATATTTCCTACATTCTTCTTATAGCATTTACCATATACAAAGGATAATTTTCCATCCAGTCCTGATCTATATAGGGTTTCATTGAAAAACGCAACCCTTTAAGATGAAGATCAGGATGTTGATCCACGACGTATGTTCTTAACGACTTAGACTTTACATTTTCCTCTGCCTTAACTTCTACCGGAACTACCCTATGGGGAGTCTGGACTACAAAATCAATCTCCACCTTAGAATCATTTGATGAATGATAATAGATTGGCATACCATAAGGCATCATCTGCGAGAAAATAAACAACTCCGTATATGCACCTTTGAATTCCTTAAAACAGGAATCACCTGATATTATATCTATTATTGAGCTGTCAGTCATGGCATGCATAAGTCCGATATCTAACATAAACAACTTAAACACCGATGATTCCTCATAAAATTTTAATGGTTTCTGCAATGTTGTCACACGATTAACTTTATACACTAATCCGGCATCTACAAGCCATTCTATTGCCATTTCAAACTCTGAAGCCCTTCCTCCCTTCTTCAATTGTGAATATGCGAACTTTTTATTCTCCTTTGCCAACTGACCTGGTATGCTCTCCCATACTTTATTTATTCGAGGCACTTCTGACGACGGTGCATGTTTTGAAAAATCATGCTGATAATCCGATAGTATTTGCTTTTGTATTTTTCTAACCTCATTCGGTCCTTCTTCAACAAACGCCTTTACTGCAGCCGGCATTCCACCGACAAAATAATATTTTCGTAGTAAGTCGACGCAAGTATCATGCAATCCTTCAATGCTTTTTTTATTTTCTGAATTCAATACATTATACAATATCTCATTCCCGGTAGCCAACAGAAATTCATCAAAAGAAAAAGGATATAAATTAAGAGTTTCTACCTTACCTACGGGAAATGAAGCCCCAGAATGCAACGACAATCCGAGTAATGAACCAGCGACAGCAATATGATATTGGGGAGCATCTTCACAAAAATATTTCAACGAATTAAGAGCTCGATTACACTCTTGTATCTCATCCAAAACAATAAGAGTAGTTTCTGGTTTAATATCTATCTTTGAGTAAGCAGACAATTCCAATATAATACGTTGCACATCAAAATCGCCATTAAAAATAGCCGCCACTTTGTCGTTAGAATCACATGATATATAAGCAACATTTCCATACTCATTTTTACCAAAATTCTTTAGCAAATAGGTCTTGCCGACTTGCCTTGCACCATTCAAAATGAGAGGTTTTCTATTTTTTGACAATTTCCATTTAAGTAAATCATTGTATAATAGTCTTTTCATGGTATATATTATATTTATCAAAAGCAAAATTACACTTTTTCTGCCGAATATCCGTCGTTAATTTACACTTTTTCTGCCGAACATCCGTCAATTCACTACATTTTTCTTGCCGAACATCCATCTAATAAAATTGCCATAGTGTTCGATTTATCATTTCTGAAGAAAATTCACTATTTTTGCATAAAGTCTGTAATGACGCGAGATATCGCGTCTATATGGAATTAACAATCTGCTAAGACGCGATGATTCACGTCTATACAACACAGACAAACATGAGAAGAGTATTTTTACAACTAATCTGCTTAGCGGTTGCGGCAAACGCCGTAGCTCAAAGTAAGATGTACGTCCGTCAAAAGGATGGCTCTACCGTGTCATTCGACGTCAATGATATAGTCGAAATCAATTTCACTGACTCAGACGCAGAGACAAAAACGGTCATAGTCAATGGAGTTTCATTCAAAATGAAAAAAGTCGAAGCAGGGACATTTACAATGGGAGCTAAAGAAGATGATCCATACGGAGAGGTTTTCAAAGAGATTCCCCATCAGGTGACTTTGACCAAGGATTTCTATATCGCTGAAACAGAATGCACGCAAGAATTATGGGCAGCTGTTATGGGAAATAACCCTAGTCGTTTCAAAGGTGAGCAATACCCAGTAGATGGAATCGAATGGGACAACGCACAGGCATTCATCAGCAAGATCAATGAACTGACTGGAGAACATTTCCGTCTGCCTACAGAAGCGGAATGGGAATATGCTGCCAAAGGAGGAAATAAATCAAAAGGCTACCTCTATGCAGGAGCCGATAGTCTCAACGACATCGCATGGTATGCAGGAAACGCAGTGTTTGAGTACAACAAACCAGGATACGGCACTCATCCCGTCGCTACCAAAGAGCCTAACGAACTTGGTCTCTACGACATGAGCGGAAGTGTATGGGAATGGTGTGAGGATTCTTTCTCCGACTATACTGCCGAAGATGTGACCGACCCGTTGGCAAAGGGTGGCAGACCTTACGTATTCAGAGGTGGAGGATGGGACTTCAACGACTATTACTGTCGAGTGTCTCACCACATGCTTCCTGGCAACAGATATTATGACGTTGGATTACGACTTTGCTTGACAATAGAAAAATGAACTAATAATAATGAGCAATTTACTTGAAATAACTATTTACGGCAACACTCTACTGCAATGGGGTGTGGCTATTCTATATTTGGTTGGAGCAATGTTTCTAGCCAAAGGCACATACTGGTTCATAAAAAAGATTGTAAAACGATTGGCAAAGAAGACGACGACGAAGCTCGACGACATCCTCGTCGACATGTTTGAAGAGCCGTTTGTGTTTGCTATTGTACTGTTTGGCAGCTACCTTGCAGTCAAACAACTGTCTCTACCAGAAGTCGTCACTGGCTGGACATCCAAAGTCTACACTTTCCTAGTCATCATCAACGCCACTTGGTTTTTAGCCAGAACAGTGATATCCTTAATGGATAACTATCTGCGTCCTAAAATGCAACAGTCTAAGGATATGGACAAACAGGTGTTCCCTGTCCTACGCAAGACCGTGGCAACTTTTATTTGGGGAGTCGGCGTCGTCATGGCCCTCAATAACGCAGGCTACGATATCACCGCCATGATAGCCGGACTTGGAATCGGAGGTTTGGCTCTTGCCATGGCAGCTCAGGATTCAGTGTCGAATTTCTTCGGTGGATTCACAATCCTTACAGACCATCCTTTCAAAGCTGGCGACAGAATCAACATCAACGGTTATGCCGGCACCGTCTGCGAGATCGGTATGCGTTCATTCCGTCTGAAGACTTACGACAAGACAGAGATCGTGATTCCTAACTCTCAGGTGACAAACAGCATCATCGAGAATATATCAAGAGCTCCAGCAAAAAAGATTATCCTTGAACTGGGTTTGACTTACGACACTCCCGTCGACAAGATGAAAGAGGCCCAGGAAATATTAAAAGATATCGCCGAAAAAAACGAAGATGTGATCAATCCAGAAACTTACTTCCTGACATTCGGTGACTTCTCTTTAGGCATCCGTTTCATATATTATATAAACCATAAGAAGTCAGTCAAGACGACGGTAAGAAGAAAAGAAAACGGTGTAGACAAAGAGTTCGAGGAAAGGAAGGTAATCGACGTCGACAAACTCCAGGTGCAGAACGACATGAATATGGAGATACTACGCAGATTCAACGAAGCTGGTCTGAACTTTGCATTCCCGTCGCAAACGGTGTATACTGTCAATTCATAATGCGCAATTCTTAATTCATAATTAGGGTATTCAAATAAATCACAAAAACATCCTGAATACGGGTGCTTTTGTGTATTCTGAGAAATCAAAGATTTTTAAAGACACGAAGTGATATTTTTGGGAGAAATGTACAAGGATGCCCAATATAAAGAGATTTTAAATCAATCATAATCACAAACGACCGAACAAAATAACTACAAACAACCGAACAAAACAACTACAAACAACCGAACAAAATAACTACAAACGACCGAACAAACAACTCTTTATTGTTAATTACTAGATATTTATTATTAAATTTGCATGCAATAAAGGTTTATATAAAATGTACAAAAATCGCATAGCAGACATATTGCTTGAAAATATGGAGATCCTACGCAGATTCAACGAAGCTGGTTTGAACTTTGCATTCCCGTCGCAAACGGTGTATATGGGGAAATAAGAGGGCATCACATACTTGTTTTCAAACAAAATAGTATTTTTGTATCAAACATATCAAAACTCAGCAAGCTATGGACACTAAGATTATCAACACATTATGTGAATTTTTCAAAACCAAACCAGTTGATAAAGTTTGGGTGTTCGGCAGTTTTTCACGTGGAGAAGAAACGGTTCAAAGTGATGTTGACATTATAATTTCCATTACGCCTGGAGCAAAATTTTCTTTGTTGGACCATTCCAAATGGGTATATCAATTAGAAGATCTTTTGCAACGTCCTGTGGACCTAGTAAAAGATGGAACACTGCTTCCTTTTGCAGTGGAAAGTGCTAATATAGATAAAGTATTAGTATATGAGAGAGCCGCTTAAAGATTCAAGTTGTACGGGTAATAATCATGATTAATGAACTTCAACAACAAGCCATTAATTTCCTTAGCAACAAATTCATTGTTGTCAACGGAGTAAAAATATACCCTAAAGAGATAGAAGTGTACTATTTCAAAAAGGGTGTTTACGAAGACAATTCTGTTCATCAAAATGAACTTCAACAAAACCACCACAACAGATTATATATACATAGATGGGGAAAAACTAAAAATGATCCATATAAAGGAGGTAACTACCCAGGTATTGATTTTGTGATAAGTGATGAAGAGTCATGTTTCCATACGTTTCTTCTTAGAAGTGTTGTGATAAATGGGGAACTTATTACAGGACCACACAAAGTACTTGAAGCAATTAAAGTTGCTACAAAATCTGCCAATTACCAAGAATTGGAAGATATGTCAATCGAAATAGGCAATGAAGGCAAATTACATGATATCCTTCTTTCTGAAAGAATCAATCTTGGCAAAACAGTTAAAGAAGAATACCTTCATGCACCTTTGAGATTTGTTGTTCTAGATGAAAATTTCTGTAATTCAAAATATCCTCTTAAAGAGAAACTAATTTCAGACTGGTTATTATCTAAATTGAATAACAAGCAAATTTCTAAAGAAAATGCTATAAATATTGCAAGAGAAAACCTTGGATATTTGCCTCATCAATTAAAAATCATTAAATGAGAAACAATAATGATAGGCACACTAATCAGTGATTTGGCAGCATTGACAGACAAAAAAAATTGACAATATTGCACTAAAATCCATAAATATAGCAAAGAACGAGTGTATTTCTACACTCGTTTTTTGCATACCATTATTTAAGTTTGTTCGACTTATTTGTAGTAGTGCGATAAAATCTCCATAATTATGCATTATGCATTATGCATTATTAATTATGAATTAGACTTCTCATCCCTTCTCGCAAACAGATTAGCCAAAATCGTTCCTGAGATTGAATGCCATGCACATGAGATGGCACATGGAACAATGCTTAACGGATTTGTAGCCATGAAGAATGTCGACGACAATACTGTGGCAAGTCCGGCATTCTGCATTCCTACTTCGATTGAGACAGTACGTTTCTTAGCCTTGGAGAATTTGAATAGTGTGCCGATGCTATAACCAAGTATATATCCTAATGTGTTGTGGCTGAACACTACTGCGAATGTCAACGCCAATAATTCAAAACCACCGTTGACGATGTGCGGATGTACGGCTGAAATCACGCCTCCTACGATACATGCCAAACCCAAAACTGAGAATACTGGCATCGCTTTCTTTGTCTCCTCAAACTTCTCATTTCCTCCGTAGAAATGGTTGACAGCAAAACCGATCGCAACTGGCAGGATTGTGACGTAGAGAATATTCAAGAACATGCTCGGCGGACTAAATCATCTAACGCTTCAGGAGAAATCTTTACTTCATACATTTCTTTCGCTCTTCAATTAGTTTATCAATATCTGAAGAATTTTGTATCGTAACGCATTTCCCTTCTGACAAATCTTTTCTTGCTCGATCTAATCTGGCTTGCAATGCATGATCGCCTGACTCAAGCTTATCTTTTTCTGTAACAGGCACCAGCCTAAAACTACCACATCCCCTTGATGTCAAAATAACATCCTGCCCCTCCAATGCTTGTTTTAGATATTCGCCTTGTTTCATACGAAATTCTCTACTTGATACTATTACCATAACTACAAAATTTTAGTTTTTACAAATATACCAATGATTACCATAATGACAATCGTTTTGGTATCCATTTTTTTCGTTACTTTATCCTTTTCTCAACACCCTGATATGCAACCACACTGAATAATGCGATAAAGATCAAACAAACTATCGTCATCAACTCAGCACCCAAAGAATCCTTAAACAATCTCAAAGCGAAATTAAAGCCGACGGCATGAAGCAAGTAGACGGAATAACTGTAATTGCCGACCACAGTGATTGGCGTCCATGCCACACTCAAACGATTGAATCCGATAAATAGAAGTGTGCCGACGCAATAAGTGAAGAAGTAGCGGTACCACGTCTCCTGATGTTCTGTCGCAAAATTGTAAGCCATCACAGTGATTGGCAACAAAGCGAGGATGAAAACTGCGAAGAGTATCCACTGTCTCTTTCTTGAGAAAACCCCGTCGTCTGCCATTCTTGTGAAATAGCCAAGGAGCGACGTAATGGCAAGCAAAGGAAGAGCGACCGGCAGCTTGACATGGGCATAACCACGTGCGGCAGCCATTAGAAGCGTCGCTGCGACGGTGCAAGCGAACAATCCCGTCACCACATTCTCATTATCCAATCGTTTTCTGAAGACGGTGAACATACCGCAGATCAGCAATTCAATAGGCAATGTCCAGTAGCAGCCGAGTATATCCTGCTGACGGAAAAACATCTGAAGCATAGTGAAGTTAGCAGCGATAGCTTTCCACGAGAAAGTATCTTTCAGAATATGTATTCCTTCAGCTGAGAAGACGGTGCCAAGAAAGGCGATAGCGCAGATGATAGAAAACCAATAAGTAGGATAGAGACGTTTGCAGCGTCCCCACCAGAAATCCTTAGGCGACTTCTTTTTCACACTCACCACGAAATATCCACATAGGAAGAAGAAGATGCTCACACCGATTTTCCCCGCGTCGAGCACATCCATAGTCATGAAACTGCAAAATGAGTTTTCCACTCCATATACCTCCTGAATAGCGAGCCACAGATGACAGAACACCACCAATAGTGCACCGACACCTCTCAACGATTGAGCCCACTCTAATTTTTTCTTCTCTGCCATTAAATAAAATTCTAAATGCTGAATTCGGAATACAAAATTAGAAATATATATATAAATGCGAAATTCATAGTGATAAATATAACTAAAAAGACATCATGACGCCATACAAACGAAAAAGGGCGTTGTCAATGACAACACCCTTTATCTTAAAAGCATGATGCTTGAAGCAATCCTTACTTTACCTTAGCAACAACAGCCTTGAAAGCTTCTGGCTGGTTCATAGCTAGATCTGCTAGCACCTTACGGTTCATTTCGATACCTGCCTTGTGGATAGCACCCATAAGCTTTGAGTATGAAAGACCCTCAAGTCTTGCAGCAGCGTTAATTCTCTGGATCCAAAGGCCACGGAAGTTACGCTTCTTGTTCTTACGGTCACGGTAAGCGTAAGTCAAACCCTTCTCCCAAGTGTTCTTTGCTACTGTCCAAACATTCTTTCTAGCTCCGTAGTAACCTCTTGTAAGCTTTAGAATTCTCTTTCTCTTTGCTCTTGAAGCAACGTGATTGACTGATCTTGGCATTTTTTTTAGTTTTGTGAGCAATAGCGCCTCAATATGAGAACTTTATGGCTATCAACTCTGTTTAATAAATTAAAAATTTTTGTTTTGACAAATCTTCTTAGTACACCTGATAACTCAGACTTATCTAAGATTTAGCAAATCCTTTACTTCCTTAACGTCACAAGATGCAACGATAGCATCGTGAGTTAGATTAAGCTTCTGCTTCTTTGTCTTCTTTGTCAAAATGTGACGCTTGTAAGCGTGCTTTCTTTTGATCTTTCCTGATCCGGTAAGAAGAAATCTTTTTTTGGCACCGGAATTAGTCTTAACTTTTGGCATTTTTTAAATTTTTAATTAACCTTTATACCTCGTAATTTACTTGGCCTTTTTCTTAGGAGAAAGCGTGATGATCATTCTCTTACCCTCAAGTAGCGGCATCTGGTCTACCTTACCATACTCCTCCAAATCATTGGCAAAGCGAAGTAGTAATACCTCTCCCTGCTCTTTGAATAGGATTGATCTACCCTTGAAGAAAACGAACGCCTTAATTTTTGCTCCCTCTTTCAAGAACTCGATAGCGTGGCGTAGTTTGAACTCGTAGTCATGATCATCAGTCTGAGGACCGAATCTGATCTCCTTGACTACTACCTTCACCTGCTTCGATTTCAATTCCTTCTCACGCTTTTTTTGCTGATAAAGGAATTTCTGATAATCAGTAACCTTACATACAGGAGGCTCTGCGTTAGGCGAAATCTCAACTAGGTCAAGCTCCAACTCGTCAGCAATCTGAAGTGCTTTCTCTAATGAATAAACACCCTGCTCTACATTGTCACCCACCAAACGAACTTCTTTAGCTCGAATTTCGTCGTTTATCTTGTGAGCTTGCTCTTTCTGAGCTCCTTTTGAATCTTTTGGAGCTGCTGGTCTGTTGCCCGCAGCTGAATCAGCTGGTTTTGGCTTTTTGTTAAATGGTTGAGTTGCGATAGCAATATCCTCCTTAAATAGTTATTAATTATCTTGTTATATTCTTGAATTTTAGAATTCGCTCAACATTTGAGCTACTTCCGCATTCAAATTCTCGGCAAATGTAGTAAATTTAATTGAACCTTTATCACCTTCGCCCTGTTTTCTTACAGAAACTTCATCATTTTCTGCTTCTTTCTCTCCTACAATCAACATATAAGGGATATGTTTAAGCTCATTGTCGCGAATCTTTCTTCCGATTTTCTCGTTTCTGTCGTCGACGATAGCTCTCACATCTTTTGTATCCAAGTATGCCTGAACCTTCTTTGCATAGTCGTTGTACTTCTCGCTGATTGGAAGGATTGCCACCTGATCAGGAGTCAACCACAATGGGAACTTACCTGCTGTGTGCTCGATCAATACGGCCACGAATCTCTCCATAGATCCGAATGGTGCACGGTGGATCATTACCGGACGGTGCTTCTGGTTGTCCTCTCCTACATACTCAAGACCAAATCTCTCTGGCAAGTTGTAGTCTACCTGGATTGTACCAAGCTGCCAACGGCGTCCAAGTGCATCCTTAACCATGAAGTCAAGCTTTGGTCCGTAGAATGCTGCCTCACCGTACTCAACGCGTGCTGGCATTCCCTTCTCCTGACAAGCCTCGATGATTGCCTGCTCTGCCTTGTTCCAGTTCTCCTCTGTTCCTACATATTTAGTAGTGTTGTTTGGATCTCTCAACGAAATCTGAGCCTCGAAGTTCTCGAAATTCAAAGCCTTGAAGATGATTGCGATGATGTCCATAACGCGCATGAACTCCTCCTTTACCTGATCTGGGCGAACAAACAAGTGGGCGTCGTCCTGTGTGAACGAACGTACACGTGTCAATCCGTGAAGTTCACCGCTCTGCTCATATCTATATACAGTACCGAACTCTGCAAGACGCAAAGGTAGGTCACGGTATGAACGTGGCTGGTATTTGAAGATCATACAGTGGTGAGGGCAGTTCATTGGCTTAAGCATGTAAACCTCTCCCTCTTCTGGAGTCTCGATAGGACGGAAGCTGTCTTCACCATAGTGATCCCAGTGTCCTGAAGTCACGTATAGGTTCTTGTTTCCGATATGTGGAGTCATTACCTGCTGGTAACCGAATCTCTTCTGAATCTTCTTCAACATTTCCTCAAGACGCAAGCGTAGGGCTGTACCCTTTGGAAGCCACATTGGAAGTCCCTTGCCGACCATATCAGTGAACATGAACAAATCCATCTCCTTACCGATCTTTCTGTGGTCGCGCTTCTTAGCCTCTTCCAAAAGCTCAAGATACTCATCAAGCATCTTCTTCTTAGGGAATGTGATAGCATATAGACGAGTAAGCTGCTTTCTCTTCTCGTCGCCTCTCCAGTAAGCACCTGCAAGTGAAGTGATCTTAACTGCCTTGATTGGAGACACATCTTTCAAGTGTGGTCCACGGCAAAGGTCTGTGAAGCTTCCCTGCTCGTATAGAGTGATCTTGCCGTCTTCAAGCTCGCTGATAAGCTCTGTCTTATATACTTCGCCTCTCTGCTCGAACATCTTCAAAGCGTCTGCCTTTGAAATGTCGACGCGAGTAAGAGTCTGCTTTGTTGCGACGATTTCCATCATCTTCTTCTCGATAGCGGCGAAATCCGACTCTTTCAATGTGACATCACCGAAATCGATATCATAGTAGAATCCGCTCTCAATAGCTGGTCCGATACCGAATTTTGCGTTTGGATATAGCATCTGGATAGCCTGAGCCATCAAGTGGGCAGATGTATGCCAGAATGTGTGCTTACCCTCCTCGTCTTCAAATTTGAACAACTTGATAGCCGCGTCCTCATTGATTGCGCGATTCAAGTCTCTTGTCTCTCCGTTTACGCTGATAGCCAACACGTCTTGCGCCAAGCGTGATGAGATGCTCTCTGCGATCTGATAACCTGTGACACCGTTCTCATACTCACGAACGGAACCGTCTGGGAATGTAATTTTAATCATCTTTTTTCTCTACTTACAAATGTAGTCTTTTTTAAAACTCGGCAAAGATAACCTTTGTATGGCGAACTTACAATTAGTTTTTGCAAAAAAATAGAGCGTCGACGGATTTCTGTTCATCCTTCATATTATTCAATTTTCCTTATCGGGCAGATCTATGTTTTGATTTTTTTGCAAATTAATTATGGCAACCATTTGATGAATTTGAACAATATATAATATGTAAGATATTCAGCCATTGTAATTAATGCTGCAATGAATAAAGACAGGATAAAGTTATAAATTTATAATAGGCAAGCTCAGTTTAGTTGTATGAGAGAAGTTTTCGATATGTCGCAAGTGATAGAATTCTCATCCCTTTTTCAGACCAAAATATGTTATAAAACCCCTATACCACTCGACGAAACCACATATTTTTACATTTTTTCACAAATGGAACAAAAAAAAGAACTATATCTCTTTGGTTGTTTTTGCAATCATATAATTTTGCATTATAATTAATTAAGAGGCATGGAAGATAACAAGGATTACAAGGACAAAAACGATTTAGAAATTGTTTTTTCCAAGGCAGTGAAGGCCGGAAAAAGGATCTACTATTTCGATGTGAAGAAGAATCGTAGAGGAGAGTTGTTCCTGGCAATCACAGAAAGCAAGAAAAAGGTCGGAGACGATGAATCTCAGGTATCGTTTGAAAAACATAAGATATTCCTCTACAAAGAGGATTTCGAGAAGTTTGCAAGTGGCTTATCCGAGGTGACATCATTCATCGACAGAGTAAACAAGGAAAACGGTATTGAGAGACGACAATCGGAAGATTAACGCAATAGACGAGTGCTTATATAATATGTAGGCGCTCTTTTTTGTTTTTATCCGAATTGTCGTAAATTTGCAAAGACGATGACAATACACAACATACGTATGAATGCCATCCTCTATAAAACATAAGTAATTCGAGTTAAAATCTTTTTGCTGCTATGCTTAACCCAACGGAAGCTGATGAACGACAATATCTAAAGTCGACACTGGAATTCATTGACGACATGATTCTGGGCATTGATGCCTTTATCCACCAACAAGTGAAAGACATGAAGGCATTCAAAGAGTATTTGTGGGAGAATCTATCCGAACTGGATCGAGCTGAAAAAAGTGCGACGCGAAATTTCGTCACTCAGGCAGTGATGAGTGCAGAGGAAATGGAGAATACGAAGCGTCGTTTGAAAAGGATGAAGCTTGTACCATATTTTGGAAGAGTAGATTTCCGTATCGACGGGGAGAATGAACCAACTCCTTTATATGTAGGCATTCATTCCTTGTATGATTCAAAAAACAGAAAGAATCTGATCTACGACTGGCGAGCTCCCATCTCCACAATGTTCTACGACTTCGATTTCGGCAAGGCATTCTATGAGTCACCGAATGGACGTATAGACGGAGACATCGTGCTGAAACGTCAATTCAGAATCCGCAACTCCATTATGGAGTTCATGATACAGAACAGCATCAACATCGACGACGAGGTATTGCAGAAAGAGTTGAGTTCGACGTCGGACGAACGAATGAAAAACATCGTTGCCACAATCCAACGTGAGCAGAACGCCATTATCAGAGACGAAGAGTCGCACAATCTTATAATACAGGGAGTTGCAGGATCAGGAAAGACATCCATAGCTCTGCATCGTGTAGCATACATATTATATAGGTTCAAAGGGCAGATCACATCCGACGACATCCTTATCATTTCTCCAAACAAAGTGTTTGCGGACTATATCTCCAACGTATTGCCAGAACTGGGAGAGGAGACAATCAAAGAGTGCGGAATGGAAGAGTTGCTGTCTGAGATACTCGAAGGCAAAGTTAAATTCCAAACATTCTTCGAGCAAGTCAACGATCTGTTAGAGAATAAGAATGCCGCAACAATAGAGAGAACCAAATTCAAGGCCACTTTTGAATTTGTGCAATTGCTGGACAAATATCTGGTACATCTTGAAAACACATGTTTTCAGCCAGAAGACATTGTCGTCGGAATCATCCCTGTAGCGAAAGAGTGGATACTTGAGAAATTCCATTCGCACGACAGATTGCCGATCCGACAGCGTTTGGAACTTATTGCCAACGACATAAAGAACGAGTTCAAGATCACATTCCGTCGTGTACTAACCACAGAAGAGATGAGAAAGATCCGAGCAGACTTAAAGAAAATTCTTCATTTAGGATCAGACGCGGCTGTGTATAAAGATATGTTTGAGTGGATTGGCAAGCCTGAATATTTGAAGAAGACCAAAGACAAGAAGATGGAGTATGCAGACGTCGCCCCACTCATCTATCTGAAAATCTCACTTGAAGGAATCAAAACCAAAAGCAAAGTGAAGCATCTGCTTGTAGACGAGATGCAAGACTATTCACCAGTACAGTACCGTCTCCTTTCAAAGATATTCCCATGCAAAAAGACGATACTTGGAGACGCTGCTCAAAATGTGAACCCATACAGTTCAACAACAGCTGACGATATCCGCAGAGCACTGTATAAGGCCGAAATAATGAAGCTAAACAAAAGCTACCGCTCAGGCTACGAAATCACAGAACTAGCCAAAAGCATCTCAGGCAATACGGAATTGGAAGTAGTGGAGCGTCACACTGAAATGCCGCAGCTGATAGAAGTTACCTCAAAAGAGACAGAAATCCAGTTGATGCATAATATGATAGCAGGGGCAGATGTAAACAACCCAACGTCTACAGCATACATATTTAAATTAGAAAAAGACGCGATTGCATTCTTCGACACTCTTGGAGATCTGCAGAAAAGAGCCACATTGCTTGTGAGCGGATGTCAGGCATTCACCAATGGAATAGTCGTGACAACGTCACACATGGCAAAAGGACTTGAGTTTGATGAAGTTGTGATCCCAGACGTAACAAGAGCCAATTATAATGACGACATGGACAAAAGTTTGCTTTATATAGCATGTACGCGAGCGATGCATAGTTTGAAGATGATTTTCCATGGAGAACCAACGAAATTTATTAACAATGCATTGTGTGAAAGCAAAAAAAAATAATAATTGGTTGAATAGTCTAAAATAAATTGTAATTTTGTAGCGATATTACTATATATAATGTCTAACGACTAATTGTATAATTTAAAAAAATGAGTGAATTAACTAAAAATGTAGCTCCTGTAGAAGATTTCGATTGGGAAGGCTACAAGAATGGCGAGAGCTTGTCAGCTGCAGCTCGTCAGGAGCAAGAGTCAAAGTACGACCAGACTCTTAACTCTATCAAGGACAACGAGGTTGTAATTGGTAAGGTAATCTCTTTGAACAAGAGAGAGGTCGTAGTGAACGTAGGTGGAAAGTCAGATGGTATCGTTTCTACTAACGAATTCCGTTACAATCCAGATTTGAAGATTGGTGACGAAGTTGAGGTTTACATTGAAAACCAGGAGGATAAGAAAGGACAGTTGAATCTTTCTCACCGCAAGGCACGTGCAGCACGTTCTTGGGATCGTGTTAACGAGGCATTGGAGAAGGATGAGATTATCAAGGGATATATCAAGTGCAGAACTAAGGGTGGTATGATCGTTGACGTATTCGGCATCGAGGCATTCTTGCCAGGTTCTCAGATTGACGTTAAGCCTATCCGCGATTACGATGTATTCGTAGGCAAGACAATGGAATTCAAGGTTGTTAAGATCAACCACGAGTTCAAGAACGTAGTTGTTTCTCACAAGGCTCTTATCGAGGCAGAGCTTGAGCAGCAGAAGTCTCAGATCATCTCTAAATTGGAGAAGGGTCAGGTTCTTGAGGGAACAGTTAAGAACATCACATCATACGGTGTATTCATCGATCTTGGTGGCGTAGATGGTCTTATCCACATCACAGACCTTTCATGGGGCCGCGTAAACGATCCTAAGGAGGTTGTAGAGCTAGATCAGAAGATCAACGTTGTTATCCTAGACTTCGATAACGACAAGAAGAGAATCGCTCTAGGTTTGAAGCAGCTTACTCCTCATCCATGGGATGGCTTGAAGTCAGACTTGAAGGTTGGCGACAAGGTACAGGGTAAGGTAGTTGTCATGACTGATTACGGTGCATTCGTTGAGATCGCTCCAGGTGTAGAGGGTCTAATCCACGTATCAGAGATGTCATGGAGCCAGCACTTGAGAAGCGCACAGGATTTCATGTCAGTAGGTGACACAGTTGAGGCTGTAGTTTTGACATTGGACCGTGAGCAGAGAAAGATGAGCTTGGGTATCAAGCAGCTTAAGGCAGATCCATGGGAGGCTATCGATACTAAGTATGCAGTAGGAACAAAGCACACTGCAAAGGTACGTAACTTCACTAACTTCGGTGTATTTGTAGAGATCGAGGAAGGTGTTGATGGTTTGATCCACATCTCAGATCTATCTTGGACAAAGAAGGTAAAGCACCCATCAGAGTTCACAACTATCGGTGCAGACATCGAGGTACAGGTATTGGAGATCGACAAGGAGAACCGTCGTTTGAGCCTAGGTCACAAGCAGCTTGAGGATAATCCTTGGGATGTATTCGAGACAATCTTCACAGAGGGTTCAGTACACGAGGGTACAATCACAGAGATCGTAGACAAGGGAGCTATCGTTATGTTGCCTTACGGAGTTGAAGGATTCTGTACTCCAAAGCACTTGACTAAGGAAGATGGTTCTGTAGCAAAGGTTGAGGAGAAGCTTCAGTTCAAGGTTCTTGAGTTCAACAAGGAGTCTAAGAGAATCATCGTTTCTCACAGCAGAACATTCGAAGAGGGTGCAGCTGAGGAAAAGAAGGATTTCAAGAAGAAGAAGTCAACAAAGAAGGCAGAGGCTACAGCAGCAACTACTTTGGAGAAGACAACTCTTGGAGACATCGAGCAGTTGGCAGCTTTGAAAAATCAGTTAGGAAAATAAAATAATGTCTAATTTTAACTTATAAAAAATGTACAAGAAATTTTTAGCAATGGCAGTTGCCGGCACACTTGCTGGAAACGCTTTCGCTCAGGAGGCTTCTTCAGATACAGCTTCAGCAAAGGGCATTTGCCACTGGTCAGCAGGCCTTAAGGGTGGTGTTAACTACTTGAGACATGCTCCAATCGCAGAAGCAGATCGTACTCTAAGCGGAACAATCAATGGTCAGTTCGGTGTATTCACTGAGGCTACATTCAACCCACGTTGGGGTCTTGGTTTGCAGTACATGTACGCAATGAACAACCAGGAGACTTACGATGCAGTAAACCACGACATCATTCTTCATTCTTCATTCAACTTGTCTAACATTGTTTCTCCATACAGAAGCATGGGATTGCAGAAGCTTAACGTTTATGTTAACCCAGGTATCGTAGGAACAATCGGAACATGGAAGGATTGCGCATTCATGGAGGATGATAACAGATTCGTTCTTGGTCTTTATGGTGCTGGCCAGATCGAGTACAACGTAAGCAAGTACTTCGCTATCGGTTTGGAGGCTACAGGTATGTACCGTCTACGTACTTGTTACCCAGATGGTGGTCACCTAACTTTCGGTGCTAACCTTGAGGTTCGTTACAAGTTCGCTGGTAGCCGTAACATCCGTAACATCGCTTGGGTAGATTACGCACCTAAGTGTGAGGTTCCTGATTTGACTCCAATTCTTGAGGAGCAGAAGCGTCAGTGCGAGGAGCTTACAGCTAAGCTTGAGGAGCAGATCGTTAACCAGAACGTAGCAATCAACAAGCTACAGCAGCAGATCAAGTTCACTCAGGATTCTCTTGATTCTCATATCAGAGCTACTCGTGAGCCAGTTCGTTACGTTCCAACTAAGGAGGAGGACGAGATCATCAAGACAGCATTCGCTCAGCTTGAGTTCGAGTCTAACAAGGCTATCATCAAGCAGTCTTCTTACTCTTCACTTGATGGTCTTGCAATGTTGCTTAAGTCTCACCCAGAGTGGTCTGTAACTCTTAAGGGTTACACAGATAACTCAGGTAACGCAGCTAAGAACCTTCAGTTGTCTAAGGATCGTGCAGCTTCTGTAAAGAACTACTTGATCAACAAGGGCGTTGCAACTGCTAACATCCAGTCACAGGGTTACGGTTCAGCTAACCCAGTTGCTTCTAACTCTACACTTGCAGGTCGTGCTAAGAACCGTCGTGTAGAAATCGAGCTTTTCTCTAAGTAAGAATAAGTTTTGAAGCTATACTAAAACAGGAGGCACATCATAACGGTGTGCCTCTTTTTTATTTATCATGTCACCCAAATGGAAGATAATTCACTGAAAATATTGGGATCTTGTGCCGCTCTCCCAGCAATGAAAATGAACCAGTCTGCCTACTCACTGGAAATGAATGCCAAAACATTTCTCATCGACTGTGGTGAAAATGCTCAACAATCATTGCGTCATTATTGCGTCAACCATTCTAAGATGAACCATATATTCATCTCTCATCTTCATGGCGACCATTGTTTTGGGCTGATCGGTTTGATCTCAACACTAGACCTTCTCGGCAGACGAAGCGATATCATTATCCATTCCCATAAAGGATTGGAAGAGGCTTTACGCCCACAGCTGAACTTCTTCTGCAACTATCTTCACTTCAAAATCAATTTTGAAACATTCTCTCCTTTTTCAAGCGATATTATCTACGAGAATGAAAAAATGTCAGTGGCCACAATTCCATTGAAGCACTCTATTCCGACATCAGGTTTTCTTTTCCAAGAAAAACCTCATCGCAGACACCTGAAAGCAGACAAAGCCAAATTCTTCAATATTCCAATCGAGCAGTACAAATATATCCTTGCAGGCGAGGATTACACCACACCTGACGGGACAGTCGTTCCCAACAACGTGCTGACACTTCCTCCGTCTCCTCAAAAAAGTTTCGCTTATCTTTCCGATACAGCTTACAACGAGAAGGTAATCGATATAATAAATGGCGTGGACCTGCTATTCCATGAATCCACATTCCTTGAGAAAGACAGAGCAAGAGCCAAACAAACATTTCACTCAACAGCATCTGACGCAGCAAGAATAGCGGCACTTGCACATGTGAAAAAGCTTGTGATCGGACATTTTTCCGCAAGATATAAGGATAGAAAATCATTTTTGGAAGAGGCAAAACCTATCTTCGACAATACATTTTTAGGTAATGACGGCATTGAATTCCGCTTTTAAAATATCGATGATTTTAAACAACATATATTTTGCATATAAATAAAATTCACGTAATTTTGCAATATAATAATGATATACTAATTATGGGCATAAAGAGAACTAAAATAGTAGACGCCCTTGCGTTGACTAACTATGGATCAGAAATAAATGTAAAGGGTTGGGTCCGCACAAAGCGTGGCAATAAAAATGTAAGTTTCATCGCTTTGAATGACGGTTCAACTATCAAGAATATTCAGCTTGTTGTAGACGCAGGTTCTATCAGCGAGGATATTTTGAAAGATGTCACTACAGGTGCATGTATCAGCTGCATCGGAACATTGGTTCAGTCGCAGGGTGCTGGTCAGACTGTAGAGGTGCTTGCAAAAAGCATCGAGATCTATGGTAAGGCAGACGTTAACGAATACCCATTGCAGAAAAAGGGTTGTTCGATGGAGTTCTTGCGAGAAATCGCACACCTTCGTCCTCGTACAAACACTTTCGGAGCAGTTTTCCGTATTCGTCACAACATGGCGATCGCTATCCACAAGTTCTTCCACGATAAGGGGTTCTTCTATTTCCACACTCCTATCATCACCGCTTCAGACTGTGAGGGTGCAGGCCAGATGTTCCAGGTAACAACCAAGAACCTTTACGATCTTAAGAAAGATGAGAACGGAAGCATCATCTACGACGACGATTTCTTTGGCAAGATGGCAAGCTTGACTGTTTCAGGACAGCTTGAGGGTGAGCTTGCAGCTACAGCACTTGGTTCAATTTATACATTCGGTCCTACATTCCGTGCTGAAAACTCAAACACTCCACGCCACTTGGCTGAGTTCTGGATGATTGAGCCTGAGGTTGCTTTCAACGACCTTTACGACAACATGGACCTTGCAGAGGAGTTTATCAAGTACTGCGTACAGTGGGCTCTTGACAACTGCCAGGATGACCTTGCTTTCTTGAACCAGATGATCGACAAGGGATTGATCGAGAGATTGCAGAGCGTGTTGAAGGCTCCATTTACTCGTCTTCCATATACTGAGGGTATCAAGATACTTGAGGAGGCTGTTGCAAAAGGCAAGAAATTTGAGTTCCCTGTATACTGGGGTTGCGACCTTGCTTCTGAGCACGAGCGTTACTTGGTTGAGGAGCACTTCAAGAATCCTGTTATCTTGACTGACTATCCTAAGGAGATCAAGGCATTCTACATGAAGCAGAATGAGGATGGCAAGACAGTTCGCGCTATGGACGTATTGTTCCCAACAATCGGTGAGATCATCGGTGGATCTGAGCGTGAGGCTGACTACAACAAGTTGCTAACAAGAATCCAGGAGCTAAACATTCCTATGAAGGATATGTGGTGGTACCTTGACACTCGTAAATTCGGTTCTTGTCCTCACTCAGGATTCGGACTTGGATTCGAGCGCTTGCTACTATTCGTAACTGGTATGACAAATATCCGCGACGTGATTCCGTTCCCTAGAACACCACGTTCGGCAGAATTCTAAAATTTGTACGGCCTGCAATTCAGATTTCTGTATTGCAGGCTTTTATTTATATAGCCTATGAGATTCAAACAAATCATCATGCCGACAGTCGCCCTTTTAGGACTTGCTTCATGCAATGATATCCCTGCCGACTACTACACCCAGATTAATGATATTTTCAGCAATACAGTTCGCGAGACAAAAAAGATCGACGCAAAGATCTTGGCAAACGACACAACGGAAGTGGCGAACATGGTTGAAGATTTCAAATTTGTAAAGAAGACTCTAGTTGCGATCGGTCCTTTCCGCGAGGACTCCTCATTGATTAATAGCGTAGTTGCTTATGTTGATTTGTATTCTGACAAATTTATGAACAACGGCTACGAACGTTATTCGCAATTGGCAACCGCTGATTCTTTGTCGGAAGAGCAAGCCATCGAGTTGGAGATGATTAAATCTACATTTGCTACAAATGCCCAGACTAACCTTATTAATGCGCTGAATGCACATAAGGATTTTCAAGTTAAATATGAATTGATGAACGGACCTATGGTCGCAGAATAAATTGAATATGAGAGAACTAATTGATATCATAACAGAAAGAAGAAGCACACGCAAGTTTACTGACCAGCCTATCGAGCAGGAGAAACTTGATTTGATATTGAAGGCAGCCCTTATGGCTCCGTCATCAAAAAGATGCACTCCTTGGCATTTTGTCGTTGTTGAGGACGCTAACGATCTTAAGGTGATTTCTGAATCCCGCCAGATGGGCAGTGCATTCGTTTCCGGTGCAAAAATGGCCATTGTCGTGCTTGCAGAAGAGGAGAAAAGTGATGTTTGGGTGGAAGACGCTTCTATTGCCGCTTCATACATCCAACTTATGGCAGAAAGCCTTGGCATCGGTTCTTGCTGGGTGCAAGTCAGAAACAGAAAAAACAACGACGGAGAGACTACAGAAAACGTGTTGAAGGCTTTGCTTAACATTCCTGACGGCTTGAAAGCAGAATGTGTCATCGCACTTGGTCACAAAGGTGAGGAAAAAGCACCATTCGACCAGACAAAACTAAAGTTGGACCGTATCCACAAGGGAAAATTCTAATCAATGGCAAAGATTGTCTTTCTCGGAAGCGGGAATGTCGCGACTCATTTGTCGCAAGCATTGTCAAAAAAAAACGAAGTGGTGCAGATTTACAGCCCGACCGCAGAGAATGCAAAGTCGCTTGCTGACACTTTAGCTTGCAAATATTGCACTGACATTGCTGACGTTGACATAAACGCAGACATCTACATCTGTTCCGTGAAAGACTCTGTCCAGCCACACATATGGCAGCAATTGAGACTCCTTTTTGACAACAAAGGTGTTGATGTCACAAACAAGATTGTCGTGCATACGGCTGGAGCGCTAACTATGGATGGAGAAACCGGTTTGTCCAAACACTTTCCAAACTGCGGAGTGATATACCCTGTGCAGAGTTTCTCCAAACAAAGGAAGGTTGATCTTACACACACACCATTCCTGATAGAATCTACCCTGCCGTCTACACTGGAAACGTTACGGACATTAGTTGCGACAGTTTCAGACAAATGTTATGAAGCCACAACCAAACAGCGTAACGCATTGCATCCGGCCGCAGTGTTTGCAAGCAATTTTGCAAATCACATGTACGCCATCGCAAACAAACTGATGATGCAAAACGGGTTGCCTTTCGAAATCCTTCTGCCTCTGATCCAAGAGACAGCGCAAAAAGTGACAGAGGTCAATCCAGTACCCGCACAAACAGGTCCCGCAGTAAGAAGCGACCAAACAGTTATGGACAAGCAGGAAAACAGTCTAAGGACAGACGGCATGGACGTCGAACTGGCAATCTACCGTCTTGTCAGCCAAAATATTCAAACATATAGAGATGAATTTCAAAGAGAATCTTGACAAAATAAAAGCATTTGTTTTTGATGTAGACGGAGTGTTATCCGCCAACACAGTACCACTCCACCCTAACGGCGAGCCAATGCGCATGGTGAACATCAAAGATGGATATGCCATGCAGTATGCCGTAAAAAAAGGCTACACACTTGCCATCATCACTGGAGGAAAGACAGACGCCGTAAAAAAAAGGTTTATCGGGTTAGGTATCAAAGACGTGTACATGGCGTCAGCTGTCAAGATCAAAGATTTTCAAGATTTTCTTGAGAAGAACCACTTATCGGCAGAAAACGTGATGTATATGGGCGACGACATCCCCGACTATGAAGTCATGAAAGTATGCGGGTTTCCGTGTTGCCCAGCAGACGCGTCGCCAGAAATCAAAAATATAAGTTGCTATGTGTCAGACAAAAAAGCAGGTGAAGGTTGCGGCCGCGACGTTATCGAGCAAGTAATGAAAGCACAAGGCAAATGGATGGATGATAAAGTAGCATTTGGTTGGTAAATTATGGTATTGATTATGAAATTTGCCCTTCTAATAGTAGGGTTCGTAGTTCTTATCTACGGTGCGGATTATTTTGTTGACGGAGCTTCAAGTTTGGCAAAACGATTTAAGATTCCGTCATTTATCATTGGACTCACAATCTGTGCGTTAGGCACAAGTGCTCCAGAATTGGCGGTCAGTATCACCGCTGCCACATCAGGAGCAAACTCATTGGCTATCGGTAATGTGTTGGGTTCCAACTTCTTTAACCTGATGGTTGTTCTTGGAGTGTGCGCCATGATCACACCAATCCCAGTGACAAAGACTTTGTTGCGTCGCGATTATCCAGTATCAATCGCAGCAATGCTTCTATTGTCTGTATTCCTAATGTCCGGCGCTGACGTCAGCCGTACAGAGGCAGGCATTTTATTCAGTCTTTTGGTCGGATATATAACGTGGACTATTATAGACACTAAAAGACATTCAGAAGAAGCCATAGGAGAAGACGATGATGACAAAGACCCATTTGTGGCTTGGAAATGCGCTCTATACATCATTTGTGGAGGCGCGGCAATCGTGCTTGGAGGAGACTTGGTTGTAGAGTCTGCCAAATATCTTGGAAGCGCAATTGGCATGAACGAAAAACTGATTGGCTTCACAATTTGCGCGATTGGAACTTCATTGCCAGAGCTAGTCACATCTATTACCGCGTCAAAAAAAGGACAGAATGAGATGGCAATGGGCAATGTTATCGGATCCAACATCTTCAACATCCTTTGCATTCTTGGTATCTCAGGTATGATCTCTCCTATTGAAATTGGAGAAGCCAACCTTATAGCGACACTTACAGACTGCGGAATCAACATGGGAGTATGCATTCTTGCATATATCTTCTGTATCACAGACAAGAAAGTGGAACGCTGGGAAGGACTCGTTCTTCTTGGAATATACCTGTCTTACTTGGTCTACAATATCATGAATGACTTGTTCTAACAAGACTAAAATCGACAAACATGACAGAAACGAATAACCCCGCGTCAACATCAAAGAAGAAGCGATCGTTCCTCATCAACTTCATGAGATTGACCCGTTTACCGCTTCTTTTCTTTGTGGTTGCCATACAGTTTGTGACACACTACTCCATCATCGAACCGATGATAAACCACGCAGACGGTGAGATACAGATGGGAGCACTCCCACTAGCTCTTTGCATAATAGCGACAGTCTGCATCACACTCGGCGGATTCTGGGTCAACGACTATTTCGATGTCAAGATAGACAGAATAAACCGTCAAATCACACGAGTTGTGGATCTGTTCATATCGCGTGATTCAATATTCAACCTATATATAGGAGCGACAGCAATCGCAATCATCTGTGCTGGAGTGTTGAGCTATATTGCGTCTGCATTCGACTACTTTTTCATTTTCATAGCCATAATCGGACTGCTATGGTTTTATTCATCGAGCTACAAACGCACATGGGGGCTAGGCAGTTTGATGCTAGCCATTTCCGTAGCTATGATACCCATTGTGGTATGCCTTTACGACAACTGGTTCATCAACCAAGTTTATGGCATGATGCCGCAGACATCAGTCATTCTAATGAATGTGTTGAAGAAGACGGCAGTGTTGGGAGGAATCCTGGCCGCCTGGACAATTATCATTGACATAATCAGAGCAATGATAGAAGAGAAAGGCGAAAGAGAGATGGAATGTCATTCGTTACCAATCGTTTTCGGGCACACAAAAGCCAAAGTCGTATGCTATGTGATAGCAATATTGGCAGCTCTTGCATGTGGAAAAGTAGCGTTGGAAGCGACGGCATATCTTTCAACAAAAGCCATCAACTTTTTCCTATTATCTGTAGCACCGTTGACAATAGGTCTTTTGTTCCAGTTGAAAAAGAGCACAATCCGACTTGATTATTTGATTTGCACAGGAATTATTCACACAATAATTGTCTGCATGCTCATCTTTGTCGTGATTTTAGGCTACTATTACGAATAAATTCGAATAAAAAACAAAATTGTTAATATATTCTTGCAAAAAATATAGAAAATTTGGCATTTTTTATACAAATTTGCATATGTATTGGCAAATAAAAAGTAATAATGAAGAAATTAGTATTATTAATAGTTGGGTCCTTCTTGCTAACGATGGCATCGCATGCAAGAATCAAGCGAGTTTGCAATGCGCCTGAAGTGAACGCAGAATACAGCACACTCGAGAATGCCTTAAAGGATTGTGCCGCTGGCGATACAATTTACCTTGAGGCTTCAAGCACAGAGTATGGTCCTGGTGACGCTTATGGTTTTGACCCGATCAGAATCACAAAGCCAATCACAATTGTTGGCCCTGGCTATTTGTACAAGGAGAACAAAGTAGTGAGCTACGCGACAGGAGAAAGCTTCATTGCAAGTCCGCTACGTATTTACAGCAACAACGTCACTCTATCAGGTTTGATCCTTAATAATGTTGAGGTTTTTGGAAATGAGTGTACAATCTCAAAATGTCAGATCCTAGCAGGTTCACAGACCGCTATTGAAGTGGCAGATACAGTGAACGGTTGCATCATCCGTCAGAACTTCATTGTTGGAAACATTCAGGGTGCTGGTTATCCACAGAACCTAAACATCTCCAACAACATCATATGTGGTGTTGTCAGCAGTTTGGAAAGAGCCAGAATCGAGCGCAACACATTCGGCAAGTTCAACAGATTTGGTGGTGTTTACAATTTAAGATTCTGCACTATAATCGAGAATGTGATGAACTACGATCTAAAGAAGTCAAGGACTAACACATGTTCTTTCTTGAACAACTTCAACGGAGACTATCGACCTGAGATGACTAACCCAGAGTTCTCATTAGACAGCAATTATAGAATCAAGGAGACAAGTAAGCTATTCGACATGGCGTCAGACGGCGACCAAGTTGGTGCCTACGGTGGTGCCATGCCTTACGTGACAAGCGGTTTGCAGGACACACCTGTGATCGAGAGCTACGTAGCTGCAAATGAGGCAAACCAGAGTGTTGGTCTTGAGGTAACAATCAAATATAAAATGGAGAAGTAATCATGAAGAAGATTTTTGCATCCATATACGCAGTAGCGATCGCAATGACAAGTGCTTTCGCAGAGGTTATCACTACAGAGTATTTCTTTGATGAAGATCCAGGTTTTGGCAAAGGCTACAAAGCAGGTGTCACAACTAACGGAACTATTAAGTTCAAGGCAAAAGTCAGAAACCTTAACAACGGTTTCCACACTCTATACGTAAGAGGAAAGAACTACGACGGATGGTCACATTGTGTGGCAATTCCTGTCACAATGTTTGAGAAAAGTTCAGAAATCGTTGGATCAGAGTATTTCTTTGACGAAGATCCAGGAGAAGGAAAAGGTAAATTTGTAGAAACAGCTGCCGACGCAACTGCAGCAATCGTCATCAATGAGACAGACTTGTCTAAATTGAAGCCAGGTTTCCACGAATTGTATTCAAGAGCATTGTCTAATACAAATACATGGACTGCTCCATTCAGCACGCCATACATTTACTTTCCTGTAGTAAGTCCTATCAAACGTGCAGAGTTTTACATCGACAAGGATCCAGGAGAAGGAAACGGTAAGCCTGCAAGTTCATTTGGCACAAGCGTTGCGTTCCAGATCAACTCTGGTTTGTTAAGAGAGGGCAACCACACACTATACATCCGTACTCAGGATCAGATGGGTAACTGGAACGTAGATTATGGTATCCCATTCTCATACAGCTACGCGACAGGTCAGGCACACTGGAGAAACAATGTGTCTATTTCTCCAAACCCAGCAATGTTCAACTTCGACGTAAATATCGACGACAAGACTGGTTCAAGAGCAAACATTTCTATCACAACTCGCTCTGGCAAGGTTGTAGTAGAGGAGGTCCAGCAGTCTACTCAATCTGGCAAGATCAACATCAACATCAAGGATCTAGCTCCTGGCGACTATCAGGTAATAGTTGAGTGTGCCGGCGAGACATCTGTTCGCCATCTTGTAATTAAGCGATAATCGTTTGACTCAAAATATCAATAAAAGGTGGACCTAACGGCCCGCCTTTTTATGTTAAAAGAACTTATAATATGATCTGCAGAATATTAAACATATTATTGCTCACATTTTTTTTCCATTCAGCACTTGGACAAGAGACATTACAGGAGATCTTCTCACAACTAAAGAGTGACACTGTAGTTGACGCGAAGAAAAAGGAGTTGAGCAAAAAGGTGGAGAAAATAGTGTCAGACAGCTTGAAAAAGGGTAAATCTTTCGCACCGTCTTTCAACCATTCCGAAATAGGAAAAGTACTCTCCGACGACAATAAGGTCTGCATATACTCTTGGGCCTTCACATTGTCTGACAAAAGTTTCCATTACGGAAGTGTCGTGCAGACAAAATTAAGAAAAGGTAGCCGCGTCGAGATTCTCAACATCAAAAAAACGCCATTTCTACCACAACCAACAGAAAGAATACAACGTGGCAACTGGTATGGAGCACTCTACTACAAGATAGCCCACGTGAAATACCGTCGAGACAGCTATTACATTCTTCTTGGCTGGGCCGGCTATTCCGCAATCACGCATTATAAAGTGATCGATGTCCTGAAAGTAGACGGCTCGGGCAGACCTTCTTTCGGCAAACAAGTGTTTAAAAGAAAAGGCAGACAGACATGGAGCCGCCACGTCTTCGAGTATAATTCTCAGGGCAAAATCGCGTTAAACTATGACGAATCGGCTAAAATGATTGTGTTCGACCATCTTGTGCCCGAAAGCACAATGTTCACCGACATCTACTCATACTATGGTCCAGACTTCACCTATGACACATACGTCTTCCGTGAAGGCAAATGGTTTTACAACGACAATGTAGACATCAGAAACAAAGAATAATGAAAAGAATAATTTTTGGAATCCTCGCATCAGCAGCATTGACGGCCTGCGGAAACAAAGAGGAAAATAAAATATCAGATATGGAAACTAAATTCAACTATGACGTAGAGAAATTCTACGATCTTCAGATATTACGTTATCAAGTACCAGAATTCGAGACGCTTTCTTTGAACCAGAAGATGCTCATCTACCATCTTTCCCTTGCTGCGGAAGAGGGACGCGACATCTTGTTTGACCAGAACTGCAAATACAATCTTCCCATCCGCCGCACACTAGAGGCCATCTACACTGAAAAAATCGGTGCTGACAACGTGTCTGAGTTTGAGGCCTTGGAGAAATATTTGAAACGAGTATGGTTCTCAAACGGAATCCACCATCACTATTCATGTGATAAGTTTCTACCCGACTTTTCAAAGGATTTCTTTGCAGAGTGTCTCAACAAACTTGGAGATGAAAAGTTGACAGGGATGCTAGCGAGCGTCTGCCCAGGCAAAAGCATAAATGAGAAGAAGACGATGCTTATGGAAGTGATGTTTGACTCAACACTGCTAGCCAAACGCGTCAACCAAGCAGACGGTCAGGATCTTATAGAGACATCTGCCAACCACTACTACGACGGAGTGACACAAGCTGAAGTGGAAAAGTTCTACGACGCGATGCGTGACACGACAGACAAATCTCCAATCTCATACGGTTTAAACTCATTGCTTACAAAGGATGACGCAGGCAAACTAGTAGAGAAAGTGTGGAAGTCGGGCGGAATGTACGGCAAAGCCATCGACAAGATCGTCGGACATCTTAAGGATGCCCTTCCGTACGCAGAAAACGACAAACAGAAACATGTTATAGATTTACTTATCGAATTCTACAACACAGGCGACTTAAAAAAATTCGACGAATACAGCATTGCATGGGTGGCCGACTCAACTTCAAAGATCGATTTCGTAAACGGATTCATTGAGACTTACGGAGATCCTCTTGGACTAAAAGCGAGCTGGGAATCAATCGTCAACTTCAAAAACGAAAAAGCGACAAAACGCACAGAAGTGTTGAGCGAGAACGCACAATGGTTTGAAGACAATTCTCCCGTCGACACAAAATTCAAGAAAAAAGAATGCAAGGGAGTAACCGCCAAAGTCATCACAACCGCTATTTTGGCCGGAGATTGTTATCCAGCCACACCTATTGGCATCAACCTTCCAAACGCCAACTGGATTCGTGAGACATACGGATCAAAATCCGTGACAATCGAGAATATCACATACGCATACGATCAGGCGGCCAAAGGCAACGGATTCAAGGAGGAATTTGTAGACAATGACGCTGACAAAGAGATGATTGAAAAGTACGGATACATCACCGATAACATCCACACCGACTTGCACGAGTGCCTAGGCCACGGAAGCGGACAATTGTTGCCGGGAGTAAGCCAAGACGCATTAAAAGCATATGGAGCGACAATAGAGGAAGCCAGAGCTGATTTGTTCGGTCTTTACTATGCGGCAGATCCGAAGATGGTAGAATTAGGATTGTTACCGTCCGCAGAAGCATACAAAGCAGAATACTACTCTTATCTGATGAACGGATTAATGACACAGCTCGTACGCATCAATCTTGGCGACCAGATAGAAGAGGCACACATGCGTAACCGTGCTTTGATTGCTCATTGGGTATATGAGAAAGGCACCGCAGACAAGGTTGTCGAATTGGAGAAGAGAGATGGCAAGACATACGTCAAAATCAACGATTACAGCAAATTGAGAGTCTTGTTTGGCAACCTGCTAGCAGAGATCCAACGAATCAAATCAGAAGGTGATTTTGAAGCAGCCAGAAAATTAGTCGAGAACTATGCCGTCAACATCGACCCTGATCTACACAAGGAAATCAAGGAAAGATATTCGAAACTAAACATTTCTCCGTACAAAGGATTCATCAACCCGACATACGAACTGGTAGAGAAAGACGGCAAGATAGTCGACGTAAAAGTTGATTATAAAGAGGGCTATGCAGAGCAGATGTTGCGCTACTCAAAGGCAAACAACAATGTAGATTAAACGCATTGTAGACACAGCACCTTGTGTTTGTCCAATGCTTTGTATCGCAACTTTGCAATATTCACAAATTTTAGTGATTGTTAAAAAAACTTTGTCCAAAATGAGCAAAAAAGCAAATAATTCATTATTTTTGCTCGTGACTTTGTATAAAGGACTAGAATATTAACGAAATTTTAAAATAGAAATGGAAGTAAAAAAATCCGCAAGCGCGAGTCTTGAGAACAAGTCGCATGACTTTCTCTTGATGGGACTCGTTGTAGCTTTGGGCTTCCTTTTTATCATCTTCGAGTGGACTACAACAGACATGAAGAAGATTGAGACAGAGGATACTCAGGCCATCTTTGAAGAGGAGGAGATGATGGAGGTAACTGTCCAGAAAGACGTGCCACCGCCACCACCTGCAGCTGCAGCTCCACCACCAGTAGTTGCACCAGAGATCAAGGTAGTAGAAAATGACGTTCAGACTAAAGAAGTAGAGGTGAAATCTGCTGAGGATGACGGTTCTGCTGTTGTTGAAGCTCCACCTGTAGACAATGGTCCTGAAGAGGTTGAAGAAGAGGAAGTCTTCATGCGTGTAGAGAAAGCTCCTTCATTCCCAGGCGGACAGAAAGCTATGATGGAGTATTTGATGAAGAACATCAAGTATCCAGCTGTATGTCAGGAGTCAGGTATTCAGGGACGTGTAATTGTATCATTCGTTGTTAACAAAGACGGTACAATTCAGAATGTAGAGGTTATTCGTGGTGTACACGAGAAACTTGATGCAGAGGCTGTACGTGTGGTTAAGTCTATGCCAGCATGGTCACCAGGCGAGCAGCAGGGCAGAAAGGTACGTTCAAAGTTCCAGCTTCCTGTATTCTTCCGTCTTGCAAGCTAATTTTAACAAGATAAGATATAAGAGCGATGAGAAATCATCGCTCTTTTTGTTTATATAATGTCCTCACCTAACAAAAACACATTTAAAAGTGCAAAAACATGTGAAATCACATGTTTATCAACACGATTTAGTTAAATTCCAGCATTTTGGAGAACAACTTTAGAATCTACCTTCTATATTTGTCAAGAGGTCAACAAGAAACACTAAAAAGTATTTCCTACAACGCCCAAAAACAACACGAATATTAACCTTTTAATACTTAAGGCTATGGAAATAAAAAAAACAACAAGCGCAAGTCTTGAAAACAAATCGTTTGAATTCCTATTGCTCGGACTCGTAGTCGCGCTAGGATTCCTGTTTATTGTATTTGAATGGTCTACGGGAGTATCAAAGACAAACTATGTAACAAAAGAATTGGATTTCACACCAGAGGAGATGATGCCAGTCACCTTCACAAAACCTGAGCTACCACCTCCAGCTGCAGCTGAACCTGTTGTTCGCAGAGTGATATCTCCGAATATCATAATAACCAACAACACAACTCCAACTGCCGATGTTGTGATTCCAACAGACGAACCAGAACCATTTGTAGCACCAGTTGCAACGCCAGAAGTCATTGATGAAGATCCAATTATTCTAATAGCAGAGGTACAGCCTTCATTCCCAGGAGGAACAAAAGCAATGTATGCATATTTGGCAAAAAACATCAAATATCCTGCATCTTTGATTGAGGCGGGTGTACAAGGTCGAGTAATCGTATCTTTTGTAGTTAACAAAGACGGATCAATTCAAAATGTAGAAGTCGTGAATGAAGATGCAAACGACAAATTAAAAGCAGAAGCCATACGAGTTGTGGAATCAATGCCAGCTTGGTCTCCAGGACAGATGCAAGGCATTAACGTTCGTTGTAAGTTTATCTTACCAGTTAATTTTAGACTTCCAAGTTGATCCTTTTAAGTATTTTAGTTTATCCAGAGACGCGAGAAATCGCGTCTTTTTTGTTTTAAGAAACACCAAATTAGACGCCCTTTGAGGCCTTAAATATCTTTCACCTTATCAAACACCATCCAAGCGTCAGAATCGTTCTATAACGACCCCTATTGGTGAAAATGATGAATGCGAAATGCTAAATGATGAATGAGCAATTCATAATTGCCGGTATTCCCCGGCAGATTAGAGATCAATATCTAACGGCCGTGGAAACGGTCGGTTTAATTATCAGCCTACGGCTTGCCCTTGTCGCCGGACAATGGCATTACCGCAGGGATTAATATGCGAGATGAAGGATTGCCGGGCGGGTTTGAAACCCGCCCCTACGACCATATGAGGCCTCCGTGTTCCCCTGTGTCTTTGTGGTGAATATTTCCCTTCAGGGCTTACATGTTTTTTGGTACAGTCAAAGTCCCCTTCAGGGGATTTAGGGGCTAACCTCCGCGTCCCCTGTGTCTCCGTGGCGAATAGAAACAAAAAAAGATCCAACCATTTCT
>JAKSKU010000016.1 GCA_024401565.1 Paludibacteraceae bacterium
AGGCTTACGAGTTAGTCTATAATAAATTGACTAAGAAGGAAAAGGCGGCGTTGGAACAATGCTAAATTATTAGGAGATTATATAGCAGTTGTCCAAAAATGAGGATTGCAAAGGGCGGAACGCCCTTGCCCCTCCCCAACGCGAGGCCGTAGGCCGAGCGTATAAAGAAAAAGCGTGAGTTGGACAACTCGTATATAATTGCCAATTATTAATGCAAAATGCTGAATTGACAGGTATTCCCAATTCAGCATTATTTCTATATTGCAAATAGATGAGATTATAATTTTTCAATCTCTTCAACTGTCAAATTACAGTATTTTGAAATAGCACCTATATCTACACCATCCCTTTTCATATCCTTAGCCATCTGCAATAATGTCTCTGCTCTTCCTTCCGCCCTTCCTTTGGCAAGACCTTTAGCAATACCAATTTCTTCGCCTTCCGTCTTATACGTTTCTATCGTATCATTTTGCGACATAAGAGCATCAAGATGACGGTAGTATGCCTTTCGATCCTCGTCGTTCATATTGCCAACACGAAGTTTTTCCTCCGCCTCTTTAAGTCCAGGTGTAGTCGTTCCTTTACGAATAACTCCTTCTTTTAGAAATGCCATCCACTCCTCTATCGGCGTCTTGGCTACTTCATTAAACTTGTTAAGACGGATAAGATAGTATTCCGGGAAAATGTTGCTTTCCACGAAACGAGCCTTCGTATCACCATCTATCACCTCAAGTTCTTTTTTCTTAATGATAAGCTCATCCTTTTGGAAGCATCCTGTAAATGTGGTTTTTCCATGATAAAGATAATCCTTGCCTCTACCCAAATCAAAATAGATCAAATTGATAGAGATAATCTTCTTCACACTCTTGTAGGTCTCACCAAGCTTAATGTGCTCTGTGATGGCTTTACTTGTGCCGTAAAGGATTCGTTGCATGAAATAAAGGTCACGAGTGACTTGCACTTCAATAATGAAGATTTCTTCATTATCTGCCTTAACTATCATATCGACGCGGTTGAACTTGTCTGTCACATCCTTTTGGTTGCTTCCACTTTCCAACAACTCTTTAATCTTGACATTCTTGTCCAATAACACTGAAAATAGGCCTTCCAATATGGCAAAGTTAGCTTTGTCACGCAACATTCTTTTAATGGCCCAATCGAATCTGATGTAATCCATTCCTTAATTTTTGTACTTATTTAATCTTTTCGTTGACAAAGATAGGTGTTTTACTGGATTTTTATGAATTTTTGAATTTAATCACCTTCAAAATTTCAAATAAAATTCCTTCGTCAATCTTATATAATCTTCTGTATATTGGTGACGAACGTCAGTCTCTATTGTGAGTTCATTAATTTCGCATTCCGCATTTCGCATTCCGCATTTCACAAACTCTCCCACCGTTCTCTTGGCCTCGGCTCCTGGTTTGGGATAAACCAACGTCTTCTTTCTTAAATATAATCCGTACTGCTCGGCTATCTTCTCAAACTTGTCGTGAGCGTCGGTTGGCAGGATAATGGATAAGGATCCGTCGTCGCTCAGCAATGTCGACACGGATGATGCCAACTCTGTGAATGGCAAACTGTCGGTATGTCTTGCCAATGTTCTGCTTGCTTTGGGTGCTTTTAAGCTGTCCTCAAAATATGGAGGATTTGTGATTATCTTGTCGAATGTAGACGGTACTGTTGCTATAAACTCCTGCAATGATTTTCCTACGATCGTGATTCTGCCAGACCATTTGGAAGCCTCAACATTCTGCGTCGCTCCACGCACAGCATCTTCATCTATGTCAATCCCCACAATCTCCGCCGACTCATTTCTCTGAGCCGTCATCAGGCACAACAATCCTGTGCCGCAACCGATGTCGAGCACTCTCTTGGCTTGCTCTACGTCTGCCACTGCACCAAGAGTAACGCCATCTGTGCCGACTTTCATCGCACATAGCGACTGGTCTATCGTAAACTGTTTGAATTGAAATATATGGTTTGGCATTTTGAAAATCAAATAGAGACGCAGTTATTAAAAAATAGAGACGCGGCATGCCACGTCTCTACGTATTCATAATTTAGCATTCCGAATTTTGCATTCCGAATTCTTACAATTGTCCCAACTTCACAAGTGTCGCGCAACGCTTGGTATCCAGACTGAATTCGCCTCTCTGGATCCAGCCGTAGTAGCCTGGATCTGTGGCAAACACTTCTTTCAGCGTCTTACCTTTGTGCTTTCCGAAATTAACAACAACCTCCTCTTTCTCATTGAAAATAAATCTTCCTTCGTAATCCACAACTCTTTTCTGTGTAGTGAATTTTGCCAAAGATTTAATGTCGTTCTCCAAATCCGGATATCTGTCGAGCTGTGCCTGAAGCACTTCATACGTGGCCATAGTGTCGGCCATAGCTCCATGAGCACCAACCAACTCTTTATCACAATAGAATCTATAGGCTGCCGACAATGTGCGAGATTCTTTCTTATGGAAGATTGTCTGCACATCCACAGTTGAATGTTTGCGTATATCCAGGTCGATATCACATCTCAACATCTCCTCCACAAGCATCGGGATATCAAACTTATTGGAATTGTATCCCGCAATGTCACATCCCCTGAAATCGTCCGCTATAGCATGAGCGACGTCTTTGAACTTCGGACAATCCGCCACATCCTCATCTTTGATATGATGGATGGCTGTAGACTTTGCAGGAATCTTCATATCTGGATTGATACGATAGGTTTTCTGCTCCTCAAGTCCATTGGGATGAACTTTTAGATATGAAATCTCAACAATTCGGTCTTTAGCCACGTCTACACCTGTAGCCTCAAGATCAAAAAAGATGATAGGCTTTGTCAGTTTCAATTTCATACAAACGGGGGTTATTTAAAAGTTAGTCATTGGCATCACAAGACAAAGCATCTCATAGTTCTGCTGTGCCTCTCCATCCTCTGAAGTGTTGAACAATGGCTCAACCACCACTCCACGGAACGGGCTCTCGATCTTCATCACAACGTCTGATGTCTCCATATATGAACAGAAGTTTGTGATAGACTCTGTCTTGAATGTCATCTCGAATGGCTCTCCGCTGTATGCGCACACAACCTCCTCTGACGCTGTTGTGCCGAAGTCTAGGCTCTGTGCCGAAACCAAGATATTGTTCTCTCGTACTTCAAACTTAACGCCCTTGTTCGACTGCTCTGCATATGGCTCGATATGACGAACCGCAGAAATCAATGAGTTTCTGTCGATCACCATTTCTTTGTTCCAAGAGATTGTGATTACATTCTTATAATTAGGGAACATTCCCTCAATCTGACGGCAAACCAATGTGAAATCATTAAGCTCAAACAAGATATTCTTTGAGTCCCAAGAAACCACCACGTCCTCTCCTTCCTTACCTAGGATAGACTTCAATAGTTTTGCCGCATTTGCAGGCAGTATCACAGAGCAGTTGCCAGACGCACTCTCAACTGACGACTTAACCTGTGAAAGGTGGAACATATCAGTGGCCACAAAAGTCACTTTGTTCTCTGCAGCGTCTATATCTAGGAAGATACCCATCATTGTAGGACGAAGAGTATCTGTGCTGACCGCAAAAATAGTATGTGAGATACCCAACGAAAGAGTCTGGGCCTGCATGCGTACTGTATTCGTGTTTGAAGAATCCAAAGAAGTTAGTTTAGGAAACGCTTCTCCGTCCAAACCGTTGTACTCTGCTTTCCATGAGCCTGAACGCAACTTGACAGCGTAAGTTTCCATGTCGATATCGAAGTCGACGCTTCTTCCATGAAGTGTCTTGAATGTATCCAACAAAAGTTTTGCTGGCAACGCAATCATACCTGAGCCTTCAACATTCTCCACATCCATTCTTGTAGCCATAGATGTCTCACCGTCAGAGGCTGTCAACTCTAATGTACTGTCACTTAAATTAAAAAGAAAATTTTCGAGAATTGGTAACGCATTCTTAGATGCCATCACACGGCTAGTCGCTGTAAGACGAGCCATCAACTCGTCGCTATTCACTGAAAATCTCATATTGCTTATTGAATTTAAATATTTTTCCCAAAAGTAGTGAAAAATCCCTACTCTATCGTTATCGTTTTATTAATTTATTTTTCGGGCAGGTTTGAAACCTTAAAACACCGGGCAGGTTTGAAACCTGCCCCTACTATCTGAATTGATTATTGTCGTAGGGGAGGGGTTCAAACCCTCCCGTTAACATTAATCAGCATTTCGTTAAACACTAACCGCTCCCTTGATTGGTGCATGGCATTCGTAATCCGACAACACGATGTCGTCAGCGGTAAAGTCGAAGATGTCTTTCACGTTTGGATTCAATGTGATCTTCGACAGATGCAATGGCTCACGGCTCAACTGCAACTTCACCTGCTCTATATGGTTGTTGTAGATATGTGTGTCTCCAAAAGTGTGGATGAAATCGCCTGGTTCCAATCCCGTCACCTGAGCCATCATCAACAGAAGAAGCGAATAGCTTGCAATGTTGAACGGCACGCCCAAGAACAGGTCGGCGCTTCTCTGATAAAGCTGCAAACTCAACTTGCCGTCCGCCACATAAAACTGGAAGAAGCAGTGGCAAGGAGGAAGATTCATGTTGTTGATATCAGCCACGTTCCATGCCGACACTATGATTCTGCGTGAGTTAGGGTTATTCTTGATAGTCTCCACAACCTCTTTGATCTGGTCGATATGTCCGCCATTATAGTCGGGCCAACTTCTCCACTGGTAGCCATACACATGTCCTAGCCCACCGTCAGGATCTGCCCACTCATCCCAGATATGCACATTATTGTCGACAAGATACTTGATGTTGGTGTCTCCCTTCAAAAACCATAGCAACTCGTGCAACACGCCCTTGAAATAAACCTTCTTTGTTGTCACCAAAGGAAATCCGTCCTTCATGGAGAAACGAAGCTGATGTCCGAATGTGCTTATAGTACCAGTGCCTGTACGATCGCCTTTCTGAATTCCTTCATCCAACACCTTCTGCAATAAATCCAAATATTGTCTCATTCTTGTCTTTTTCTTAATACATATTGTAAGTAGTCTTCAACACACGGAATTCAGTGCGACGATTGATCTTGTTGGCAATCTCCTGATCCTCTTTAGAAAGTGCGTCGATAAACTCTTCATTTAATTCGTCATTCTCTTTCAAGAATGAATACTGTTTAGCCAAATTCTTGTCTGCCACAACTGGCTTTGTCTTTCCATATCCCTTTGCTGTAAGACGTGGGGCTTCGATTCCACCTTTGATAAGATAGTTGACTACGTTTTGCGCGCGTTCTCCCGACAAAGCAAGGTTGCCTTCCGCACTACCCACCTTATCCGTGTGCGCTCCGATCTCAATGGTGATGTTCGGATTGTCCTTAAGCAGTTTCACCAGTTTATCCAACGCGTTCGACGACTCTGGTGTCAATGTCGCCTTACCAAACTCAAAGAAAATGTTGTCCAGACCGACTGGTTTAGTAACAGACGCAAGAGAGAATGGTATTTCAAACGATTTTGAATCCTCCAAGCCAAGTGTGCTTACACTGTTCTTCTCATTCAAATAGCCACGGCAGTTGCCAAGCATCACGTACTCCACATTAGGCTTGACCTCGAATGAGTATGATCCGTCGTTCTTTGTCTTAAGCTTGACGTTAGTACCGTCAGTGCCTACTATTCTGACATTGGCGTCGCCAAGGGCCTCGCCATCCGTATTCTTCACTTTTCCAGAAATAATATATCTGATTGGAGGAGCCACAAAAGTATAGATCTTATCGTACCCTTTCTGCTCTCCACGGTTGCTTGAGAAAGCACCCTGCTCAGCACCTGCCACAAACGAGATACCGAAATCATCACCGTTAGAGTTGATAGGAGCGCCCATATTTTCCACAACCCATCTGTTTGCGCTGTCAGTCTTGGCACGGTAGATATCCAAGCCTCCGAAACCTTCATGACCGTCTGATGAAAAATACAATGTGGAATCCTCACGTACGAATGGATACATCTCGTCTTTCTCAGTGTTGATATCCGGACCCAGGTTCTCCGCCGCTGAATAAGAGTCTCCCGTCTTCATACATCTCCAAATATCTTTTCCTCCCAAGCTACCCTTCATGTCGGATACGAAATATAGCCAGTTGCCATCAGGCGACAACGCAGGATGAGCCACAGTGATTGAGCTGTCTTTCAACACCATCACACGTGTAGCCTTTCCCCACTTTCCGCTCTGACGCTGCGACATCCAGATCTCGGCTCCATGAGTCTCTCCTTTCACATAGCGGCAACGTGTGAACATCATGATCTTACCATCGGATGAAAAAGAAGGGCTACCCTCATCATCCTCTGTATTTATATCAGAGTCAACAAGTTCAAGATTATCCCATTTGCCAACCGCATTTTTCTTTGCGAAATAGATATCCTTATTCGGAATACCTGTGATGTTACTCAACTTATGGCTGGTCTGCTTGTTGTCTCGCGACGACGCGAAATAAACGATAGTGCTGTCGCCACCAGGGAACCGCGGGCTGCTCTCGCTCTTCTTGCTTTCAAAGAACGGTTCTTTGGTCACAACATAACGTTTCTTTGCATTTTCCCACTCGCTCAACTTCTGTACAGACAATTTGCCGTTGAGAGCCACCAACGAATTTGGATCATGCTTCAAGTAGACGTCGTACATTTCAGACGCTTCCTTGTTTTTCTTCTGTTTACGAAGCACATCCGCATAAAGCAAATATGCGGTAGTGTCCGCATACTTGTATCGTACAGCGTTAGACAAAGCTCTTTCCGCCTTGTCGACAGCACCGATCTTATTGTAGCAGTCTCCCATACGGTATGCCACATAAGCTTTTGTCTGCTTATCCGCAAGCTTGACTCTCGAATATGCAGAACGGTACATGCTTCCCGCCTTATGGTACTCTCCTATCTCATATTTCTTGTCCGCCTTACGTATCTTCTTTGTCACCGAACAAGAAGATATAGCCAACAAAAAGAGAGTCGCTATAAAACAAATTGAATATCTATTCATATTTAAAACCTTACGTAGTCTACAAAAGCATAGTTGAAGTCGTTCTTCTCATCCGCCTCATGACTCTCTCTGCCAACTTCCATCCACTCCATCAGATTCAATTCAGGAAAGAATGTGTCTCCGTCGGCTATCTCAGTCTCTACCTCCGTCAGATATACCTTCTTTGCGTAAGGCAAAAACTGTTTGTAGATCTCGCCACCACCGATGATGAAAACCTCGCCGTCGAGAGAAGCATCGTTAAGCAGATCCTCCACGCTTTTCACGACATCGCATCCCTCTATATTATTAACGGAACGAGTGATGATAATATTGCGTCGACCAGGAAGAGGACGACCGATCGACTCGAAAGTACGGCGGCCCATCACAATCGGATGTCCTGTTGTCAACGCCTTAAAACGCTTTAAATCAGCAGACAAATGCCACGGAATACCTCCGTCTCTACCGATAACATTATTCTTGCTTGTAGCTACTATAATTGAAATTTCCATCTATTTTTTTATTTCAGAGTGCACTCTCGCACTATAAGCCTACAAATTTATATAATATATTGTGGTTGGGCGAATTTTATGAAAGGAGATTATCAACAAAATTTTTCATCTAACATCCACTCCCACACTGGCACTATATCAATCTTCATTCCACCGACACTTACAGTTTTCTTTTCGTCGCAAGTGCCTGCTCCGGCACTACAAAATCAACTTCCACTTTATCATTATAAAAATAAACATCATCACAAAAGCTTAAAATCAAAAAAAATCTCCCACCATCTGGTGAGAGATTCTCATTAAATCAAAATGAAATACTATTATTTCTCCAAGCAGGCGTCCAACTCTGCGATGATCTTCTCCTTATCCATCTTCTGTCCGATGAACACGATCTTCTGCATCTTGTCGCCATACTTCTCGTCCCAGTCGTTCAAGATCTCCGGATTCTCTGCCAAGATCTCCTTCAACTCTTCCTCTGGAGCTGTGCAGAACCACTGTCCTGCCTCTGTGACTTTCTTCTGAACTCCAGCCTGCTCAAACAGGTACGACATCTCTGGATTGACGTTGAAGTAGCAGACTCCCTTAGTACGGATGATGTTCTTTGCCCACTTCTTCGACACAAATGCCTCGAATTTGTCAAGGTTGAATGCAGGTCGACGGTAGTAGACGAATGTGCCGATGCCATACTCCTCTACCTCTCCTCCGTCGTGATGGTGGTGATGGTGGCAGCAACAGTGTGGATCATCACACTCCTTGCCATCTTCGTGGTGATGGTGATGATGCTCACACTCGTGGTCGTGATCATGGTGATGCTCATGATCATGGCAATGACACTCGTGGTCATCATCGTCGTCATCGTGATCATGATGATGGTGGCAATGATGGTCGTGGTCATGCTCATCGTGGTCGTGATGGTGATGGTGGTGATGGCCTTCCGCGTCTTCTTTCTCTTCCTCAGTCAACGGGCGTTCCAACTCTTTGATCCAACCGGCCGAGATAGCGGCCTTCTCCATCTGGAATCGTCCTGTGTTGATGATCTTATCCAAGTCGACGTCGGCATAGTCGCACTCGATGATCTCCGCGTATGGCTGAAGAGTCTTGATAATCTCTTTTATACGAGCAAGCTCACCCTTCTCTACCTCAGAAGCCTTGTTAAGCAAAATCATATTGCAGAACTCAATCTGCTGAATCACAAGGTTTTCTATATCCTCTTCATCAAGTTCCTTGCTCTTCAACGCGTCGCCGCATTCAAACTCACTCTGCAAACGCAACGCGTCTACCACAGTGACAATATTGTCCAAATAACAAGCCTCACGTCCTGCAAACTTGCTGCTCATCTGCTGCATCGACACAAGTGTCTGAGCGATTGGAACAGGCTCACAAACACCACTCGCCTCAATGACTATATAATCAAACTTGTTCTGTTTAAGAATGTCGTTGACCTGCTCCACTAGGTCCATCTTAAGCGTACAGCAGATACATCCGTTCTGCAATGCGACAAGACTGTCATCTTTCTTGTCGACAATACCGCCTTTCTGGATCAAGTCGGCATCAATATTAACCTCACCTATATCGTTGACAATGACAGCAAATTTGATACCTCTCTTATTCGACAAAATATGGTTTACCAAAGTTGTCTTTCCGCTACCCAGGTAACCAGTAAGTAGCAACACAGGTGTTGAGTTCGCTTTCATATTCATTCTCAATTAAATATTTTCTTTATATCATCCGCCGACAACATCACAAATATATTTTTGCAGTCGGGCGTGTAATTATAGTTTTCACATGCGAAAAGAGAGTCGCAAAGATGCTTCATCTCCATATCGCTCATTATTTTCCCGTAACGGATAGCAGAGCTTTCAGCCATTCCCTGGGCCACTCTGTCGTTCATCACAAAGTCGTCGAGCACTTCTCCTTCCGTGATAGACGAGATGATTCCAAGCAGCATCGCCACATTGTCTTCATTGGTCCTGTCGGCAGGGACTCCATGTATCTCATACACATCACGTGTGATAAGCTGAAGGTCGTAGCCCAGTTTCTGCAGCTGCGGCATTATCTCCTCCACTGTAGCGGCTTGCGAGCTTGACAGTTCCAATGTCTGACGGAAAAGCACTTGATGCGATGGCACAGCTGTGTCCTTCAACTCAGCAAGGAATTTCTCGTACAGCACTCTGATATGCGCTCTACGCTGATCTATATACATCACTCTGTCTCCGGACGATGCCACTATATAGCGTCCGCCTATCTGGAAACAGCTGTTTATCTCCGGTTTAAGATCCGTCTCACTCAAAAATGTCTCTTGATAACCGCTCTGCTCTCTGATATTCAGTGAAGACGGTACATCCTTATAATCAATGGCTCTATCTGCAGGCAACTCCGACGCACCTTTCTCAAAATAGTCATAGATGTCGCCAAACGAGCTCTCATTGCTGTTGAGTTTGAACCCGCCATAACTGCCTCCACCGGAATAACCGCCCTTGCTTGATGAGCTGGACGATGGTGTTGATTTGAAATGGTCGAAAGGATCAAAAGAGGTGTCGATATTGAGGTCTGGCACCTCTGTTGTGCTCTTCACAAAACCAGGGACATATGCGTCGTTGACGTTGATATCGAAATCCAATGTCGGAAAGACGTTGCATTTACCCAACGACTCTCTGACCACCGCCGTCAACACTTTGTACAGCTCCTGTTCGTTCTCAAACTTGATTTCTGTCTTTGTCGGGTGGACATTCACGTCTATCTGGTGAGGGTCAACCTCAAAATAGACAAAGAAGCTTGGCGACGTGCCGTCCTGAAGCAAACGGTCGTACGCGCTTGTCACAGCCTTTCTGAAATAAGGATGATCCATATAACGTCCGTTGACGAAGAAATACTGCTTCTTGTTTCTCTTGATTGCCGTCTCGGGAGTGCCTACATATCCGCTGATTTTTCCGAATGTCGTATCCGCTCCTATCGACAGCATCTTGCTGTTAAGCCCACTTCCAAAAATCTTACCTATTCTCTCACGAATGTTGCTTTTGGACAAACTGTAGCATAGCTTATCGTTGTGATAAAGTTCGAAGAAGACGTCGGGATAGACGAGAGCGATACGTATGAAATCTCGTTCAACGTTTCCAAACTCAACATTGTCGCTCTTCAAAAACTTGCGTCGAGCCGGCACGTTATAGAACAAATCCCTTACAGCAAAGTTTGCTCCTACAGGACAAGATATTTTGTTTATGCTTTCAATTGTGCCTCCGGAGATGACCACCTGAGTGCCAAGTTCATCCTCTTCTCTTCTGGTGCGCAGCTCCACATGCGCCACGGCTGCTATACTGGCCAAAGCCTCACCGCGGAAACCCATTGTGCAGAGCACACTCAAATCGTCGACAGTACTGATTTTAGATGTGGCATGACGTTGGAATGCGACAGCAGCGTCTTGCTCACTCATTCCTTTACCATTGTCCACCACCTGTATAAGAGTACGGCCAGCGTCTTTCACTATGACACGAACCTCAGTGGCTCCAGCGTCGATGGAATTTTCCACCAACTCTTTGATCACCGAACTGGGTTGCTGCACAACCTCACCCGCAGCAATCTGATCGGCAACCGTATCCGGAAGCAAATGAATTATATCATCCATATCAATAGTGTAATTATCTAAATTGCAAAGTGTCTCATCGCCAGGTATGCGAACAAAACAACAGCCAAGACAACAGCCACTTTTACCATTTTGTTGTCGTCGCCCGCAGTGCGCATACGTTGCTCACGCAAAAAGCCGTGCTGCAAAGTGGTGCGGTGTGTATATGATCTTGGCTCTTCCTCTCCGTCGGCATTCACACGAGGTTTCCAGCCGCTCTCTTCCTGAGCCGCTCTCTCCCTCTCTTCCTGCAACTGCTTGCGGATTCGTGCCCTGCGCTGCTCCATCTCCTCCTTACGAGGATCCCAGTAGCGCGGAGTGTAGTTGAACTGACGTATTTCTGGTTTACTGAAAAATCCCATACCTAGATACCCATGAGATGGGCCTTTTTAATTTTTTTGTACAACTCCGACGCAAAGATAAGGTTCTCCAAATCCTCGTTGCCAGTGTCGTAGATCTCTGTATTGTTACCTTGCCAGCTCTTGTGGCCTTTGCTGATGAAGATAATGTTCTCACCAATCTCCATCACTGAGTTCATATCGTGTGTATTGATAATTGTAGTGATGTTATACTCGTGGGTGATCTCAAGGATCAGACGGTCGATAAGCAATGATGTCTTTGGGTCCAGACCTGAGTTCGGCTCATCACAAAACAAATATTTAGGATTCAGCACGATCGCTCTGGCAATGGCAGCTCTCTTCTGCATACCTCCACTGATTTCAGACGGATAAAGATCCAAAGCACGTGTCAGATCCACTCTTTCCAGGCAGAAACGGGCTCTATCCTCCATCTCTTCCTCACTCATCTTGGAAAACATTCTCAACGGGAACATCACATTGTCTTTCACTGTAAGCGAGTCGAACAATGCAGACCCTTGGAATAGCATACCGATCTCACGTCGCAACATATTAAGATCGTGATGACTCATCTGCGAAATGCTTCTGCCATCGTAAAGGATTTCTCCGCTGTCTATACGATGGATTCCTGCGACAGACTTCATAAGCACCGTCTTACCGCTACCACTCTGACCGATAATCAAATTGGCGTGTCCTTCAAGCAGATTGGCATTGATATCGAACAACACCTGCTTGCCATCAAACGATTTGTTTACATTCTTAACCTCAATCATCTTTTCAATAGTTTAGGACAACAACAATTTAGTCAACATAACGTCGAACAACAGGATGATCACACTACTGTTGACCACAGCATTAGTACTTGCTTTTCCCACCTCTCGAGCTCCACCTTTCACTGTGTAGCCATAGTAGGATGATATCGAAGTCACAATAAACGCGAACACCAAACTCTTCTCTATCGAATACTGCACACTGTATGGCAAAAAGGAATACTGGATACCTCTCTCATACTCCATAGGTGTGATCATGTCTGTGAGCATAGCCACTCCGTAGCCACCGAGCAAACCAGTGGTGATACTGAATGTCACAAGGCAAGGGATCATTGACACAAACGCCAATATCTTTGGCAGAATCAAATAGTTGGCAGAGTTGACTCCCATAATATCCATAGCGTCGATCTGCTCTGTGATTCTCATTGTTCCGATTTCAGACGCGATGTTCGAGCCTACCTTACCAGCAAGAATCAAACAAAGGATTGCCGAAGAAAACTCCAGGATCATTGTCTCTCGAGTGGCATAACCCGTAAGCTGAGACGGCAAAAACGGACTCTCCGTATTGATTCGCATCTGGATACAGATCACAGCTCCGATAAAAACGGATATGATACATACAATCGGCAAGGAGTTGATTCCCTGCTTATGAAGTTCACGCACATATTGTTTTCCAAACATTTTCCAACAATCTGGTTTCGAAAATGTTTTCCACATCAATCTGCTATAATCGCCTACCCTTTCAATGGCATTCATAGTTATTCGAAATTAGTTATTTTGCAAAGATAACAAATTCAATGCGAAATGCGAAATGCTGAATGCGAAATATCATCCTTTCACACTTAGACTCAAAAATGGACATAAAATCCATATTATTTCGCACATTTCCGGAATCCAAAAGCAGATTCGTCACACAGTTTTTATACTTATCCTCATTCTGAAGATATTTCAACCCATGCAAACGCTTGATACTTCAACTCACCAAAAACTTCATCTTTTATAATATCTTCCATTGTGACTTTAGTATTTTTGATTTTTGTTAATTAATTACGAATCAAATCTCTGCTGCCATATAAAGAGGAACATTAATTACTATATCATCACTCTTCTGATAAGGTTTCATAGAAATCTTATATGCTTTGGAAACCCCATGCTCTTTAATAAAACTAGCCAGACTCTTTGCTTTCAGATTCTCTTCTGCTTTGCATTCTATCGGAACAACCTGATTGTCGGACTGTATTATAAAATCGACTTCCTGACGTGAATTGTCTTTTGACCAATAGTACAATGCTTTGTTTTGCAGAAGCTGTTGAAAGACAAATTGTTCTGTCAATGCGCCCTTAAACTCAACGAAAATATCAGAGCCTTTTAATAGTGTTTCCGCTTCTAATCCGCTCATGGCTGAAAGCAAACCGACATCGTTTACAAACACCTTAAAACTGTGAGGATCACGATAGGATGAGAGTGGCAAATAAGGTTTTGCTTCCAATCAAGCAGTTGTGTTAATATATACCTTTCCATAAGGGTTTATTTACACATTTTATGTATGAATTTTTAGCAAATTTACACATTTTATGTATGAAATCTCAGCAAATTTACACATTTTATGTATGAAATTTACAACTCCTTCTATCCCCGACACCATTTCGTACAATTCCATTGACAAAATGGAATCGGCGAACCCTGGCTTCGCCAACATATCGCCGCTGGCTATAAACGCGCTGATTAAATCGTAAGCCTAGGGTCAGCGACCCTACATCGCAACGTGAGGATAAACAAATTCAAACCTTCCTTGGATTTCAGTTTACTTTTTTGTGGGAAAAGAGGTTGGGTGCCAATAATGACCTCTTACGTTTTGGGTAAATTGTAACATGACTACATTAACAAATCCTCCTTCATGCCGATACAGAGTTCATCATCACCGTCATAGTATAAAGCCAAACCATAAACACTATCCCATGCACATTCACACAACCATCCATAGCGGACACCATCTCTGTTAAAATACAATCTTTGTAATTCTACAAGATCTTTAATAGACTCCTCATCCATACTTTCTGGATTGAACAAATCCGCATCTTCCCAAACTTCTGCAATTTGGTCATAATCATCCAAGTAAGATTCCAACAACACCTTTGGAAACTCCTTTAAGAATTTTTCTTCATTTTGTAGATACTTTTGATAGTTAGTGCTCTGTTCTGGAGTTATTTCTTGACCACTCAATGCAGCAGCATGTACCAAGACCCATTCTCCATCAATACCATTGATATCTGTCTTGATCCATCTTTTCCAACCTTGATCAAAAAACATCTCACCAAATACCTCATCATCTACTCTGGCATAATCCATCTTTAATACAGTCCAACCTTTGAAAATTTTTGGAGCACCATCAGATAAGATAACAGATAAACAATACCTCTCAGAAATAAAATTTGTCAACCAGCCATAGTTTCCTTTACGATCAATAAATAATTGTCTTATGTTAAAATAGGCCAGAGTTTCTTTTGAATTAACCACCTCTAAATTCAATTCCTCTGGTAGATTCCAATTTCTATTGAATTCCTCATAGTGATCCTTAAAATACGATAAAAGAACTTCACGAAATTCACTTTTTACATTTTGCAAATTTTCAAGATACGATTTATACGCATCTCGCTGTATATCAGTAATAACACCTTTATCACTCTGAACAACAAGATCTAATTGATAATCATCACCAAACCATATTCCAAGAGGTATTCTCTTTGTCCATGCTTTTTTACTTTCATCGTACTCCAAATCCCCAAATACAGGGTCGTTAATCTGTTTCATAGTTTTTTTAATTCGTAATGCGTAATGCGTAATTCGTAATTGTCGGAAAAACCAATCTGCAGTGGAAATCCCAACGGTTTTCTATGTTAATGTTTTTCACCGTTAGGGTGTTTTCCAAACACAACATGTTGTGGTGTTTTCCAAGCGATTGATTTTTCATATAAATCGCTGTTTTCTGTTTTGATATATCAAATTTCATATGTCGGCCACAGTAGCCGAAAGGCTTCGCCATTTTCGGCAACAATGGCCTGTTAGGACAACCGTTGCCACGGTTGTGGAACACACGCTTAAATCCGAACCGTGGATACGGTTCACCTAATTAGGCCATGGTTGACACTAATGCCGTAGGCATGTGGCTACCGTGGCTGCGGGTGTTTTCGGTTTCAATGATATTCGTTTTCAATTGCAAATATATCAATCAAATTTGAACCCACGAATATTTTGTGTTATTTTTACATATTGGTTTAATAAAATTTAAGACGGGCATGCCACGTCTCTAAAAATAGAATCTCATCAAATCCACTCATCATCTTTCAATGGCGTACCATATTCATGCCAAGGCAACCACACTAAATGCGAAATGCCGAAATCACATCCATAGAATTAATATGAAATCTTTTTCGCAGTGATGATAGTGTAAGAATATGAGTTGACGGTAATGATTTCTCCGTCTGATTCAGCGTACCAATTCTTGCCTTGTTTGGTGATGACGCAGTTGTCTCGTAGAATCACGTCGACGCAATATTTCACGACGTCGACGCTATCAGCTAGTTTGAGATTACGACGGATTCTGCCGACTCCCATCTCTGTTGTGTGGATTTTTGCTATATTTCCAAGTAAATCATTCATGTTTTATTTCACTACAACTTTAGCCACATTACCGTCGGCAACTACAACATAAATTCCGTCGGCAAGAGACCCATTTAGAGCAGTGACGTCGTGTCCAAACATATTTATGATGCGGAACGAATCAACACCGAAGACAATCACCTGACGGTTCACTACAAATGTCAACAATGAGGCAGTTTGTTTTTCATTCTTTATCTCATTGACTACGGAACATATATTATCTGGATAATTATAGTAGATTCCCTTCTCCTCGTCGTAAAGCACCTTTCCGTGAGTTGGATCTAGCACCGGATAAGGGTCAACGTTAAGAGTCTGATACCAAACTGTGGAATCCTGAGTACTATTCAAAGCATAACAAACTTCACCGCTTGCAAACTGCTCTGTACTTGTTGTGAAATCATACAGTTCTACATTCTCAGGAACCCATCCTGTTTCTATTGTAAATATGCTACCGGGAAATCCTCCATCTTCTACCATTGCAACGCCAGATACTCCTCCAATATACATATCATAATCTTTTACTTTCTCTCTGTTTATATGACCATAGTTATGACAGAAATCCAATCCAGAGTTGCATATTCCTGCAATTCCACCGACATATTTTCCTGTAATTTCGCCAGTATTGTAACAATTCTTTATGGATAAGTTTCCATAACTTTGTTCTCCTGTAATTCCTCCTGCCATATTTCCTTCCACGTTGGCTTCATTAGAGCAATTCTCTATCAAACCTTCATTCGATGCACAAATTGCACCGGCTGTTTTTCCTTTGATCTTGCAGTCTTTTGTAATTGCAACGTTTTTAATTAATCCTCTATTCACAGAGAATAAACCTGCATCGAAGTCGTTTACAACGTATAGTCCACTTATTTTGTGGTGCTGTCCATCAAAGATTCCTTTATATATGTTAATTGGTTCCCAACTGCCGACGGTTGCATTGCAAATATCAGACATGTCAATGTCGTGTGTCAATTTGGCGTTAATAGAATTGAACTTTTTGCTTACTGCATTTGCAAAATCCTTCAACTGTTCTGCTGTACCAATTTCATAGACACCAATTTCATTAGGAGCTATCAGGTCGGAATGATACATTCCACAGCAATCGTATACTCCATCGTTATCTTCATCAACGTGATTAGGATACAAATATTCTATCTTTGTCTCTTTATCTGAATAAGATTTGTAGTCATGAGAAAGAGGACAAGATAATGGACCTACTGGGTAGATGATTTTAGACGCAAATGCCTTTGGAACAACCGTCTCTATATCATCAATTGTCGCAGTTCCCCAGTTTATATCCTTGAGATTGAGTCTAAAGCACAATTCTTCTGGAGTGAAAGATCCTTGTGCAGTTTTGATAGAATCTTGAGTTTCTGAAAGGACTGTATAATTGTTGCTGATTTCATACAGTACGTTACCTTCATCCTCGTCATAAGTGACGAAAGATGTTCCTGTTTGCTTGCACCTATAATTAACGCAATTTTTTATGGTGTTCTCAACACGATATCTAGTTATACCACCCACTCTAGTATATACAAGGTTATCTCCTGTTTTAGCACTGATAGTTCCGTGTTGCAAGCAGTTTTCTATTTTTGAATTATTTCCGGCAATATAATGGCATAGTCCTGTAGCTTTTCCTATTTTATAATCTAAATATACATCAATGTCATTGACACATCCTGAAATTATGGAACTCATATTGTTAAGGCATAAACCTGCAATATTATCATATGCTCTTATATATCCGCTTAACCAAAGGTCTTTTATGACAGCATCTTGGATATTGCCGAAAAAGGCAATATCGGATTTATTGCTTTTATGATAAATATTATACACCTTATGACCGTTTCCGTCAAATATGCCTGAAAAATTGTGATATCCATTATCATATATTCCAATAGGAATCCAGTTGCCTATACCATCACCGCATACTTCAGACAGGTCAATGTCAGAAATCAAACGAACATTGACTTTTGAATTCCATGAATTAACATATTCGGCAACCCATAACAATTCTCGTGCATTGCTGATAAGATAGTAGTCATCTTCAAATTTTGGTTCTTCTGTACGTTGATGGCTACAAACATTACATACGTCTCCGTCGTAGTCGTGGTTCATTGTTGGTGCAGTATAGTTGGTTTTTCCCCAAGTCTCATTACAACGGATGCATCTTTTAATGTCATATCCACTAGTTGAACATGTAGGGTGGATCGTTGAGTCTATCGCATCATGACCAAGTGCAGCTACAGTGTCTTTTCTTCCCAAAGTCTTATTGCAATTGTTGCACTTGATTAACGTATATCCAATCTCTTTACATAGTGGAGCTTTTACTGTAAATATAGTGTCGTGAGGTAGAGTGGCGACAATATTCGTTTTTCCGATTACTTTTTCACATCTCTTGCACGACAATTCATCGTATCCTTCAGCATTGCACTTTGGAGCTACTGTTTCACCCTTTATTGTGTCATGACCAAGTGCAGCTACAGTGTCTTTTCTTCCCAAAGTCTTATTGCAATTGTTGCACTTGATTAACGTATATCCAATCTCTTTACATAGTGGAGCTTTTACTGTAAATATAGTGTCGTGAGGTAGAGTGGCGACAATATTCGTTTTTCCGATTACTTTTTCACATCTCTTGCACGACAATTCATCGTATCCTTCAGCATTGCACTTTGGAGCTACTGTTTTTCCCTTTATTGTGTCATGACCAAGAGCTGGCACAGTATCACAATTATAATATTTCAAATCACACATACCACATTGGGCCGTGCTGTATCCTATTTTTGTGCAAGTTGGTGCATTTGTTACAGTGACAACAGTGTCGTGCGGTATTGCTGGCACCGTATCAGATTTCACATGGCATTTCGTACAATAGTTATAACCACAAGCCATACAAGTCGGAGCCACAGTTTTTTTCTCTTTATGCTCACATGTCAGCTGAGACATATTATAATATCCATGTTCATCTTTTAAGACGACGTCACTGCCATTCAATACAGGGTATTCGTCTGAACCTATAGACTGAAAAAACACAGGTTCTACCAATCCGTCATTCAATAAATAGCATATCTCTCCGCTTGCAAACTGATCTTTTGAAGAATCGTTTTTTGTATCGTAAAGATAACATTGCTTGGGGGAAGATGAAGTGGCGTTATATCCTATCAAACGAACACTACTGTTGTAAGCAAATGAATTTTTTAGAGAAGCTCCGTTTTCATGACTACCGACGATAGCTCCTGTTCTATCACTTCCTGTGATTTTTCCGATGTTGTAACAATAGCTGACTTTTGCTCCATAAGTGGCACCACAAATTCCTCCACATCCAAAATCTGAATTCAATTTGATGTCTCCTTCGTTATGACACTTGCTGATTGTTGATCCATTTGTATATCCTACAATTCCTCCTGTGAATTTTCCTCCTGACACAGAAATGTAATTATGACAATTGATGATTGTCGACTGGTATGCGTTTCCTGCTAACGCTCCTATAGTGTTTCCTCGCGAAAAAACTGATCCTGACAAAATCGATAAATTGGAAATAGTGGCATATTTTGTCAATCCAAAGAACCCTAGACCAGATGATGTTCCGTTTATATAAAGATTTTTGATGCCATAACCTTTGCCATCAAATGTTCCACTATATTGATTGTCCGTAAATCCAATTGGACTCCAACTGCCGATTCCTTCTCCACAAACTTCTGATAAATCAATGTCGCCTGTAAGTTCTGCGCATGCTGACCGATTTTGGTCGACGTCGCTAAGTTTGCCATTGACCAATTCTGCAAACCATAGCAATTCCTGTGCGTCGCTAATCTGATAAGGATTTTTTTCACTTCCGTCGCCTTTGCTTGGCTTTGTCTGTGCAAATAGATTTAGGCAGAATAAGACTGCCAATAACATTGATATACGTCTTTTCATAGATATGATTTTTCGCCAAAAAATATGCTTTAATTTAATTCCGTGTAAAATTATGAAATTTATAGAAAAAGAAAACGTAAAATTTCCGGAAATGGATCGAGAAATTATGGCAATTATATAAGAGTTGCCCAAACACGTTTTTTAATACGCTCGCCCTACAGGCTCGCGTTGGTGGGGAGGTTAGGGCCAAATAAATCAAACATGGGCCCTTAACAATCCTCATTTTTGGACAACTGCTAAATAATCTCCTTAATAATTTTTACGGTAAATTTTCCGAAAATTTTACGTTCAAAAACAATCCGTGTCGGATTTTATAATTTCGATATTGAATCCAAGTTTCTGTCGCTACTGATGTTCTTTCCGTCTGTTGTCATCAAAAACTCGATCAAATCAGCGTATTTCTCGCAAACTTTTGGTCGCACCATCTTCATTGTTGAGTTCAACAGGTGGTTGGCCTCTGTGAATCCTTCACTCAACACTCCCATTGTGGCTGGCAACCATCGTTCTGGATGCAATCCTGCGTATTTACCTCCCTTGCGCATCTGGCAAACTTCATTCCATAGCATATCGGCTGCGATTTTCTGATTCTCTGATTTGCTTAAGTCTCCATGTCCTTCTGCATTCAACCTCGCTTTCAATGCCGATGCGTTTGGTACGATCAACGCTACTGTGTATGGCGACTGGTTATTGTATAGCATACACTGGTCGATAAGAGGCGACAATTCCACGATGCTCTCCTCGATTCCCTCTGGTGAGTATTTCTCACCGTCGCTTGAAATCAACAGGCTCTTGAAGCGTCCGAGTACCTGCAAGAATCCGTCGGCGTCGATGTAGCCCATATCTCCGGTGTGAAGCCAACCGTCGACAATGGTCTCTTTAGTCGCATCTTCGTTCTTCCAGTATCCCTTCATCACGTTGCCTCCCTTGATGACGATTTCTCCCTTCTCTCCGCTTGGCAAATCTTTACCGTCGGCATCACAAATTTTAATATCCATAAAGTGGACTGGAGTTCCCGAACTACCGAATTTAGCACGTCCACCGATATTTGTACTGATCACTGGCGACGCCTCGCTCAATCCGTAGCCCTGGAAGATTGGAATGCCGACAGACATGAAAAAGCGTTGTAGTTCGACGTCGAGCAATGCTCCACCACCGATGAAATACTGCAATCGTCCGCCGAAATTCTCACGGATCTTGCTCATCAGAATCTTGTCGCCAAGCCAAACAAGCGGTTTACGCAGGCAGCTCAAACCTGCCCCCTTGTGGAAATAGTCTTTATTATAAGCGTATGCGTTCTTGCGGAAAAACTCAAACATCTTCCATGCGGCGTCGCCTTTCGCTTTCACTCCCGACTCAATATTCTTTCTGAATGCCTTCGACAAAGCAGGCACGCTCATCATCAATGTAGGGCGTACCTCCTTGATTGCCTGAGGAATAAGTTTGAGCGTCTCCATAGGAGTTTTGCCTATAATCTGCGACGCGATTGTTGCTCCGTAGTAGATGAAGCAGTATAGGCAAGTGGTGTGGGCGAAACTATGGTCCCAAGGAAGAATGGTAAGAGTGATGTCGCTTGGAGTAATCTTCACAAGAGAGCACGACTGTAGTGTGTTCGACACATAGTTGCCATGAGTCAGCATGATACCCTTAGGGTCGGAAGTCGTACCACTCGTATAGCTGATATTCACCATGTCGTCCTTATCAATCGACGCAATAAGAGCATCCAAGTGAGTCGCGTTATCAGGATTCTTAAGCCACTCCGCACCGTCGCTCACGATATCATCGTAAGTAGAAACACCGTCGCTTAGCGAATCGCACTTGTCGAGATGAATCAACGTGATGCCTTCTGGTCCGAATCCCGCGTCGGCAAGACGTTTGGCCTGAGGAGCCGAAAGGATAAGGTAGCGGGCACCTGAGTGAGCCAAGCGGAACGATACCTCGCCCTCCACATTAAGTTTGATGGACAACGGCACATTCACAGCCTTAGCCATCAGCATACCAAGTTCAGTGATCAGCCACTCGCGTCTACCTTCACTCATAAGAGCGATACGGTCGCCTGGCTGCACACCCATCTTGATAAGTCCGGCAGCAAACCGTCGGGCCTGCTCCTTCACCTGAGTGAAAGTGAGGCTTTCCCATTTGCCATTACGTTTATCAAGAGTAAGAGTGTTATTTGGAAACAGCTTGACGCCACGGTCAAGCAAGTCTATGATATTTTCTAGTTTTTCTGCCATAATTATTTCCCTTATTCGACTTTGTTTTCAAATATAAGGAAAAATTAGATTAAATAGCAAGAAAATAGTCAAAATCACAATTCTATCTTTTCTGTGCTGTTCCTCTTAAATAATCCAAGACTTTGAATATTTTGCTGTAGTATTTATGGACATGGATAAACGGCACCAGTTCTGCTCCAAACTCACGATGGGATGATCCAATTCCTTGATTCATACTTCCTTCAAAATCAAAACCTTTTGTTTTTCCTTTCAAAAATTGGAAAGTGTCCCATAGCATAAGAGACGGTGCTCCCTCATTTTTTCTGCTTTGATCAATACCGGTCCAGATATAGTAGGCCCACTCGCTGTCCCACACCAAGAAAAACACCGACAAAAGTTTGCCTTCCGCATCACGGGTGTTGACAAGAGCACCCTGCCCTGCCTTGATGGCCTCTTCTATAATATGTTTGCAATTAAATTTATCCAGATCATCTTTCTGTCCACGCTGCTCATACGTCCATCTGTGGAACGTCAAAAACTCATCCACGGGCATTGTAAAGGATGTAGTCAGGCCACTGCGTTGGGCCTTGCGAATATGTTTCTGCTTCGATCTGCAGAATCTTGAAAATAGTTCCTCGGAATCCTCTATATTGGGAAGACGGTAGGTGTAACGCGTATACTGTTTGTATCCGGCCCAATAGAATGGCAGATGCTGAGTGACACGCGGCGAGAAATTCTGCAAATACATATCCGCCCCTAAAGATTCCAGCTGACATATAATGTCGTTAAACACTTTCTCCTCCAGCATCAGTTTGTCGTAGTTAGACAAACCGTCAGGATAAAAAATATATGGTCCGGCATGTTGCGAAACCTCGTGTTGCCCCAAGAGTTTGAATCCTAACTTTCGAAAAATGGCATAAGGCATAGTGGCGATGACGTTGCTTTGTTTGTCTTTCATAATCAGGACGTCCCAACTGTCGCCATGGCATGCCGACATCCACCAATGTTGTGAGAACACCGGTATTTCTGGATGTGCGTCGCATATTATCTTATATTCTTCCTTATTGCTCATTTTTTGAAAATTAGAAATTAGAAATGCGGAATGCGAAATTATTCCGCATTCCGCATTTAGCATTCTGCATTTAGATTTTTATTTCTTTACGATCAATCTGAATGTTTTGTTTGCAGACTCAGAACTTACAACAACTGTATAGATTCCGTTTGACAGACGAGCGATGTTAACTGCAGAATCCGCAGCGTCGATCTGCTCTGCCAACACAGTCTTACCGTCTACACTTAAGATCTGAATCATAGCATCCGCGTCATCATTAAGAATCTCAATGTTCAATACGTCAGCTGCTGGGTTTGGATACAATCTGAAATCAGAATCAGCAATCACATCGTCAACATCTGAATTAGTGTTGAACACTCCATGAACGACAGCTCTTGCACAACCGGAACCTGCCTGCATCTGCCAATCCACCATTGCTGGGAATGGCATGTCTGCAGCCTGACCCTTGTCTGCTCCTGTAAATACGAGCACATCATAATTGTTAGCGAATAATTTGTAGCTTTCTCCTTTAGGATAGAATGGGATGGAACCGTTTGCTGGTTTAGCTGACAAACCATAATCGCCTTCCTCTGTGATCTCTATAGGATTGCTCAACTTGACTGTGTACCAGCCTGCGTCCTGCAAATCAATAGCGTCTGAGTCGAATGTCGACTTCTTGCCTTTGTGGTTGAGTGTGAATGTGACAACCTGGCTGCCTTTAGTGTAAACAGACGACACATAAACAGTCATTCCTGTGATCATGAATGGCTTGAAGGCGCTGAACAATGCCTGAGTCTCACCCCAATCCTGAGTTGTCAGAGACTCAAAATCCTTCTTAGCAGGACCTGCTACGAAAGCACTGCTACCTGCATTCTGCACGTAGACGTCGATATTCTTGCTGATTGTAGTTGTGTATGTGCTACCTGAGCCTAGTAGATTTCCACCCTCGGCCTTGTCATACCACTCATAATCTCCATTTCCGTCGACCTTGAATGTGATCTTTCCTGCACCATCCGACTTTGCGTCTGCCACAAGCGGTAGTTTTGACGTGATTTCCGACTCAACAGTCTTGTTTCCACATCCAGGAACTGAGATCTTACACTCATAAGTTCCTGCCTTAGTCGCTGTGTATTTTGCCGATGTAGCTCCGGCAATTGCACTTCCGTCAACACTCCACTGATATGTCGCACCCTTAGCGTCGATTGTCGCATCCAACGCCATTGTTGCTGGATTACACAACTCTCCGCTCTCAAGTTTTACATTTGGAAGGTTACCAGTGATTGTAACCTTTGCTGATGATTCCCAATCACCTGCTGAATCAACTACGCACTCGTAAACGCCAGCCTCTTTGATCTCGTAAGTAGATGACTTAGTGTCAGATACCAACTGTGTACCGTCTTTCTTCCAAGTAAACTTCTTCTTTCCGTCGGCTGGGATCTTACTGTCAAGAATGATAGAACTCTCTCCACAGATTGAGCGATCAGATCCAAGATCTGGAGTTGGGTGGCCAAACTTGTTTGGACCCACTGGATTAAGGATTGAGTTGATATATCCTAGAGACGCTACAAGTCCGGCGTTGTAGTCGATACCACCCTCGGAGTATGTGTAAGCCTTCTCGTCGTCGTTGTAATCACCATCCTTGATAGATCCGCCCACCATATATCCAAACTGCATGAACTTGTCCTGTGTAGTCAAGTTAGCCTCTGAATCGTTGTCAAGACCGTAGAAATTACGGTGGTGAGGGAAGTGAGGGAAGTTTTGTCCGAATCCTACGATGTAAGAGAACTTCTTGCCATTGCTACCCATGATATACTCGATAGAAGCAAGTGCGTATGGATTCAATGTTGTTGTGTTTCCTTTCACCTTCTCGTTAAGAGCGTATACGAAAGCCTGGTTGGCAGGGAAACGAAGAATACCCCAACCACCGTTCTGCTTGTTCAAGAAATATCCGCTTGATGGCTTATACAAATCGCAGAAGAACTGCAATGCAGTCTTTGCATTTGCGTCATTGTCGTACATTGCCATCAAGTAGCAAGCCAAGTCCTCTGTGTTGTTGTAGTTAAGAGAATAGTTGTGGTTGAATGTCTTCTCCGACGCCATGAAAGCAGCATACTGTCTTGCTGTCTCCAAATATGTCTTGTCGTTTGTCGCACGGTAAAGCTCCATTGCGATACATACGATATCCGACTCGTATTTTGGTTTTGCAGGGTAGAAATCACTACCTGTGTTACCCATTGCTGTTCCCATCACATACTCGTATGCCACCTTTGCCTTCTCCAAACACTTGTCAGCATAGTCTGAGTCGTATGGACGATAGACACGGCTCATGATAGCAAGTGTAGCTCCACAGAAAGATGTCATTGATGTTGTCTTTCCTGTCGCTTTCCATACCTGACGTGAACCGTTCGACTCTCCACCCTGTGATGTAGAAAGTGTGGCTTTTACCGGTGATGTACACCAAACCATATGGTCGGCATTACCGTCTCCCACCTGATAATAGAAAGTGCTCTTGTCACGCACACACTTCATGAAAAAGTCTGTAGCATATTTAAGCTCGTCAAGGATATCAGGAATACCGTTTGGCTTACCCTTCTTTCCTTCCCAAGTATAGTCGCTTGCTCCGATGTAGCCCTCGTAATTCTGAGAGTAGAAGTCATCGTAACCGTTAGGAAACTCAGAGTATCCCAACGCAAGCATATAAGCAGAGTAGAACTCTGTCTGTCCAAACTTCACGTTATCACCACAGTCTACCCAACCTCCAGTCAAATCGTATGAACCGTCAGCATCCTTAACGAAATCCTGACCTTTGACGAAAGCCTTAAGGTTGGAACCTGTAGTTCCTGTTGTCTTTGTTGGCTCGTGCTCTGCGATAAGCCAGTTGTGTCCGGCACCCGAACGCTGAGCACCATAGAAACGTCCAGTCATCCAAAGAGCCTTCTGATACTGCTCATTGTCGAACACTGGTTTGCCCTGAGCCGAAACTCCGCTTGCCGACGCCAACGCCAATGCGGCAACTGTCGCCTTTACTGCAATAGATGAGTATATTTTCTTCATAAGCTACCCTATTAAATTTTATGTTATAGTGTTTTCCTATCAAATTTTATGTTATAGTGTTTTGTTGTCTAGTTGTTATTTATTTGACTATTTCACGGCGATTTTAGCGACACGTTTTTCGTGACGTCCGCCCTCAAAGTCTGTTGTAAGGAAGATCTTAGCGATTTCCAAAGCCTTCTCTTTGCTGATGAAACGAGCAGGCAAACCAACGATGTTGGCGTTGTTGTGCTGACGAGCAAGCGACGCGATCTCAGTCTCCCAAGAAAGTGCGCATCTCACACCCTGGTGCTTGTTGCAAGTCATAGAGATACCGTTGGCACTACCACAGATTGCGATACCAAGGTCAACCTCTCCCTTCTCCACTGATTCAGCAAGTGGGTGAGCATAATCAGGATAATCACAGCTATCGTTAGTGTCAGTACCGAAATTTCTGATTTCAGCAACAAGTGGAGCCAACTGCTCTACCAAGTACTTCTTCAAGTCAGTACCTGCGTGATCGTTAGCAATTCCTATCTTTAATTCTCCTAAAGCCTTCATGTCCTTATATATTTTATTTGTTTATGCGTTTTTACCAAATTATATAGCAGTTGCCCAAAATGAGGATTGTTAAGGGCCCATGTTTGATTTATTTGGCCCTAACCTCTCCAACCAACGCGAATCCGTAGGACGAGCGTATAAAAATATGAGTGTTCAGACAACACGGTTATAATTACCAATTATAAATCACAAATATAGATATCAAAATTTAGTTTAGCAAATATAAGGTGTGATTTTTGGAATTTAACTATTTGCTGAATAAAAAATAAACCAGTAAAATCACATTTCTTCTTTGGAATAAATCACTAAATTTGCATTGATAAAATGTTTAGTCAATTTGATTAGACACAGTACTAACAAAAAAAACAGCACAAAAATCATGGCAAAATTTATTGATTTGCGATGCGATTTCGGGTTTAAGTATTGTATGTCGGACCCGATAATCATGATGTCTTTTTTAAATGCAATTTTAGATGGAGACGAGGAGACAATCACTGATGTATCATTTGAAAATGTGGAGATGCCTCGGGAGACAGAAGATCAACGAGGTGTAATCTTTGATTTGCTCTGCACAACCGACAAGGGAGATACTATTTTGATTGAGATGCAGAACTCATGTCAAAAATTCTTCAAAACGAGAGCCAACTACTACGTTTACAAATTGCTGGACAGCAAGATAGGCAAAGGCTTAGTGTGGAAAGACATGAAGGAAGACATCTCCAAAATCATCGGAATATTCATCATGGGTGAGACTATGGCAGGAATCGATAGCGTTATCACACGTACTGCAGAATGCGATTTGGATACTGGCGAATTATTTTGGGACCGACATCGAAAATATTTTGTAAATTTGCAGAAATTCAAGTTGGATGGCAGCGACATCACAATGAAGGACCTCTGGTTGTACAGTTTCAAAAATTTAGGCAACATGGAAAATATCGACCCATCAGTATACGAAAAAGCAGACGAAGGTCTACTCAAACTTATAGAAAGAGCTAAAGTTGGTGCACTTTCAAAAAAGGAATATGCCATGTATGAGGCGAGTTTAAAAAGACTTGCGGACGAAATCGACATGGAAGAGCATGGTTTTGAGAGGGGTGTCGAAGAGGGAAAGCACAACGAGTCCCTCCGAATTGCCACAGATATGAAGAAAAAAGGTTTTGACTTTGCCTTAATCCATGAGTTGACGAATGTTTCTCTGGATGTGATTGAAAGACTATAGGTTAAGATCTTGTCTTTGCAATAAAACAAATATTCCACGGTTTGAAAATATGAATCAAACCGTGGAATGTTTTTCATAAAACGCTTATCGTTATTTCTCCAACGCCAACGCTACTCTGTTCAATTTCATATCCACTTCTTTCACGATTACATTCAATCGCTGGCCTACGGAGATTATTGTCTGCAGGTCGACGTTGCGCTGTCGTGTGAATTCTGAGACGTGCACCAATCCGTCTCTGTGGACTCCGATGTTGACGAAGGCTCCAAAGTTGGTGATGTTGGTGACGATTCCTTCCAATCGCATTCCGATTTGCAAATCCGACACCTCTTTCACGTCTTTCCTGAATGCCAACGGTTTGATCTTCTCTCTTACGTCTCTGCCTGGCTTATCAAGCTCTTTCATAATGTCTTGCAATGTAGGCAAACCGATCTTCGCGTCGACGTATTTGTTCAAATCAATGGATTCTCTCACCTGTTTGTTGGCGATCAGTTCCTCCACCGTCACTTTATAATCTTTGGCCATTTTCTTCACCACGGCATAGCTCTCCGGATGGACGGCTGTGTTGTCGAGTGGATTTTTCTGCCCACGTATACGCAAGAATCCCGCACACTGCTCGAAGGCTTTGGTGCCAAGTTTCGGCACTTTCTTCAATTCGTCTCTCGACGTGAATGCTCCGTTCTCATCTCTGTATGCAATGATGTTCTCCGCAAGTTTCGGACCGACGCCGGAAACGTATGTCAACAGGTGTTTGCTGGCTGTGTTCAGATTGACTCCGACGTGGTTCACCGCGCTCTCCACAACACGGTCGAGCGATTCTTTCAGCATCTTCTGGTCGACGTCGTGCTGATACTGGCCGACGCCGATGCTCTTCGGATCAATCTTGACAAGTTCTGCCAACGGATCTTGTAAGCGTCGTCCGATGGAAACGGCTCCACGCACGGTGATGTCATAATCCGGAAACTCCTCACGGGCAACTTCGCTGGCTGAGTAGATGCTGGCTCCGCTCTCATTGACGATGTATACTTCCACTTCGTTGAGGCGGGCATCCGACAACGCTTTCTCCACAGCCTCTTGTGTTTCACGGCTCGCAGTACCGTCGCCAATAGCGATCGCTCCACATTTATATTTCTTTATCAATGCCACCATTTTCTCCTGCTCTTTCGGAAGCTCCGCACCTCCACGAGAAAGGAATAAAACGGTATGGTTTAGCAACTTACCTTGTGAATCCAGACAAACGACCTTGCATCCTGTGCGGAAGCCAGGGTCGATGGCGAGCACAGCCACCTCACCTAATGGCGACGCGAGCAATACCTGCTTCACGTTTTTCGCAAAGACGTCGATAGCCTCCTCGTCGGCTTTTGTTTTGCTGGAATCTGCAAACTCAGTTTCGATGGCAGGACGTGCATAATCTTTGTAAGCTGATTTCACCGCTGATTTCACGAGTGATGAACTGTCGGAATTGCCATGTACGAAAAGCCCGCTGATATTATCCATACACCAGTCGTCATCACATTTGAGCGACACTTTCAGCATGCCCTCTTTCTCTCCACGTCGCATTGCAAGCAGACGGTGCGACGGCACTTTTGAGAGTGGTTCCGAATGGGCGAAATATGTCTGATACTGTCCAGCCTCATCCTCTTTCTTCTTCACCACCTCACTCTGGACGATGCCGTTGCGACGGTAGGAACTACGGATGCGTGAACGTGTGCGCTGGTCTTCGCTGATCCACTCAGTGATGATATCCAAAGCTCCCTGCACAGCTTCGTCAGCAGAGATATCGATACGGTTCTTTCGGCAGTAATCGTCGGCCATATCCTCACCGTCGGAACGGGAATTTTGCGACATGATCATCTTTGCCAGGCCTTCAAGTCCGAGCAGACGAGCCTTCTCCGCTTTCGTGCGTTTCTTTGGTTTATAAGGAAGATAGATATCCTCCAATTCAGAAAGCGACGTCGCTTTTTCCAACGATTTTTGAAGCTCAGGAGTAAGCTTGCCCTGTTCCTCAATACTCTTTATGATAGCGCTGCGACGTTCGTCCACAGCGATGATCTGATTCTGTAGTTTGATGATGCTCTCCACCGTTGTCTCATCCATACCACCTGTCATCTCCTTACGGTAGCGGCAGATGAAGGGGATGGTGCATTTGTCGGCAAGAAGAGAAAGCACGTTAGCCACTTTGTCTTTAGGCAAAGCAAGTGCCGACGCAATTGATGCTGCTATATCTTTGATGTCTGTCATTATTGAATTTTTTTGTATTAATATTGTCAGTCCTCCTTACTATTATTGTCAGAAAGTATCTTTATAAGATCTTCTTTAGGGGGCAAAACTTTCATAAGCTCAGGATCAATATCCTCTGCTGTTTTATAGGTCGCCACACCCATAGGTTGACGGTAATCTTGCATTACATATTCAACATAAGCTTTGTCCATGTCTTTGCAAAGTATTATACCTATAGGGTGTTCTTCTCCTTCTAAACGATCGTCGTCATTAAGAATACGTAAGTAGGCTGAAAGTTGAGCTAAATAAGCAATTTTGAATTTTCCCTTTTTTAGCTCAAATACCACGGTGCGTCGTAATTCACGGTTGTAGAACTGAAGGTCAATCCAGTGGTCATGCCCGAGTTTATCGTAGTGAACTTGATTGCCAACAAATGCGAAACCTCGACCAAATGTCATGATAAAATTTTTGACATTATGAACAATGCTTTGTTCTATTACTCTTTCGTCAACATCTTCATCATGCATACCTAGTTCCTCTACATTAATAAAGTCAAGTAGGTATTCATCCTTAAACATGTTTATTGCACGATAGGCTTGTTTGAAGTCAGGTATGGTTTTGAGAAGGTTGTTTGGTATATTATCCTGATGGTGATAAAGATCTTGTTTGCGAATCAGTTGTTCAAGCACATCTACTGATGTCTTGTTGTTGTATGCGTATCTGATGTAAAAGAGTCGTTCCTCAAATTCCTTTGTGTATGTGATAATTGTTATATGATGAGTAAAACTTATCCCTAAAAATTCGGATAGAGGAAAGTTTGGTACATTCGTTAGTTGTAATTGATGAATTGTATTTGTTCTATTATCAATATGTTGCGTTAATTCGGCAGTTGCGATTGCCGATTCTTTGTCAAATTCGGCAGTCAAAACTGCCGAATTTGATTCTATGTCATACCATGTTTCATAGAAAGCACGCATATTTTTTAGATTGCGTTCTCCAAATCCTCTTAATCCTGGTAGTTCTTGCTTTAATTGGTTACTTATTGCGTTTATTACGCCTTTCCCCCAGTTTTTATTGCGAGTATTTTCCGATACAAATCTGCCAATCCCGAAATATAAAGCAAGCTGTTCTTGATTAACAGCTTTTACCGCACGAGCTTGACTTTGCAGTATGGCTGTTTTTATAGTTTGCGTTGCGTTTGTAACTATATTAGAAATTTTAGATTCTTCCATTTTATTCTTTTGATTTTAACATTCACAGTTTTTCTCTAAATGTCTGTCATTATTTATGTATATAAATATCGTGGTCTCCTAAATCGTACTGATAATATCGGTCTCCGGATTTGATACAATCCAATTGGAAATATGTGCGTATATAACCGTCGTATGGAGTGATTGACACTTTCCATACCTGACCTTTCTCTGAAATGTCGGCATTATTTCTCTTGGAGTCAATCTCTGTGTTGGGAAGCGCGATATGCCATTCCGACATGTTCTCTCGTCCCCATCTGCCAAGCGGATCCCAGTTGTTGCCCCAACTTGTGCTCCAGAATAGTGGGAGTTCAATATTGGTGCTGAGTTCCTGCGACTGATTCTTAAGTTCCTTTGTCAATAGGGCGATATCCCCGTCGACGTCGGATGATTTATACCATAGCTCGAAACCAAAATCGGTATCTACTAAACCGTCTGGCTTTTTCACTGGTTCCATCGTGCGTGTAGGACGGAACACAAAACCTGTGGAATCTGCGATCTGTGCGATTTTTTTATTATACATCTTACGATTCACCGAACAACTTGATGATAGCGCGATGATTCCCACAAACAGGATTTTGAAAATTATCAAATTGATTACAGAATTGTTTTGCATATCTTATATAGTCTTTGTTAAAATGACCGCAATTTACAAAAAAGAAAGTTTATAACTTAACTTTCGCTTATTCTTTTTTCACGCTCGTCCTACGTACACGCGTTGGTGGGAGGGTTAGGGCCAAATAAATCAAACATGGGCCCTTGACAATCCTTATTTGGAACAACTGCTATATAATCAACAATTTGATTTGCAGTAACCTTGGAATGAATTAAATGAAACCATCGTGTAATTTATGATAGATTTCAAATTCTGTTTTTGTATTTATTGATTGATATTTTGTATCTTTGAAATTGAATTTCAGATAATGAAGAATCTACAACAATCTTTTATTATCGAAATGAGATTATGTATAACAAAAAAAGAAAATGAAAAGAAAAGTTCGTTTAGTCCAAGCGAGTATTGGAGCATTTATGGGTATTGTGTTATGTGGATGCCCTGAGATTCATCAAGATAATCTTGGACCAGTAGGATTTATTGTAAGAATGGACACCGACTATTCTCAAAATATTATGGCCTTAAAATTTTCGGAGCACGACTATTTAGTTAAGTGTGGTTATGGTCACACAATACCATTAACAAACAACTATTATTATGTGACTGACAACTATGTTTCTATTGTCTATACAATATGGAATGAGTCGGAATGTAATGATTCAATTAGAAGTTTAAATCAGATTGGAGAAAATATTGAAAATGAAGACCCATTTGTTGAAGTGTATACAGTTTGGGAGACAGAATCAATAAATGATCTTGTAAAAAGAACGGACACTCACAATTTCAAAGGACTAACTAAAGAAAAATAAAATGTTATGATTGTAAAAAAGATTGTTATGCTATTTCTATTTTTAGAAATGGCAAGTGATGTTATTGCTTATACTCCAGGAGAGATACTTTTGATAAAGCAAAAGAATGGAGATATGGAGAAAATTGAATGGGGGCAGTCTAGAAATCAAAGTGGAACAACGAATCCATTTGATGGCTGTTCTCCCTCATATAACGCACATTGTCCTTCAAGCATTGGAGAAGTAGACCAATGCCAAAGGACGTTGGCAGGATGTGGAGCAATTGCTATTGGACAACTAATGGCTATGTGGCAGCATCCATCAAAATCAAAGTATCGAACATATAATTGGGATAATATTCCTTCCTGTATTAAGGGATGGTAATCCAGAAGATTGTCCTCTATTAATCAAAGATATCGGGTTGGCATGTAATATGCATTATCAAACATTCGCAGGAATCAGCATTACGGGATCTTGGTGTACATCAAACAATATGGTGGATGCGTTAGAGACTTTTTCTTATTATGTGAGTACTTGCGACAAAGAGGATTGGCTGAAATACAACACAATTGAAAATTGGAACGAACTAATCAGAACCGAAATTGACTGCGGACGTCCAGTGATAATGTTTGGAAAAAAAGGATCAATAACAGAATCTCATTATTTTATCATAGATGGTTATTCGTCGTTTTTCCCTAACAAATTTCATATAAATTGGGGATGGAGGGGAAGCAAAAATGATTTTATTTATTTGGACGACGTTGAGGAATGTGGTTACATCAATGATCAAAAAATCTTCTATGGCATATACCCTAAAAGAGAGAATGCACCTAAAATCACATACTCAAAGAAAAGAAAATATTTACTCTCCAATTGTCAACATACTGAATATGGAAGAGTCAGATATGAAGTGACAAATGCTGATTCTTGGGAATGCTCTGTTTATGACCGCAACGGAAAATTATTGTGGAAAGGTGGAGGTGCAATTGAGGATGGAATCGCGGATGTCTGGGATGGAAGTTCGGCAGGTAATTTATCACAAGATGACTATTGGCTTGATATTACTTTCAAAAACAGTAATGGTGCTAGGGAATCTTTTTCTGATCATTTCACATACATCACTCTAACAAATTATCAGGTTGAACATATCAATTTCGATTTGATAAATGCCAGATACACGCCCAATCATTATAACGGAGAGAATAGTGCTATAGAGATAAAAACTGATAATGCCAGTGGTTACGTCGCCTCTCTTTATGATCCTAACGGGAATTTGGCATGGTCTAGCTCAGGAAATGTTGCGAAAGATTTGATTAGACTAACTCCTAACCTATCCTATTATGAGTCTGGAGAATATTTATTAGTCTTAAAACTAGATGGAGGATGCCATTGTACGTCGTCTTCAACTGAATCTTTTAGAATTTTCTATGATGATTCAGTGTATGGAGAGGTAACAATGACAAATGAAATGTTGTATAACAACGCTGTTGCTATATTAAAGACACCATCAGCATTAGAAATGAAAAGTGATGAGCCATTGACAGAAATATCCGTTTACACGGCATCTGGAGTATGTATCGCTCAAGAAAAATGCATTGGTTATGTTCATTCTTTTAACATAGAAAGAATCTCTCAAAACCTATTGATTGTAGTGGTCCAAACAGAAAATGGAATTTATTCTCAAAAAGTAATCGTAAATTAGTTCTCCTTGATCTCTGAGCCTCTGTGGTTTAATTAAATTCCCCCGAATAAATGGTAATGTTTGCCAAAATTCGGGTATCAATGAAACCCAATAATTTTTTGTACCTTTGCAAAGGTTTAATTCATATTAAGTATAATGAAAAAGTTTTTTTCTCTTTTCGCTTTGGCTACAGCTATGCTAAGCTGCGGCAACAATCCTACAGAAGCAAACGTTGAGCCAGCTAACGATTCTGTTCCTGCTGCAGCGTCGACAGTATATTTCACATCTGAGATCTCTCCTGAGTCTCTTGTCCGTATCTATGAGCAGCTTGGTGTCAATCCTTCTGGTAAGGTGGCTGTGAAGATCAGCACAGGTGAGGGTGGCAACAACCATTATCTAAAGCCGACTCTTATCCGTAATCTTGTGGAGAAGGTCGACGGTACTATCGTGGAGTGCTGCACTGCTTACGGTGGCACTCGTCAGGATCCTAAGAAGCATTGGGAGACTATCCATCAGCACGGTTTTGACTCTATCTTCAAGGTGGATCTAATGGATGAGTTTGGCGACATGAGAATTCCAATCCAGGATTCATCTCGTTTGAAATACGACCTTGTGGGCGAACACTTGAAAAACTACGATTTCATGATCAACCTTGCTCACTTCAAGGGCCACGCTATGGGTGGATTCGGTGGAGTGATGAAGAATGCCTCTATCGGTGTGGCGTCGACAGCAGGTAAGGCTTACATCCATTCCGCAGGTATGACTGAGAATCCCGACACTATGTGGGCTCACCTTCCTGAGCAGGATCATTTCCTTGAGAGTATGGCTGCGGCAGCTCAGTCTGTACACAACTATATGAAGGGCAATGTGGTGTATATCAACGTTATGAATAATATGAGTGTGGATTGCGACTGCGATGGCAATCCAGCAAAACCAGAATTGAAGGATATGGGTATTCTTGCCAGCCTTGATCCAGTGGCTGTAGACCAGGCTTGCCTTGACCTTGTGTTCACTCATAAGGCTGCTGAGGGCGACGACGAGAAACCGTTGATTGAGAGAATCAACCGTCAGCATGGTACTTATATCACTGATTACGCAGAAAAGATCGGTTTTGGTTCAAAGAAGTACAACCTTGTAAATATCGATAATAATAAATAACATTTTATGAAAAAGTACGCAATATTGGGACTTTTGCTCCCAATTTACGCACAAGCTCACGAAACGGCAAGTGACACAACTTATCTTGAGGATGTTGTTGTGACTGGTGCTCGTATGTCTTCTGATATTCGCCACTTGCCTATGACGGTCTCTGTCGTTGGCAGGGAGACGTTGGTGAAGAATGAACAGACTAATGTTCTTCCGTCGGCAGTGATGAACGTGCCAAGTTTGTTCGTCACTACTCGTGGCATGATGGGCTACGGTGTCAGCGGAGGAGCGGCTGGAGGAGTCAACCTTCGTGGTATCTCTGGCGGAACAGGTGGAATCATGGTTCTTATTGATGGTCATCCACAGTATAATGGTATCTATGGCCATCCTATTTCCGACTCTTATCAGACTATGATCACGGAGAAGGTGGAGGTGCTACGTGGACCAGCATCTGTGCTTTACGGATCAAACGCAATGGGCGGAGTGATCAATATCGTCACTCGTGGAATGAAGGAAGACGGAGTTAAGACCGACGTCAATATTGGTGGAGGCTCATGGGGAACTGCTCAGGCAGAGGCTACCAACAGAATCAAGAAGGGGAAGTTTAGCAGCACCGTCAGCGGACAGTATGGCAGAAGCGACAACCATCGTCCACGCATGGGCTTTGAGCAGTATGGCGGCTATTTGAAGTTGGGCTACGATTTCACTGAGAATTGGAATGTCTGGGCCGACGGTAATGTGACTCATTTCAACGCGTCGCAACCGGGATCTGTGGATGCTCCGATGTATGAGGCTGACCAGTGGATCACGCGTGGTGTGGCGACGTTGGCTTTGGAGAATCACTACAAGAATACGAATGGACGTATCTCCGTCTACGATAATTTCGGTAGACATAAGATCAACGACGGTTATGCTGAGGGAGCAAAACCTCAGACTCGATTCTTCAGATCCAAGGATGCTTTGATGGGAGTGTCGATGTTTCAGAGTGCTGAGACAGAGGATGGCTCTCGCTTCACATTAGGCTTCGACTACCAGAATATCTATGGCGACGCATATTATACAGACCGTGAGACTGACGAGATCTTGGAGACTAAGAACAAGCAGAGTGCGGAGGTAAGAAACCATGAGTTTGCTGGCTACGCTGATTTTCGTCAGGATATCAAGAAAGTGACTCTTGACGCAGGTTTGAGAGTGGACCACCACTCTGTAGCCGGACTTGAGATGATTCCACAGTTCGGAGTCGTTTATCGTCCCGTCGCAACTGGTGAGGTTAAGGCGATGGCAAGCAAAGGATTCCGTAATCCGACAATGAAAGATATGTACCTTTATCCACCTTCAAACGAGGATCTAAAGGCAGAGAGATTGTGGAACTACGAGCTATCATGGAACCAGAGATTGAACTGTGGAAAATACACTGCCACAGACTCAGTCAAGTATCATGATGAGGTTGTAGGTGTGGAGGTTGAGAAATACAACCACGCAATCACTTACGGCGTCAACCTATTCTATATGAAGGCCGACAATATGATCCAGACAATCAACAAGAAAAACGTCAACACAGACGAGTTGGAAAACTGGGGAGCTGAGGCTGAGATCACTTGGAGAATCAAAGAGCACTGGGGTATCAGCACCAACCACTCTTGGCTACACCAGGAGAACAAACTTGTGTCGGTGCCAACCTACAAAGGCTATCTCGGCGTCGACTGGCACTCTTGCAACCACAAATGGATTGCGTCTCTTGGATTGCAGCAACTTGCTGGACTTTACACTGCCGTCGGCAAGGATGAGCAGAAAGAGAACGCCACATTGCTAAATGCCACTTTGAAATATAAGATCAACGATATCATCTCCGTTTGGGCTAAGGGCGAAAACCTACTTGCTCAGGAATACGAGGTTATCGCTGGCTACCCAATGCCGAAGGCAACAGCAATGGGTGGAATAAAACTAAGTTTCTAAAATTAGAAATGAATTAAACATACGATACGGAATGTGGCGATTGCTACATTCCGTATTTTTTATTTTGTCGAAAAAGCAAAAACTTATATATTTGCAACTGATAAAATATTATTACTTATATAGGATTTTCTATGTTAAATTACAATATATTATCAGTTGACGAATTGAATCCATACGATGTCTTAATGCAAATTGCAGAAAGAGTAAAAAACAGAAGGTTGGAGCTCAACATGACGCAAGAAGCATTAAGCATAAAGGCAGGATTAAAATTGCCAACGTACAGAAGGTTTGAAAGAACGGGCGAGATTTCATTGCGTGGTTTGCTTCAAATAGCATTTGCGATGAATATGTTGTCTGATTTTGATGCTTTGTTTGCCCAAAAACAATATTTGACTTTAGAAGATGTAATGGCGGATAAATTGCCGACTAGAAAGAGGGGAAGTAACAAATGAAAAGAGTTGAGATTTTAGATGTCGTTTGGAAAGATGTAAAAGTTGGAAGGCTTACACTTACAAAAGATGGGGTATGTGCTTTTGAATATACTCCGGAATATTTGTCGATGGGCATTTCAATATCTCCGTTTGAACTGCCATTGCAGAATGGCATCAAAATAGCTAAAAATCATCCGTTTGAAGGCGGGTTTGGCGTTTTTGACGATAGTTTGCCAGATGGATGGGGCTCGTTGATTTTAGACAGATACTTGCATCAAAAAGGTATAAATCCGCGTTCTCTTTCTTTGCTAGACCGATTGGCTTTAGTTGGAACTAACGGAAGAGGTGCTTTAGAGTTTTTCCCTGATTATAGCGTCACTCAGAACGAAGATTATCACGACTTTGAAAAATTGGCTATAGAATCAGAAAAGATATTAAGTAGCGAAGAATATGATGGTTTTGGAATAGAAGAGTTTCAAAGGAGAGGAGGTTCTCCGGGAGGTGCAAGGCCAAAAGTTTTTGCTAAGTACGAAGGAAAAGAATGGTTGGTAAAATTCAAGGCGAAAGAAGATTCTCAAAATATTGGCGTCTTAGAATATAAATATTCACTACTGGCAAAGAAGTGTCGAGTGGAAATGCCAGAGACAAGACTATTTGAAGGCAAATATTTTGGAGTAGAGCGTTTTGATAGAACGGAGAATGGAAAACTTCATTGCGTTAGTATGGCAGGATTGTTGTGCGCTGACTACAGAATACCATCCATAGATTATCTTCATATATTTAAGGTATGCAATGCGTTGACTCATAATTCTGATGAATTATGGAAAGTATATCGTTTGATGGTTTTCAATTATCTGATTGGAAACAAGGATGACCATGCAAAAAATTTCTCTTTCTTAAACGACGGCAAGGATTGGAGATTTGCTCCTGCGTATGATTTATTGCCTAGTTATGGAATGAACGGATTTCATACAACATCTATAAATGATAAGATAGAACCAACGTCGACCGATTTAATTGAAGTCGCAAAAAAATCGGGATTGAAAGAACTTGAAGCAAAGAAAATATTTGAAGAAATACAGGAAATCGTAAGTTTGGAACATAAAAACATGACGTCGCTATGACCTACAAAGATGCATTTGAACTAGCTCTTTTCAACTCCGGCGTCAGAATAGAAGACGTCGGAGATCTTGATAATCTTGAGCAGAAACTCGTCTACAACCATAAGAATTTCAAAGTCAAACTTGGTTTGCCGGAGATCGACGATTATCTGCGAGAGATTGTCGAGGAGGACGCTGTATGCTCGGATTTCAAGGAGGATATAATAAGAAAGGCTCTTTCGCTGGGGTATTATCCCATGTCGATGGAGAAGATGGTGATGACGGAGGAGGAGCTGATGGCGTATGCCGACCGACTTTCCAATGTGAAGAAGACGAAGAGAGGAATGTATGCGTGGCGATACTACATGACCATCCGCCACCATGCGAAAAAGATGATTGTCGACTTTAAGGAATTCACATTCCCCAAGAAGACGCGGAGATACGTGCGTCAACAGTTTGCCGACTATACGTTGACCTTCAATAAGAATTTTGACTTATGCGCTCAGACACTCATCTCCCAATATGATGAGACGTGGGTTGTGCCCCCATTGCTAGATGTGTTGAGGGCCATTCATGATAATCCCGACGACGAGGTCAGCGTGGATAGTGTGGAGCTATGGAATAAGGAAGGAGAGTTGGTGGCAGGAGAATTAGGATTCATCACCCACAACGCCTACGCCAGTTTGTGTGGCTTCCATATTGAGGACAACAGCGGCACGGTGCAGATGGCAGCGTTAGGCACATGGCTCAAAGAGAACGGTTTTGCCTATTGGGATCTTGGAATGGAGATGGCGTACAAATACGTCTACGGAGCAATCTGTTGTGGCAGACGAGCGCAGAAAGAGTATTACAACAAATTAAGACCAACACGTCTTTCTTTGTCAAAGGAAGAAATTAGGATCGGAGATTTGATAAAATAATCATCATTTTGTAGACGGGGCATGCTCCGTCTAATTTTTTGCCTGTTTAATGTAAAAATAACGCAATTATTTTGCAGTTTTGAATTTGATTGATATATTTGCAAATGAAAACGGTTTTGGGGATCGTTGAAACCGATGATGCAGATTGTTCTTGAATAAAAGAAGAGTTATCCTCCTTGAACATTTAAGGACAAATGTTACATTTGCGTCGAAATAAATGCATATTTTGCATTATATTTAGAGACAGACATGGATATTGAAAGAAAATACATCTACAGAAACTAATCGACACCAACATATATCAATGATAATGGGATAATAATCATGAATATATTTGATTTTCTATTAGATGATAGAAGTCTTTCTCTTGATTAATTGACGACATTGTTTGGCATGAATGGTTATAATGTTCCAATCAATGAAATATAAATTTTAATTAAAAACAATAATTTTATGAAGCAGATTAACGACCCGGTATTTGGGGAATTGGAATACGACGGAGTGAAGAAAGGTTGGACAAAGAGAATTCCTCTTGGCATTTGGTTCGGAGATGATTATCAATTAGATCTTGTTGTAGAGTGTGATAAAAACGAATTGATAACCGATAAACAGCGAGATGCGTACAAAAATTATTTGGAAAAATTACCAGATTTTTCACGCGAAGTGTATAAAGTGATCTTCTCTTATTATAAAGATCATTACGAAGAGTTTAGCAGAAGATGGAATTTGCCAGATGATTTGAAAATAGAATTTGCTAATTATAAAGAAGTCCTTAGTTATTACAATCCTTTGCAATTATTCATTGACAGTAATGGAAATTATGGTTGGTTGTCAAATTTTATTTCGTCACAATATCTCATATCAGTTGTCTTGTCCGATGGCAAACCAAGAATTTTCAAGGGATGGAGTGTGTTTAAGAATTTTGGTATAGTTGATGACGATGTGTTTGGAGAGATGTTCTTTGATAATGGATGGAGGAAATGGATCAAAACTGACATCAACGGCACTGATGGAGAGTGGCTTTTGTTAGTTGCAGACGCGATGTTCTCAGGTAATGAAATTAGATCTGAACATAAGGAAAACTATCAAAAATATCTTCAAAACGAAAAAACATTCTTAGCTGAGTATCCAAAGGTATTATTGGATTACTATCAGGATAGCTATGAAGTGATATCGGAGATATGGGATCTTGCTGATATGTATAAAGCAGAAGAAATGGATATAGAGACTGTAAAGTCGCTTATTCAATTCAATAAATTCTTTTTACATATGAATGGCACTCGTTACGGATGGGTTTGTGAATGTGCATGGGATACTGTGTATGGCCTAGCCATTTATTATGACAACACAAAAGAAGGAATCTGCATAGGCTCTATAGATTCTTTGGTCATCTGATAAAATGGCTGTGGGCCAGTTCCCCAACCGTGGCAACGGTTGTCCTAACAGACCATGGTTGACGAAGAGGCGAAGCCTTTCGGCTACTGTGGCCGACATATGAAATTTGATATATCAAAACAGAAAACAGCGATTTATATGAAAAATCAATCGCTTGGAAAACACCACAACATGTTGTGTTTGGAAAACACCCTAACGGTGAAAACATTAACAAAGAAAACCGTTGGGATTTCCACTGCAGATTGGTTTTCCCGACAATTACGAATTACGCATTACGAATTACGCATTAAATAAAAAACTATGAAGCAGATTAACGACCCTGTATTCAGGGATTTGGTGTATGATGAGAGTAATAAAGCATGGACCAAGAAAATTAATCTTGGGATTTGGTTTGGCGACGATTATCTGTTAGATCTTGTAGTCAAGTGTGGTAAGGAAGAGGAAATTGTTGATTTTCAGCGAGAAGCGTTCTTGTCTTATTTGGCGGATTTACAAAATATCAAACGTGAATTTCGCGAAACTCTTTTATCTTATTTTAAGAATCATTATGAGATGTTCAACAGATCTTGGGCTTTGCCAGAAAAATTAAAAATTGATGTTGTCGATTCTAAAGCGACTCTTGGCTTTTTTAATCCAAAACAATTATTCTTAGATCGAAAGGGAAATTATGGTTGGCTGTCTAATTTTATTTCGGAGCAGTATCTTATTACTGTTGTTTTGTCCGATGGTAAACCAAGAATTTTCAAAGGATGGGATTATTTAAAAACCAACCCTACTGACGACGCAATTTTCAGTAAACTGACATTCGACAAGGAAGGTTACATGACTCTGCCGGTCACTATTCCATTTTGCGGCAATGGTGTGGGAGATATCATGTTTCAATGTGCAGAAAACGAGGAGATAAACGAGGCCCAGCGTAATGCATACCAGCGTTACCGTGAAAATATTAACGAATACGTACAGAATGTGCCTCAGGTGCTGCTGACTTATCACAAAGAGAATTACGAGAACAGCCGTTGGTATAGCTCTGAAGATAATTTGATGCCTGATAAGGTGAATGAAACCTCTCTTTGTAACGCTCTAGTTATAAAGGCTCTGTATTTCGACCGTGAAGGAAACTTTGGCTGGTTGGCAGAAATCACAGGCAAAGAACACGCTGTTTCTATTATCTTGTCGGAAGACACCATCAAAGTGCAGAATGGATGGGTGTTGAATTCTAAAAGGCACGGTCATATCATAGATGAAGTATTTGGCGTCTTGTTTTTGGACCATAACAAATGGGTCAAATATGAGCAATCAGACATCGATGGTTGTAATAGTTGGTACGAGATCAAAGTCGAGCCACATCACAAGGATGGCATCACACCTCAGCAAAGGCAGAACTACTTGGATTACAAGAAAAACGAGGCGAAATATCGTGACATGATTCCTGATCTTCTACTAGATTATTACCAATCGGATTACGAGGTCATTGAAGAGATGAGGGAATGCAAACGAGAGCTTGAGGGAGACGAAGAAGATGACGAAGATCCAACATACTACGATTTGGACCACATCACGAAAGAGCGCGTGATGGATCTCATATATTTTAGATATATGATTTATAAAGAGGATGGCAAACGTTATGGCTGGGTAGTCGACACCGATTGGAACACGAGTTACACTGACATCGCAACAGGTCTTTCTTTTATGTTCTCGGAAGAGGGAATAGATATGGCATCCGACGAAGATTTGTGGGCATTCTAATGACGTCAAACGGGAATCAATGAAACCGACACCATTTATTCAGTTTTCGACCGAATAAATGGAATCGGACGCGTGTGTCGGGAGCGTGTTAGTAGTCCGGAGGACTTTGCACGAAGTGATAGGTAGCCGATTCCTGCGCAGCAGGTGTCGGATGCGTGTTAATAGTCCGGAGGACTTTGCACAAAGTGATGGGTAGCCGATTCCTGCGCAGCAGGTGTCGGATGCGTGTGTCGCATCAAAAAATATTTTATGGAAACAATTGATTATAACAAGCTTACTGAAGGTTCAAAGATTAAAGTCAAAATCGGAGATGTAGATAAAGAATTCAACATCACCACTGAAGCTACTCTAACTCATGGGCATGGTATGCCAGGCGAGTATGGCTTTGATCTTTCTGATAAGGAAAAGTCAATAGTAAAATGGTTCGTCGAAAAATTCAAGATTGAAGATTATGAGCAGCTTGTAGATTCTTTTTTTGAGGAAAATGGATTGAAATCGTCGGACTTGAATGGGTTCATATCGGGCATTAGATATTTTAAGCTATGGACCAAGACGGCAGAAGAAGAGTCTGGTTTCCCTGATCTGACTCTTTCCGGAAAATACGGAGAGATCGATTTTACATTGAACTTCAGAAAAAAGAAATTGGTTCAGATCATAAATCAACGTCGCCTAAAGTATAACGACAAGAATCAAGTGGTCGAAATACAACATTATGGAATCACTGGTGATGCTGGTTCTAGAGAAACATTCAAGTACAACGACGCCGGAAGAAAAATAGAGTCTTGTGATTATAATTCAAATGGGGATTTACGCACAATAGCAAAATTCAACGACAAAGGTGTAAGAACTGTATATTGTCAGTATGATGATGAGGGATGTCTAACATTTAAAAGAATCGTCGACGACAATAATCGTTTGCTAGAAGAATATTTTCATTCTGAATACGGAGTTCCTTACCATTATATCTGCACACGCGACGTCGATGGAAATTTGATTGAAGCTAATAAATACAATGGTGATGAAATGCTAGAATCAAAAGAGACGTATGATCAAGATGGACACTCCGTCTATTACTATAATGTGGAGAATGGCAATTTGGAAGAGATTCAGAAGTTCGACAAAAACAACCGCTTGATTTCAAAGACTACTTACAATCCTGACGGCAGTATTGTATATGAGCAGAATGAAGGAGATGAATGATTCATCAAGAAAGAAAAATCCAGGGGCGACGTCGGGAAAAATAAAACACGAGTACGGAGAATAACATTTTATGATTACAACCCTATATAAAAAGCCGCAGACTACATCACATGCAATCTGCGGCAAGATAAAAAGGGTTGTAATTTTTTTATTATTCTACAGTCTCAACCTCTGCAGCTGAACTTTTCTCTCCGCCAAAACGGAAATTGATTCCAGCGGCAAAACTGTTTGCTACACGGTTGCACACATCTGTACGGCCAGGATTTCTCGCTGCCATATCAGGAGCATAAACCTTAGTATAATCATCGTCGTAGTTCACACCAAAGTATGCGACGTTGATGTCGATATTCTCACGTGGAGAGAACTTGAATCCACCACCGAAGCTCCAACAGTCAAGAGAGAAGTTTAGATCGCTCTGGAATCTATCCTCCACACCGTAAAGAGTACGCATTACTGTTCCGCTGACAGTCCACTTGTCATTGATTCTCCACTCCAACGCACCAGCGATATCGTTAGTGCCTTTTCCAGCATAGTCGCACTTATTATACCACTCCTTATCGAAAGCGTCGATTGTCGCAGCATTATCGAAGTAGTGACGGTACGACAAACCAAGAGTAAGAGGCTTAAGGATATCGATATCCAAACCAGTAGCCAAGATAGCAGGGATATCGCTACGAAGCACCTGTCCATCAGCGTAGGCTGGCATTCCACCGTCTTTCTCAGATTTGTTTTCGATCTCAATCTTAGTGCGGAACTCATATTTAGCACCGAAGCGAACTCTATCAAAGTTAACAGCAATACCAAGAATCGGAGCCACGCCGAATCCACTCTGTTCACAGTCAATCTCCTTATCTGCAGTCATACCACCGACAGCACCAGCAGTCTGAGCGTCTACCATACCCATCTTGACCATACCAGCAGCCAACTCTGCAGGAGCCACCATTTCACCTGGAGCCAAAGGATTGTTAACCTTAATATTCTTCACATAACCCTCATAACGGTTGAGAGCATAATTGCCACGAAGGCCCACACTTGCAGAAAAATGGTCATCGAATTTAAATGCAGTACCAAGAGTCATAGAGAATATGTACTGAGATCCCTCCATCTGACTCTCCACACTATACTGATTAAACATTGGTCGGCCAAAAACCGCATTAGCTACAGAAGGAAGTGCCGAAACAAGAATTTCTGTGCTTGCCATTCCGTCGTCGAACTTACAAGAACCACCTCCACCAGAAACAGCTATATTAGTATAGAATGCCCAACGATTCTTCTTATAAGCAGCCTGTAGGCTTGGAATAAACGGAGCCACGATATCACCCTTGTAAGAGCGAGTAGCCGAACCGTCGCCATCAGCATTCATTGAAAAAGAAGGAGATGTACTCTCTATGTTTCTCTCCTGAATAGTAGCTTGATAAGAGAAAGCTAATTCCCAACCGTCATTTTTCCATGCCAAACCAGCAGGGTTAGAATAAGCAGCATCAATCTCCGTTGTTGCCTCTCTAGCAAAATTACGTTGATACGCAGCATGCTGGTTCGTATTACTCACAATACCTCCAGCCATCAACTCTGTAGCGGCAAAGAAAGTACCAGCTACAGCGAAAAAAGTTCTTTTCTTCATGTTTATTTTAACTTTCATTTTTTACGGCGCAAAAGTATCCTTTTTAATATCATCAAACAAGAAATCACGCAAAATACTTTCATTTATACTAATTTAGTTGATAATAATAAAAGTTGTAATTTACAAATATCTTAAAAAAGTTTAAAAAAACTGCAGATTTGTTAAAAAAGGTCAAAAAAGAATATTTTACTAATAATCAGCAAATAACCACCCAAAGCAGAACTTTTACATTGCACAAACCAGTTGAAAATGTGCAGAATTTTGCATAAAAAAAGCTTGATTGTATAAAAAAACGATACACAATATGATTTATTTGTTATCTTTGCACCGTTTTTGGATTAAAGTGCGTCATTATCGATGGACTTTAGACACAGAAAAAGACAAAAAATATGATTAAAAAGATTTTAGTTGCCAACAGAGGAGAAATCGCAATGCGAGTAATGCGCTCTTGCAAAGAGATGGGCATTAAGACTGTTGCAGTGTATTCCGAGGCTGACAGAACATCGAAGCATGTTTTTTATGCAGATGAGGCTTGTTGTATTGGTCCAGCCGCATCACGAGAGAGCTATCTTTGCATAGATAAGATTATTGACGCAGCAAAGCGTTTCGGTGCAGACGCAATTCACCCAGGATATGGATTCTTGAGTGAGAACGCTGAGTTTTCAGAGCGTTGCAAGAGAGAAGGAATCATCTTTATCGGAGCTCCAGCAGAAGCAATGATCAAGATGGGAGACAAGATTATGGCTCGTCAGACAATGATCGCAGCAGGAGTTCCTGTAGTGCCAGGCACACAGGAGGCATTGAAAGATGCAGACGAGGCTGTAAAGGTTGCAAAGCAAATCGGTCTTCCTGTAATGCTAAAAGCAAGTGCCGGTGGTGGAGGTAAGGGTATCCGCCTTGTATGGAAAGAGGAGGAGATCGCCGACGCATTCAACACAGCGCAGAGTGAGGCTATTTCTTCATTCAACGACGGTACTATTTATATAGAGAAATTCATTGAGACTCCACACCATATTGAGTTCCAGGTGTTAGCAGACCAGCACGGCAACTGCGTACACTTGTTCGAGCGTGAATGTTCAATCCAGAGAAGAAATCAGAAAGTAGTAGAAGAAAGTCCATCACCATTGATGACTCCAGACGTAAGAGTCAAGATGGGAGAGATCGCTGTGCGCGCAGCAAAGGCTGTCAACTACGAAGGAGCAGGTACAATCGAGTTCCTTGTTGACGACCACTTGAATTTCTACTTCCTAGAGATGAACACACGTCTACAGGTAGAGCACCCAATCACAGAGGAGGTTGTAGGTGTCGACTTGGTGAAGGAGCAGATCAACGTCGCAAACGGTCTTCCATTGAGATTCAAGCAGGAGGATTTGTCGCAGAGAGGACACGCAATCGAGTGTCGTATCTGTGCTGAGGACGCAGAGAACAACTTTATGCCAGATACAGGTGTGATCAAGCAGCTTCAGGAGCCTCTAGGAATCGGAACACGTGTAGACAGCTTTGTTTACGAGGGTTACGAGATTCCAGTTCACTACGACCCAATGATCGGTAAGCTAATCGTTTGGGCTGTGACAAGAGAGTTCGCGATCGAGAGAATGAGACGTGTGCTTTACGAGTACAAGATCACTGGACTAAAGACAAACATCTCTTATCTAAGAAAGATCATGGATGTGCCAGCGTTCGTAGAAGGAAAGTACAACACTAAGTTTATCGCCGAGAACGGAGAGAAGCTAAGTGAGGAGAAGATTTACGAGGCAGAGAAGAGCGAGGTTGAGGATATCGCAATCATCGCGTCATATATGGATTATATTGTGAACTTGGAGGAGAACTCACCAAAGACAGGCGACAACCGTCCTATCAGCAGATGGAGAGAGTTCGGCAAGCGCACAAGTATGGTCAGAATCTAATAACGAGTCGATAAAATGGAAGTACATGTAGGAAACCGTGTGGCTGAAGTTGAGCTTATCAGCAAAGAGGACAACAAAGTCACAATCAAGATTGACGATAAGACTTACGAAGTCGACATCGTGATGGCAGAGAACGGAAGTTGCTCAATCATCACAAACAATGGACGTAGCTATAACGCTGAGTTTAAGAGAGAAAAGGGAGGAAAGAGCTATCAGGTGAACACTCACTTCAACACTTTCCCTGTTGAAATCGTAGACCAGCAGGCTAAATATCTGCAGAACAGAAAGAAGGGCGACGCGAGCGAATCGCAGGACCGTGTGTTCTCACCAATGCCAGGTAAGGTCGTTAAGATCCTAGTTGAGAAGGGCGAGGCAGTAAAGAACGGACAGAGCGTGATCGTTGTAGAGGCCATGAAGATGCAGAGCGACTACAAGGTGAAAAGAGATTGCATTATCAAGGATATCCTAGTGAAAGAGGGAGACGTCATCAACGGCGACCAGACTCTTATCACACTAATGGATGCTCCAGAGAATGCTTAATTCAAATAATTAATCTATGAGAGACAGAAAAGTAGTACTCGAAGAGTTTAACGAGTTTAGCCGAATTGCAGAGCTAGGCGGCGGTCAGGACAAGATCGACAAGCAGCACGAGCAGGGTAAGCTTACTGCGAGAGAGAGAATTGAAGTTCTTCTTGACAAGGGTACATTTGTAGAGATCGATAAGTTTGTTATCCACAACTGTTCTAACTTCGGTCTTGATAAGAAAAAGATTAGCGGCGACGGTATCGTTTCAGGTTACGGTAAGATTGACGGTCGTTTGGTATACGTTTACGCATACGACTTCACTGTGCTTGGAGGTTCATTGAGCCGTACAAATGCGAACAAGATCACAAAGGTGCAGCGTCTTGCATTGAAGATGGGTGCTCCTATCATCGCAATCAACGACTCTGGAGGTGCTCGTATCCAGGAGGGTGTGTCTGCCCTAGCAGGTTATGGTGACATCTTCTACCAGAACACTATATCATCAGGTGTTATTCCTCAGATTTCAGTAATCATGGGTCCATGCGCCGGAGGTGCTTGCTACTCTCCAGCATTGACAGACTTCATCTTCATGGTGAAGGAGAAGAGCCACATGTTCGTTACTGGTCCGGATGTCGTAAAGACAGTGACTCACGAGGACATCGACAAGGAAGGTCTTGGTGGTGCTGCAGTACACGCATCTAAGTCGGGTGTTGCTCACTTCGTAGGCGACACAGAAGAGGATACTTTGATGATGGTACGTGAGCTATTGAGCTTCTTGCCTTCTAACAACTTCGAGGAGTGTCCATACGCAGCAACAATGGATGATCCAATGCGTGAGGACGACAAGTTGAACGAGTTGATCCCAGAGGATCCAAGCAAGCCTTACGATATGATCGAGCTTATCGAGAGCATCGTCGACGACGGTAACTTCTTCGAGGTTCACAAGAATTTCGCTCAGAACATCATCGTTGGTTTCGCCCACATGGCAGGCAAGACAGTCGGTATCGTAGCAGACCAGCCAGCATTCCAGGCAGGAGTACTTGACATCGACTCTTCAGATAAGGCAGCAAGATTCATTCGTTTCTGCGACTGTTTCAATATTCCAATCGTCACTCTTGAGGACGTTCCTGGATTCCTACCAGGCTGCACACAGGAGCACAACGGTATCATCCGTCACGGAGCTAAGATCGTTTACGCTTACGTTGAGGCTACAGTGCCTAAGGTTACTCTTATCACTCGTAAGGCTTACGGTGGTGCTTACATCGTGTTGGCTTCTAAGAACATCGGTACTGACGTCAACTTGGCTTATCCTAGCGCAGAGATCGCAGTGCTTGGCGCAGAGGGTGCGGTAAACATCCTTTACAGAAAGCAGGAGGGCGAAGAGAGAGCTCAGACATTGGCACAGTACGAGAAGACATTCTCAAACCCATACAGAGCCGCAGAGCTTGGTTATGTTGATGAGATCATCCTTCCTTCTCAGACACGTCAGAAGATTATTCAGAGCTTGGATATGGCGCAGACAAAGAATCGCCAGAACCCAGCAAAGAAACACGGAAACATTCCACTATAAACATTTCCGACAAAAGGCGTCTTGAAAAAGACGCCTTTTTTATTACCAAACATCGATCCTGATCAGGGTGCTGTTTATCCTTGAATTGCCATAAATAATTAAACAGCAAACAAAGTTAAATACCTATCATTGCAAAAAAAATCTTAACTTTGCCCAAAATAAAATATGTTTGAATTTAGGGTATATGAATTGCCTAAAATAATTTTAGCAACATGGAATTAAGCAAACAAAATGTCAATAATAATCTACCATTTTTGTTAGCATTCTTTATTCTAGCGGTTTTTCACTGCATCGTTGACGTCACGACAGACGATTATAGTGTGTTTAAATCGTTTGCAACAGAAACATTCAACGATGACATGCTTTCTTTTCTGGAGTACAGGTATTATACATGGACGTCACGTCTGCTAATTGAACCACTGACATTAATCTTCGTGCAGCTTCCTACTTGGGTTTTCTGTGTGGTAAACACATTTGTTTTGTCCGCGATATTAGTAATGACATATAAGCTTTTTTCGAAAAAAAGAGATTGGAGATATGCATTGGCAGCCGTCCTTTTGGCTTCTACATACAAACTTACTGACCAAAAGACAGCCGGATATCTTGTGACATTCATTGTGTATATGTGGCCATTGATGTTTTTTCTGATCACGCTATTTCCGTTCAAAAATAATTATCAAAACGGTAGCGTTCAGCACAGATGGTATAAATATCCACTGCTTGGCGCGTGTGCTTTCTTCTGTTGCAATTGTGAGCAAGTCTGCGTGACAGCGTTTCTATCATACGCTCTGTTTATCGCATATACTTATAAAGAGACAAAGAAGATTGACAAATTGTATTGCACTCTTTTGTTGATAGCAATCGCCCATATGGTGTTTTTCATGACATGTCCTGGCAACGCGACAAGGACAGCGTCAGAAATAGCAACAATCCGTCCGGAATACGCGACACTTGGAATGGACAAAAAATTGCTGCTATGTGTAGCGTCGCCAATGATGAAATATTTCTACAACAGGTTTTCATTACTTTCCATTGTATTTGGCATAATATTACCATACTTTGTTTACAGAAAACAGGGAGGCAAATTTGACAAAAACACAAAAATCGCGCTCCTACCATTGCTAATAACGGTAGTGTCATCTGCCCTATATCCTGTCACAAAACAAATTATGTCTTGGACTAGTTTTAGAAATGGAGACATGGATACACTGATCGTGCTCAGCATAGTATCAATAATCTTTTTCGGAGCAATAATATATTCCCTTTATTTCATTTGTAAAGACGACGATGGTTTAGTCGGAAAATATGGAATCATCTGCGTTTTCATTATTGGAATAGCGTCAAGAGCATGCTTGGGACTTACACCAAGTTACACAGAGCCAGCCAGAACATTTTTCATCCTGGAATACGCCATGCTGGCCTCGTGCATTTGGATCGCATCGAGACATTTGAATTTTGAAAAGAACGATTCAAAATAAAGAAATCCATATAAAATTCTTAACTTTGCACCGTCAAATTTAATGATATGGAAAAAACAACGGTGGTATTATTGTCCGGCGGACAAGACTCAACAACTTGCCTGTATTGGGCAAAAAAGAATTTCGACAAAGTGTATGCAATCGGATTCAACTATGGCCAGAAACATGTGTTGGAAAATGAGATTGCAACAGCGATAGCAAAAGAGGCTGGCGTACCTTACGTCATCCATAAGATCGACACCATCGCCAATCTTCACCATAACTCACTTACAGACTCTTCCATCGACGTATGCAAGGAGAAGCCAGCAGACGAGTTGCCAAACACCTTCGTCGCCGGCAGAAACCTTATTTTCCTGACATACGCAGCCGTCTACGCATACACAATCGGTGCACATCACCTTGTGACCGGAGTGTCAGAAGCTGACTACAGCGGATATCCAGACTGCCGAAACACATTCATCAAAGCAGCCAACGCCGCCGTCGCGCTTGCTCTCGACTATGATATCGAGATACACACACCACTTATGTGGAGAGACAAGGCAGCAGTATGGCAGCTATCAGATGAGCTTGGAGTGCTCGACTTGGTAAGAAACAAAACACTTACATGCTACAACGGCATCCCAGCAGACGGATGCGGAGAGTGTCCGGCATGCCGACTACGTAAAGCCGGATTGGAAAAATATTTGCAGACAAAGAAATAGTCCCTATTATGTCACTTACTCAACTTGGAAACAAGCAGACGACCTACTCGTCTGACTACAACCCATCGGTGCTTGAGACATTCGACAACAAACACCAAGGCAACGACTACTGGGTAAAGTTCAACTGCCCGGAATTCACAAGTCTCTGCCCTATCACTGGCCAGCCAGACTTCGCCACAATCTACATCAGCTACATACCCAATGTCAAGATGGTGGAAAGCAAGAGTCTGAAGCTATATTTGTTCAGTTTCCGCAACCACGGAGACTTCCACGAGGACTGCGTCAACATCATCATGAAAGATCTAATCAAGCTGATGGATCCGAAGTATATAGAGGTGTGGGGCAAGTTTATGCCACGCGGAGGAATCAGTATCGACCCATACTGCAACTATGGAAAGCCAGGCACCAAATATGCGGAGATGGCAGAGTACCGTCTAGTCAGACATGACATGAATCCCGAGACAGTCGACAACAGATAATTTTCACGTTTTTTTGCAAAAAGTATACAGAAAATGAATATTGAATAATGATTTTGTATATTTTTGCATAGTGTTTTGCAACATAAAAATCAGCACAACACGTCGCAGATACTTAATTTGCTCATTAGCAACGTGTTATCATATATTTTAAACAAATATTTGGCAGTTGTGAGCATAAATTGAAGCAACGGTGAAAAATAAAAACAGAAGAATCTCGGTAATACAGGAGATTATAGCAACAACAAAAGTCGGAAGTCAGGACGAATTGCTCCAGATTTTGACAAGCAAAGGATTCAACTTGACTCAGGCCACTTTGTCTCGTGATTTAAAAGCGATGAAGGTGGTCAAGACACCGTCTGTTGATGGAGGATATTGCTATAAGTTACCTGCCAACGATGATCAGGCAGAGGCACAGGCAGCATACCTAACCAGTGCAGCAGTGACAATAGATTTTTCTGGAAACATTCTCGTTATCCATACAAGAGCAGGTTATGCAAGCAGTATGGCATACAGAATCGACGATGAGGCGTCAGACGTGATCATCGGCACTGTAGCGGGAGAAGACACTGTAGTATGTGTGATGAAAGAAGGAATGACAAAGCGTGCGGTAATCGAGTCGCTTAGCAAGTTTATTCCAACATTGAAGAAAGATTAATTCATTAGCAATGGATCAGATTCAAGATCAAAAGCAAAAACCAGAAATTAAAATTGTGCTTGCCGACGAGAGCCACGTGCACTACGTCGACGAGATTTTGGAGACTATAGCCGCTGCGGCTAAAGTGCGTGGTACAGGTATAGCCAAGCGTAATCCAGAATACGTAAAGCAAAAGATGATTGAAGGCAAGGCCGTGTTGGCTTTGTGTGGTGATGACTTTGCAGGTTTTAGCTACATTGAGACGTGGGACAACAAGCAATATGTCACAACGTCAGGATTGATTGTACCAGACAGATACCGTGGATTGGGATTGGCTCGTCGCATCAAGCACATGACATTCTCATTGGCACGTTCACGTTGGCCAGAGGCAAAGATTTTCAGCCTTACAAGTGGAGCCGCAGTAATGAAGCTCAACACTCAGCATGGCTACAAACCAGTGACATTCGCTCAGTTGACAAACGACGAGAGTTTCTGGCACGGCTGTGAGGGATGTGTCAACTTCGACGTTCTGCAGCGCACCGACAGAAGATACTGCATCTGCACAGGTATGCTGTTCGATCCTAATGATCCAGATTGTGTGGAGATCGCTCAGAAGGAGTTGGATCTCGACCCAACATGCAAAGAAACAATTGAGGCAAAGTATGGACCAATGCCATACAAGTTGCCAGCAAAAGAGTCTAAGACTCTATTAGATAAGATAAAGTCTTTATTTAAATAAGCTAAATAAAAATGGCAAACAAAAAGGTAGTAGTCGCATTCAGTGGCGGTTTGGATACATCCTTCACAGTGATGTACCTAGCTAAAGAGAAGGGTTACGATGTATACGCAGCTTGCGCAAACACAGGTGGTTTCAGCGAGGAGCAGCTAAAGCAGAACGAGGAGAACGCCTACAAGTTGGGCGCTGTTAAATATGTCACTCTTGACGTTACAAAAGAGTACTACGAGAAGAGCTTGAAGTTCATGGTATTCGGTAACGTATTGAGAAACGGCACTTACCCAATCTCTGTTTCTTCAGAGCGTATTTTCCAGGGTATGGCTATCGCACGTTACGCAAATGAGATCGGTGCAGACGCAATTGCTCACGGTTCAACAGGTGCAGGTAACGACCAGGTACGTTTCGACATGACTTTCTTGGTAATGTCTCCAAACGTAGAGATCATCACTCTAACTCGTGATATGGCACTTACTCGCCAGTACGAGATCGACTACTTGAACGAGCACGGTTTCGCAGCAGATTGGACCAAGTTGAAATACTCTTACAACGTAGGTATCTGGGGAACATCAATCTGTGGTGGTGAGATTCTTGACTCACGCGAAGGTTTGCCTGAGACAGCATACTTGAAGCAGGTCACTAAGACTGGAAGCGAGCGTTTGAAGCTTGGTTTCAAGAACGGTGAAATCTGCTCAGTTAACGGTAAGGAATACACTGACAAGATCGCAGCAATCCAGGAGGTTGAGAAGATCGCAGCAGCATACGGTATCGGTCGTGACATGCACGTTGGTGACACTATCATAGGTATCAAGGGCCGTGTAGGATTCGAGGCAGCAGCTCCAATGGTAATCATCGGTGCTCACAAGTTCTTGGAGAAGTACACACTATCTAAGTGGCAGCAGTACTGGAAGGATCAGGTTGCTAACTGGTACGGAATGTTCCTACACGAGAGCCAGTATCTTGAGCCAGTGATGCGCGACATCGAGGCTATGCTTCAGGAGAGCCAGCGCCACGTAAACGGTGAGGTTATTCTTGAGCTTCGTCCTTACACATTCTCAACAGTTGGTGTTGATTCTAAGGACGACTTGGTTAAGACAAAGTTTGGTGAGTACGGAGAGATGAACAAGGGATGGACTAGCGAGGACGCTAAGGGATTCATCAAGGTGACTTCAGTTCCATTGAGAGTGTTCTACACTAACCACGCAGACGAAGCAAAGGACATTTAATATACATTCATAGAAAGCGAAGGTGCAAATCTTCGCTTTTCTTTTTAAGCACAAGGGAAGCAGACATTCTGTTTCCCTTTTTTATTTCAATAACGAACGGATTTCACAATCTGTCGGATACGCTGGCATTTCACATTCCGCATTACGCATTTAAAAGCTCCCGTATTGTCCTACAACGATTGCAATAATACAGAGTTGCACACGATTACTATTGTTGCTCTACAATGGCTTTAAACAAGCAAAAAGACAGATCGCTCACAAATGGTTCATGTCTGATACTATTATAGTCCAATAACTTTCCAGCAAAACAACTCTTTCATAATTTTGAAGCCTATTACGTTGTTGGATCTATAGTCAGAGACGAAGATAATCAGCGTTAAAAAAGGAAATCTGATAAATAAATAAAATACGAATGAAAATATGCGATTCTCAGCGAGTTAATGCGAAATGCGAAATGCGGAATGCGAAATGCGGAATAAAAAATGCGGAATTCATAATTGCCGGTATTCCCCGGCAGATTAGTGATCAATCTCTAACGGCCGTGGAAACGGTCGGTTTAATTATCAGCCTACGGCTTGCCCTTGTCGCCGGACAATGGCATTACCGCAGGGATTAATATGCGAGATGAAGGATTGCCGGGCGGGTTTGAAACCCGCCCCTACGACCATGACACCTCTGTGTTCCCCTGTGTCTCTGTGGTGCATACAAGACATTAAAAGTCCCCTTTAGGGGATTTAGGGGTTAACTTACACGTCCACGGGCGGGTTTGAAACCCGCCCCTACGACCATGACACCTATGTGTTCCCCTGTGTCTCTATAGTGCATAGTTCTCTTCAGGACTTACATGTTTTTGGGTGCAGTCAAAGTCCCCTTCAGGGGATTTAGGGGCTAACCTCCGCGTCCCCTGTGTCT